>JAXHVC010000099.1:0-9828 GCA_034189315.1 Chloroflexota bacterium | reverse complement strand
CTTCGTAGCTGAGGCGTCGCTTTATCTTCACCCAGAACCCGTCGCTCAGTTCCATCCGCTCCAAATCGGCTTGGCTATCTCGCTGAAAACACCTGCTCACCTTACCTCCTTGCGCTACTTGGTCTCCGATTGTGCAATCAATTCTCGAAGAAGATTAATCTTACCGATGTTCATCTCATGCTCCGTAGAGAGCTTTTTATGTGCCGCTGTTATTCGCGCTAAATGTATGCTTATCTGCATATTTTTGGACTCAATCGCCTGGATCATTTCCGACAAAAGATTCTGATCAATTATGATTGCATCTTCGCCATTAGGTGACATTGATCCGCCCTCCCGGTAAAGGAAAATATAACCCTATTCCGCCATTGCACAAACGAGTTCCTCTGATATCATCGCCATCAGCGAACAACATCAGCGTTTCAACTGTATCTATAGGGTTATATTCGCCACGTTGCCAATTCAATAATGTTGTGCCCCAGCTTATTCCACTTTGATAGGTATCTTTGTACCCATGATATGTCATGTAATAGGTGCCCTTCAGTTCCAACAAGCTATCAGGGACATTATTCGCTTCATCCCATTCTCCTGGAGTACCATAGCCTTGCACAGGATTGGTTGCCTCTCTTCTCCAATTAAGGCCATCGTCAGATGTAGCAAGCCCAATCATGCCACCATATCCATTCCCCCTACCTTCATACAACATGTACCATATGTCCCCGTCATGCCATACTACTGGTGAGCTCACATCTTGTGATTCCCATCCGTCCGGATCACCGCCTCCCTGAGGGTCAAAAACATCGCCATCATCCACCCAGGTGATGAAATCCGATGAATGGTACCGGCGCAGGCCCCTGAAGGGGACATCTGCTTTATCTTCCGCGAAAAGATGATACACGCCATCGACTACCACAACATAGGGATCTTCTAATGCGCGTGTGATAAGCTTCCCTGTTTTGGTCCAACTGAAACCGTCAGCGGAGATTGCGCCACCAACGTACACCGTAGTTCCGTCGCCATAGTCACCAGCATATCCACTGTAGGTCATCTTATATTTTGATTCCCCTGCATCTGGTTCATAGAGGACATTACCTATTTCTCTCATGTGCTCATCCCACTCAGCAGGGGATTCCGATACAACAGGGTTCCCTGAGTATGCCCTTATAGATCCCAATTTACGCAGTGATCTAATTAGAGGAGCCCCCATCCTTAATCTGCTTGCGCTCGCAGCTATCTTTATGCTCATATTGTCGCCACCAAACCAAAATCCTCAAGGTACGTCAGCAACGAATTGAATTTCGTGGTTATATCTGCGAGGGTGCCATCTGCATCAGCTATATGTGGTTGTCGCGCCTGCCCCTCCGCACCAAGAAACCCTATACGGGCTTCACCGTTGGCGTTTTCCTGTTTCAAAACAACCACTGTGCTCGTAGACGACAACATTTTCGTGGTCTCTAGTGCTTGGACAGCTCCACCACCCATATCTATTGCTTCACACTGTCTGATTGATCTTGCTGCCCGGATTTCATCACCTGTTGGATAACATTTCGCTGTTATCTGGAATCTAGGGCTCCAAAGATATTCACCTTCAGTAGCTACAGATCCAATAAGATCATAATTCGGCGTTCCAGAATATGTCCCGTCCCAGACCGCAACATTCTTTGGGTTCCCATACTGCACTCGAAGGGAATCAGGACTGTTAATATGTAATCGATTGTTCTCTTGCACAGAGAACAATCGATAGAAGTCACCAAGGCTGTCTTCAAACCAAACCCCGTTGGAGATCCCATATCCAGCCAGAAACCTATCAGCTTGTGCGAAGTAATTTTGTATCCCCCCCACACCATCCGACTCCGCGTATATCTTGAAAATTTCTGTGCCGTCTACGGCAAAGGCATAGCTCTCTTCAGTCCCAATCGGTGCCGCCTCAACAGGCATATCGATAAGCTGGAAGGCCCCAGCATCTTCAGGTAATTCAATAGGCCCTACCGCGAGATCTCCTCCCACCTCCAGATTATCAAGTGCCAAGTCGCTGAGACCCTGTCCGGGGATTACTTCATAGATCTCATCAAGGTATTTTTTTATATTCTGTAGGTGCGCACCACCCCACCCGAGGGTAGCTGGATAGTTACTCGCCATTTTCTTTTTCCTTACTCTGCTTGATTGTGTTCTTGGATTAAGTCACACACGCTACCCCATCCATCACCTTTACTCACGCTCTCTCCTTCTCTTTTTTCTATGGCAAAGTAGAAAGGGCATTAACTACTTCTATTAGCCACTCCTTGCCCCACGTCGGGTCATAGAGGGACTCCATCTTGATTTTAACGGTGTCTCGCCCGTTGTCCTCCTCCAAGGCCCCCCAATCTCGATAGTCGAAACAAGCATCGAGCTTGATTGACTTTGCATAGCCAGGTTCAATCTCCGAGCCTTGGGTTATCAGGCGCATAAAGCGAGGTTGCTTGTCATAGTACTTTTCATATTCTAGATTTGCGCCGTTGTTGAACTTGAAGGTCATCTCCAGCGTGATCATGGTGGAGACTTCAGTGAAGTCGGTGAACCACAGTTCCCCATCGCAGCAGTCATCAGGGATCATCCCTGTGTCCAGCTTCCAGTTGAAATCCAGCAAGGTGGACGAGACCTGGGTAGTCCCAAGAGCTGCAGCAGTGTCGTCCAGGTAGAGTCCTGTCTTTCTAGTCACGGCATCCTCGACCACAGGCAGTGAGAGGGCAGGGGTGAAGTTACATTTAGAGAAGTCCTGCCCGAACATGTCGCACTTGAGTGTCAATAGCTTGTTGGACACGCCACCTACCTCGAGTGATTTACCTAGCCCAAACTTGGTCTTAAACGCCTGGACCGCGTTGCCAATCTCCCACGTGTAAGAGTCTGGGTCGTTTACTCCAGAAAGATTGCGTTCGTAGGCCCAGCGATAGGCTGCTGAAGCGTCGACCTGCTCCCCAACAACACCTCCTTTGATGCACATACCCAGGAAGTAGGGGGCTTGCTCGAAGGTGAAGGTCCCTTCTCTCCCTATTTCCGCTATCGTGCCAGTCTTGGTAGCCGCCCGGATGTGTTTGGACAGCATTCCGGTATGCTCTTCAACCTCGTCGAATTCCGGTACTTCTTTGTGCGTAAACTTGCCGAGAAGACGCGTTGTTGCAGCTACCGAGTCGCCATGCGTTGTCTCCTTACCTATCTGTGCTTTCCTTAGTGTTGCTGTCACTCGTTTCCCCTCCTTTCAACTCCTTGGTGCTACCCAAGGGGGATGTCTTATTCTTCCGTTCCCTCACATAAAGTCCACTTGCCAGGATCTCCTTCACGTCGATCATCGAAGACCGTTTAATCTCCTCCTCCGTCAGGTCCCGCCGAGGCACTCCAGGAAGAAACGCTCCTGATCCGATATACCTAAACAAATTCCCATACCTCCTTTTCCAGGACCAAGAGATCGAAGTGCACGCCGAAGTAGGGCACTGCCCCGAAAGGCATATGCATCATTTCGTAGTTAGCGATCCAACAGGCTTCGCACGTGTCATTGAGACGAGTGTTCTTGCCGAAGGCTTCCACTACTTTGGCAACGAAGGGCCGCGCCATGTTTTCCGCCGTGGGTAGGTCCGTACGCAAGACACGTAACCATAGCTGTAAGCGATGGTCCCATCGCAGACAGTCAGGCTCATACGCGATGGTTCCTGATCGCACCGTGACAAGGAGATTGGGCACTGCTGATATACCCTCTGGCACCCTTTCGTATACTTGCTTGATGCCCTCTATCGCCGCCCCTACCTTGGCAGCCTCGGTTACTATCTGCTCCAGACTCATTGCTGCCACCTCTGTTCAATCGCATTGCCCACTTCCTCGAAGTACTCTATAACATCCTTTTCGGCACTCTTCCAGCCTTTGCTAAACATCTTGTGTGGAGGGGTCCCACGCTTAGCTATTGCCTGTTGAACAGCGTAGGGATTGACATGATGGCGCCTGGCCCAACCTTCAAGATTTTTCACGCTGGTCCAGTGGGGCTTCGTTCCGAACTCCACTGCTTGCGCGTAGATCTTGTTTGTGCCTACTTTTGCATAGAGCGGGATAGTGGCAGAATCCACTTCGTGAGTGATACTCTGCGCCAGGTGTCCTACATCACGCGGAGTCTCTAGCTTCACCTCGCCCTCGATCAGCTCTGCGGATCCCTGAAAGGTGTGACGCAGCGGTTCTCCCAGAAGCTGCTCCAGGTTATCAAGCTTCTTGAGGAGTTTCTCTCCACCTAGAAGTTCAGCGTTGATCATGAAATCAAGACCTCCTTCGGTCTGATAAACCCGGTGAGGAGGAGGGTGATGTCAGCTGACAGCCCCTGAGGCAGGCGCATACTCTCAAGATCAGGGCTTCCGGTAACGTCAGCGTAGGCAGCGTCTTTACGCTTGAAGAGATAGCTGACGATCATAATGCACGCCTGCTGGATCTGCTCCGGGATCTCTGCGCCGTAACCCCACAAGGCTGTGATACGAATCGATTGCGGGTACTTCGGGAAGGCTGCTAGCTCCTTGTTGCCCTCTCTTAGTACTAGGGTGGTCTTGGGTAGGGTGTTGTCGGGCTCGAGATAGTAAGAGGTAGAAGAAAGCTCAAGATCGAAGTTCCCATCATCGTCGGTATCGATCTCGATCTTCGTCATCTGGCGCAGATCGTCAATACGCAACCGTTTCTTGCCACACTTGCCGAAAAGACGAGTCTCGTCCTCAGTACCCACGACAAAAGATCGCCGGCATTTCCTGTCAATCACCCTGCTGGCTACTGAGATGTTCCAGGCCAAGAGGCCGTCATAGTCCTCAACCCCAACAAGGCCAAGGTGTTCTTTAACTTGGTTCACCGTGCAATAAACAGCAGACTCAGCTTGAGTCTGCGAACCGCTTCCGGATCCACTCATATCAGCTCACCACCTCTTCATCAGGGTTCGAGAAATTCCACCCGCTCTTCTGTCTCCAGACGTAGACGGTTCCAGTGTCCAACCAGAAGGTAACTATCCCCTCTTGGTTTGTCAGCCCACTGGCTACAACATGACTACCTCCTGCATCGGTTGTTACCCAAACGGTGGCATCCGGTATAGGGTTCCCCGTGCCCTGTTCGGTAAGTGTATAGGTCCACTCCATAGCCCCAGCTCCTAGCGTCGCCCTTGTGTTTACATCAACGTCCAGCTTCTGCACTGCCCCCAGTGGAGTTAGGTCCTCAGTCCCCACATAGTCTACAAAGGAGAGATAGTCGTAGGTATCAAGCTCCGTCGCATCGTAGTAGTAGGCATAACAGCCCTTGCCTATCTCTGCTTGGACTGCTGCAGCGTCCACCATTGTCGTTACGGCCTTGTCGGATTTCCTCACTCTGAGTATCGACACCGCTATGTCAGACAGAGGTAGCCCCGTTGCCCACCCCGAGGCTGTTCGAAAGCATGGATAGACTGTTAGGAGCATCGTAGCTCCTTCCATCCTCCAAGGGTTTGATGCCGAAGATGCTCATACTCGTAGCCCATGATGACAAACATGGTGGGCTCTTCGCTAGGGGTGCCGAAGGGTACGCCCTCGAGGTCGTACAGCGTAATGATGCCTCCATCGTCGCCCTGGGATCGAGCCAAGACCTGATCGAATTGCCACTGCATGTGTGCAGGGATAGAGCGCCCCAAGGCCCGTGCCACATACATACAAATGCCAATGGGATACGGATGATAGTGGCCGCAATCTCGCACATACTGGTCATAGAATCCTAGTCCATCCCAGGATTCTAAGGCATAGTCATAAAGCTCGTTGGCCTCCACGTCTTTACCCTCGTTGTGTTTGCTCAAGGCGGCAAAAAGACAGAGGTTGGTGTATTCTTTCCAGTTGCGCATGGGCCACAAGCGCTTCATCTCCGTCCATACCCACCACGTCGCTACGTCATCTGTGTAGTACTCGATGTGACAAGGTAGGGCCGCCTGCGGAGGAAGCGGCATCGTATCGCCCCAGAGGGTTTCGAACTCTTGATTCTGGCAGGAGCCAAACCCATAAGCCGCGCATCCCGCTATGAGATCGTCCTTTCGCTGGGGATTAATGTCCATATAGTACCTGACGGCAATGAAGGCACCGCAGATGACGAGCTCCCACGTATTGGGGGCCACCTGCATGAGCTTCTTCGGCTCGTAGTACATGCTATCTACAAAGTCTTTGGCCGCCTGTAGGTCGATCATGGTAATACCGCTGGATACTTGCTATAGAGGATCAGCAGGTACTTCACAACGTGCTCACTCCCGACGTCTCTATTGTCCAGCCATAATTCAAAGCTGTCCGAGAAGTACCTGGGAAGGGCGAAGACAATCCCGAACTCATTCCCAACCTCGTTCCAAACATGGGTGTAGATCGGGCTTTGCTGGCCAGCTATAGCCTCGAGTTGCAACCAGTCATGCACAAACTGAGGGCACCAGAGCTCCGATTGCCCATCGAACTGCGGCTCGAACATCATCTGGTCGTCGTTCTTGGACGTCTGAATCTCGACGATGAGGTCAACTCTGCCTCTCCCCGCCACCGAGAAAACCTGCTTCCGCTCGCCTGCGGGACAATGCTCATCCACGATAAAAAAGCGAGACTGCGCTACTGGCACAGCGTCTATCGAATCTTTGATGCGCAGGAGATTCGGGAAGCCTTGCATCGTCATGAGCTACGGTCCTTTCGTGGGTCAAGTTGAGTTGCCTTCGGTTGACTTTTCCTCATCTTTTTGCTTAACATTGCGGCTGTGAACCGATGGTTTCTTGTCATCAGTTGGCCAATGCGTCCGTGGTGGGTAAACTGTGCCACTATCACACTGGCTTTTTTACTGTCAGCAGTCTGGACCGTGTTATCCAATGCCACTTTGAACAATACCTTGCTGTTCTCCTTGCCTGGCACGTTAGACGATCAGATCTTTCTTTATTGGGTTATCTTTACAATCGTCTTCTGGTCACTACTCAGTCTCCTCTTAATTGTTCCGGTGAAGACCTCGATCCTGCTATTGATCCAGATGGTGAAAAGGCCTCGCACGTCCATGGCAACCTGTCTCATCCTCGGACTGGTCATCGGCATAAGCCTCCCCCTCCTTTCCCTGGCACAACGATCTTCCTCCCCTACCTCCACTGATCTTATGGAGGACTACCTCATGGCCTCTTACGATCCCGATCTTGGCCTCTTCTACGAGTCTCCCAACGCGGCGCCTTCTACCTACTACCTTTACAATGATGCCTTTGTTGCGTCTCTTGCCCTTGAAGACTTCGAGCGCGATCTTCCCCCTCTCGGTGTCTACCAGGTCTTGGCTGGCAACACGGTTCCCCGTGATTATTTTGCCTATGGCTGGACTCAGGTCGACCTCGAGAGGGTTGACCTTGAGTGGGACGGCGAGCGGGCCATAAGAAGCGAAAGGCTCGATCCCACTGTCTATCTGCCGGACTGGAAGGAATACGCTGATCGGCTTCTCCTTTCCTCAATCAATTACGCTAACCTTGGCGATCTTGAACAAGCCACAGAACTCTTTGGCCTCGCCGCAGAGATGTACGATGGCACTGGGCTTAAAGACAAAGTTGCCTGGGCCAACGATGAATATGCCACATACAAACTCGCTCTGTACATCATAACTGCCAACCACCTCGCCTTGGATCGGCCCGAACTCCAGAAGATGGCTGGCACCTTACTGTCCCTACAAGAAGCCGATCCAGAGTCAAATCGCTATGGCGGAATTTACACTGAATACGATTCAAATTTGTCTCCCCTCGCTCATACTGACACCAACACTGAAACAACCGCACTGTGTCTGATAGCCCTTTCCCCCTAGGGAATATACGAAGACGTCGGGCAATCCTTATGGTATCTGTAATGCAGATAGGTTCTCATCGCTTGGAAGAACGTGCCACTGGCTTCGCCATTAGTAGGCGCTATGGTCTTATCTTCGGACCCCATGTTCGCGATATCCCAAAGAGACTCCTTGTGGATGAACTTCATGCTTCCTGCAATCCAATTGCCGAGACATGCCCCTGTGAACTGCGGGCGGAAAAGTGTGCCATCATCATCGTCTATCCCGTACCCATCAACGTTATGAGGACGGGCAACCCCCCACTGAACTTGAACTAGACTTTCTATCGCAGCATCCGCGAACCCCCTACTGGTTGCATCGTAATACTTGTATCCGAGTAGCGTTTCCAGCAAGGCAAAGACATTGGTCCGCACCCCACTATTCACTTGCCAATCGTTTTCGTCACTGAGATAAGGAAAAGATGTCCCATAAGCGTTTATTCCGATCCCCGTCCAAGGGCCTTCTCCTGTATCATCACACTCCATCTCCCTGGCTATGCTCCGCGGAGTGGTAGTGCCTCCTTTGGGGTCGGTGTATGTGTGGTCAGGATCGTCATACTTGTTCAAGATATGGACGGCTTGCAACATTCTAGCTAGCCTATCTCTTTTTGATACCCAGATGTAGGCGGAACGGCCAGGAGTCCAACCAGATAAGGAGAACTTAGCCACCTTGCTCTCATAGGCATAACCGCCTCTCGATCCTTCCTCACCCCCGGCATCTAGGCCATACGGGTGATTGTCACCGGCCCTATCACCATCATAGTCACAGTCTTTGTAACACCCGTCTGTGAAGAGGTAATCATCGGCAAGATTCGTTCCCAGCCCAAAGAGCGGCATGTAGATATCCTTCTCGTAGCCATAGGCGTCCAGGGTTGAGTCTAGCTTGTCTGCCTTGTCAGACTTTCCAATTATCTGGTAAAGCCATGACAAGAACCACGTGGAATGCCGCAAGGTATACCTATTTGAAGGATACCCCCTCCATGCAGTTCCATACCAACTCCAGCTAATAGGAAGACTCGTGTCTCCGTCGATAGAGCCTACCTTGTAATTCCCGCAATAGATATCAATATCTCTGCTGTCTCTATTTGACTGGACAGTAAGAGTGTATTTGATTCGCCCGTCCGACTGGTATTCCCTCTTGAGTTTTATCTTAGGTGCAGCTGTGGGCGGGTACGCAACACAATGGAACTCAAAGATTTGCTCGTCCCAATCTTGGCCGAAATCTACATCATCAATATCGGTATCTTGACAGATACCGCTCGACCAGAATCCCGCTAGTCTCTGATGGTCCTGCTCTCCAGGCCGCTCAACGAGTATGCCTGGTGTGGGGTACTCAGCTCCAAACGCATAGTTTTCACTCTCTTTGTACAAACCATCCAGAAACCATTGTGCATACCATATACGGTGCGTTAACTCTTCAGGCGTTATGACCGTCATAGTTCCTCCTTACAAACAGCTGCCTGATTGCCAAAGCAATCAGTTCTCTGTCAGCCTAGGTGTTCTCGATCCATAGAACATGAGAGAAGGCTTTTGCTGCTGAACCAGTCCAATTTACAAGCTGAGCAAGCAACGAGCTGCCAAACTCTATCGGCCTGGAAAGCTCCATGATGTATCTATCATTCACTGTGTCGTATTTGCGGCAGACAGTGAGAAGCCCCTCACCCGTGCAACTGTAGCCTGACATAAAATAGCTGGATACCTCCAATATGTCCTCACCATCAACTGCTACTTTCAACCATACATTAGGGTTCTTTGCGAACAGTCGAGCAGCCAATAGCTTACCGGCCTTGCCGGTGATATTTACAAGGGTTCGAGTCTCACTTATGCTCAAGTCTGTGCCAGAGTTTTGCCAGAGCAAGTTAATGCCAGCGGCTTCCTGGTCACTTTGTACTCTCACATCTGTTGGATAACCCATTGTTTCACCTCCTTCGGTTTCTCCTTGTCCTATCCATCTTTCGATTGTCTATCTCCACGCTTCGGAAGCAGCAGGTCTTCATAAAGAGAGGGCCTT
>JAXHVC010000098.1:0-12344 GCA_034189315.1 Chloroflexota bacterium | reverse complement strand
GAACAACTTGCAACTGTGCTGCAAACCCTCGAGGGAATTCAAAAGGAGTTCAACAGCGCACAATCAGGAGGAAAGCGTGTTTCGCTCGCCGATATGATCGTCCTGGGTGGATGTGCCGGCGTAGAGCAGGCAGCGAAGAAGGCAGGTCATAACGTGACCGTCCCCTTCACTCCAGGACGCACGGATGCCTCGCAGGAGCAAACCGACGTGGCGTCCTTCGCAGTACTGGAACCGGCTGCAGACGGGTTCCGTAACTTCCTCAAAACCAAGTACGCTGTATCGGCGGAGGAACTGCTAGTGGATCGGGCTCAGCTGCTGATGCTGACCGCTCCCGAGATGACGGTTCTCATCGGCGGTATGCGCGTCCTAAATGCCAACTTCAGAGGTTCTCAGCACGGCGTCTTCACCAAGCGTCCAGAGGCACTCACCAATGACTTCTTCGTGAACCTGCTCGATATGAGTACGGAATGGAAGGCAACCTCGAAAGACGAAGACGTGTTCGAGGGAAGTGATCGTAAAACCGGCGAACTCAAATGGACCGGAACCCGTGTCGACCTCGTCTTTGGGTCAAATTCCCAACTTCGTGCCTTAGCAGAAGTTTATGGAAGTGAAGACTCACAGGAGAAGTTCCTTCACGACTTTGTAGCAGTGTGGAACAAGATTATGAACCTCGACCGTTTTGATCTCACCTGATTGTGGCCCAAACGTCTTTGAGGGCTTTTGACCGGGCACCAAAAAAAAGTCAGATAACAAGCGGTTCCGCGGCTTTACACCGCGGAACCGGAATGTTCTTTACAATTGCAGACTTCGCAATGATTATGAAATTCTCTGTATAATCGCAAACCGCAGATAAAGTAATCTCCTCTGCAAAGCTCTCTAAAATCCTCTCTCGACTTGCGGGAGAGGGCTTGAGTGAGGGATATTCTTAACTACGGTTATACACTCTGAGGAACGGCAACGAATTACTCCAATGCTTTTAATATGGTTCACTTCACTCATTGAGTGGCCAAGGACACAATTATGAATCATCTCAATACCTACAAAGAAACCAGCTGTCTAATTGCCAACGGTAGTCTTGGCGCGGCCACACCCAATATTGTTAGTATGAATACGAATAGCTCCTATCACAAGGAATACAATCAATGCATTTAAAAGGGAAAGTATGCCTCATTACCGGTGCAGGTAGCGGCATAGGGAAAGCTACGGCATCTGCGTTTGCTGCGGCAGGAGCAAGCGTCATAGTCAACGATGTAAGCTTGGCAGTAGCGCAGTCAGTAGTACCGGAGATTGCTCCTATGGATGGAGAAGTATTGCCGATAGAAGCAGACGTCTCTCAGAGTATCCAAGTACAAGACATGTTCCAAAAGATTCTATCGCACTTTGGAAGCATCGACGTCCTGGTGAACAATGCCGGCGTGCAGACAGAGACCCCATTTTTAGAATTAACAGAACAGGAATGGGATACGATCACTGGTATCAATCTCAAAGGTGCCTTTCTTTGTAGCCAATCAGCTGCTCGAGTGATGGCAAAGCGGGGTCACGGCAAAATCATTAATATCTCGTCTATCCATCAGCAATTGCCGCGGCGGAATATCGCGCACTATGCTGCATCAAAGGCCGGCTTGAATATGCTCACCAAGGTAATTGCTCTGGAATTAGCGGACTGTGGAGTTACAGCTGTATGCGTAGCACCTGGAGCAACGGCTACCCCT
Organism: Chloroflexota bacterium; assembly: GCA_034189315.1. GTDB lineage: Bacteria > Chloroflexota > Dehalococcoidia > UBA2247 > JAXHVC01 > JAXHVC01. Next base: position 10,632 of record JAXHVC010000098.1, on the reverse strand, counting down.
ATGAACCAAGCCGAACTCAGCTGCCAGCACAAACTAGCAGAATTGAGCTCGCGAATACCAATGGCCCGAGTGGCCGATCCCGAAGAGATCGCACGCTGTATAGTCTTTCTAGCATCTGATGTGGCATCATATATAACCGGAAGTACACTCTATGTGGATGGTGGTATGAACCTTGGTAGATTGGATTGAGGCCAACCCATCTCAACAAGGCATCGCCCCCCTCAAGCAGCTCAATTCCCAAGTATAAAGTTACTGTATGGCTAACCGGAGGTGCTCGCAGTGAATAAAGATATCGTCCTTGTTGGCGCAGGAAGCATCTCTTTTGGACTCGGTACCCTTGGTGACATCCTCAAGAGTGGGCCGTTGGAAGGGACACGAGTAGTTCTACAAGATATCAATCAATCAGCCCTGCAAAAAGTCAATCAAATCGCCCAAGATTATGTCAAGCAGAATACTCTACCCTATAGTATCGTAGCTACCACCTCACTCAAGGAAGCCCTGCACAACGCCGGTTACTGCATTATTGCCATCGAGGTAGGGGACCGATTTCAGCTATGGGAACAGGATTGGAAGATCCCATTGCAGTATGGTATACGGCAGGTATTTGGAGAGAATGGCGGGCCCGGTGGTTTGTTTCATGCACTTCGGGTCATACCATCCATCCTCAATATTTGCAGTGATATACAAAACCTATGCCCGGATGCCTATGTGTTCGGTCTTAGCAATCCCCTGATAAGGATATCTCATGCAGTCCATAGCAAATACCCAGATTTGCGATATACCGGGTTATGCGATCTCCTTGGCTCGCCGTTGGAACATCTACCGATATTGCTTGAAACACCCTTCTCAAACCTGAGCTTCAAAGCCGGCGGATTCAATCATTTCAGTATCCTAGTAGAGGTGACCTATAAGGACACCGGGAAAGATGCCTACCCAAACATACGTCAAAGGGCACCGGAATACTTCTCCAAAGCTCCAGCATGCTATGGTGTCATTGGGGAGCGCCAACTCATAGTGGAGGTTCTAGACCGTTTCAACTACTTGCCCATGACAACTGATAGCCATCTTGGTGAGTATATACATTGGGCACATAAATCGGTTGACCACCGAAGCATTCTGGAGTTCTATCAGAGTTATCGGAAATCAACCGCCGCACCACAACCTTCTCCGTGGGATAGGATCGCTGCTGGTTCCGGATCTCAGCACTGGCGATCGATCCCAATAATCGAGGGCATACTAACCAATTCACACCACGAAGAGATTGCAGTTAATGTCCCCAACGATGGTCTTATTGAATACCTTCCGAAGAATCAAATTGTAGAAGTGCCGGCCATCATCGATAGTCAAGGTATCCATGGAATACAACTCCCCAATTATCCTAAAGCCTTTGCAGGTCTATTGATGAATCAGGTGGCAGTTAACGATCTCACAACCGAAGCGGTGATCACCGGCTCCAAGGAAACCATTCTTCAAGCGCTCCTGGTGGACCCGATTATCGACGATGCCCATGCCGCAGAGGAAATGCTCGACGCTTTCCTCAAACTTCAGCAGCCATATCTCTCCTACATAAGATAAACCAACCATTTAAGAAGAGATGATCCTGATTGATTAATAGGCAATTAATCTCCCTTCGTCCAATTAGTTGAAGACGATGCTACCGAAACAATAAAACATTCACACAGTTGAAGTATACCCACTATATAGATGCAGAGTACGATTTCTCTCAATGAGCACAAGGATGTCCTAGCTGACAATGTAAAGTGGAAGAGGGGGAATAAACTCCTAATCGGCCTCAAGACTCCACGATCTCTTTCAATAATCCAAATAGCACATTCAATCTTTCACTTAGTATTTCGTCATCCTTCATGAGTGTGGTTTCAAAGAGATCTATATCTCCTTCAATCTGTGGATTGTCATTACAAATAGCAACATTCAATGCTCCTCCTTGTAAGCCAATTCGATCAAGAGACGGATAATTAGGATAGTCTTTCTCATTTTTCTTATAGCGATCCATGAAAACTTTCCTGGATCTCACAATTAGTATCGCTAAATCCAGGACTCGGTGTAGAGGCATTTCTTCTGACTGTCTTGACCATTTTTCCCCCGTATTGCGCCATATCTTTGCTGATATATCCACATTCCCCCTATCATTCCACTGAGCCAATCCAAGAGATAATCCTTTTGCATCCGAACTACCAGCTTTTCGGCCATCTACGAGGTCATAATCTTCGGAGATAATGACTGGTTTGTGCTTAAGTTCACTTGGTATTTTCATCTTTTTAACTCCGTATTAATAATTTATAATTTACTACACTACTAATTTACTAATGTGCACACGCTAAGTCAAGATTCTTGTACCCCTATTTCCCTTTTGGTTCGTGTAATTCACAGGTAACTCTTCCACTAACTATATCTTATGTAATAACTATGGAGGGATCATTATCCTAGACAAATGACGAGACAGTCACCATTAAAGAAGGCGATTGATGAATTCCTGTCAGCAGTGAACAGGCAATTGGTTTCATTCGGTGCGAGAAGGATAACAAGACATGTAGTGAACACATCGCACAGATGCAACAGCTATATTGATTGCCACCTGTTTAACCACATAGTTGCGTTTTCTGTTAATCCGTCGTAATCTGCTGCCAACATAAAACACCTTACACATGCTATGGCTAGACGTAGCCATGTGGCATGCATGACTTCTCAATAATGGGAGAAATAACTATGGACAAGAGTATTGTCATAGTCGGTGCTGGCATCGCAGGGATTTCGGCTGGTTGTTATGCTCGCATGAACGGATACAAAACGACAATCTACGAAATGCATAATATCCCGGGTGGACTGTGCACCGCTTGGAAACGAAAGGGATATACGTTCGACATCAGTATGCACATGCTCACCGGTTCAAAAGCTGGGCCAATACGACAGATGTGGCAGGAGCTTGGCGTAGTTAAGGACCAGATATTCTATTATCACGATGAGGTGGTGCGCATCGAGAGCGGCGGAAAAAGCCTGAGCGTTTGCACCGATCCCCAACGGCTAGAAGAGCAGATGCTTGCCCTATCACCGGCAGACGCCAAGCTGACTAAGGAGTTCATATGCCTAACCTCTGGCAGGGACATGATGGGTGCAATGTCGCTCAAACCAGTAGAGATGGACGGACCTTTTGACACTCTGAAGAAGTTGATGGCTATTCTGCCACTGATATGGACTATCCGCAGGTATAGAAATGTGACAATCCAGGAGTTCGCACAACGCTTCCAGGACCCATTCTTACGCAACGCCATCCGGTTTGTCATCGACTCACCTGGCTGGCCAATGCAGAGGTTTCCGATGCTCGGCCTGGCCGGTTTTATGAAGTCGTCAGTGCTCGAAGCTGGTGTGCCTCTTGGAGGATCGCAAGGGGTCATCCTCCGTATGGCTAAATACTATGAGCAGCTCGGCGGTGAGATACACTATAGAAGCAGGGTCAAGGATGTGATCATCGAGAACGATCAGGCGGTTGGCGTGCGTCTGGAGGACGGTACTGAGCACCGGGCAGATATCGTGGTCTGGGCAGGAGATGGTCACACGGTCATTTTTGATATCCTTGGTGGCCGGTACCTCGATGACGAAATCCAGGGCATGTACAAAGAATGGATACCTGTTTTGCCAATTGTACACGTGATGCTTGGTGTCGACCGAGATTTCTCCAAGGAGCCTCATCGTACTATCTTCGAGTTAGAGAGGTCTATTAACATCGCAGGAGAGGAACACCGCTGGATGTGCTTCTTGCATCACTGCTTCGATCCGAGCATGGCACCTCCGGGTAAATCGGCAGCTGAGGTCTGGTATGCAACCCGCTACGACTATTGGGAGGAACTGGCACGTGACCGCGCTCGATATAATGAGGAAAAGAAGCGCATCGCCGATTTCACTATCGCTGAGCTGGACAAGCGATGGCCAGGTTTGGCATCTCAGGTCGAGGTTGTAGATGTGCCGACGCCCGCAACATATGTCCGCTATACAGGAAACTGGCAAGGATCACCAGACGGCTGGTATATTACGCCGGAGAACATGATGAAACAGACCATGCTACGCAGCTTGCCAGGGCTATCCAATTTCCATATGGTAGGTCAGTGGACCGTGCCCTTCTCCGGGACCGTGACAGCAGCGCTTTCCGGACGACAGCTCATTCAGTTGCTATGCAAGCAGAGCGGATATCCTTTCATGACCTCCTCACCATAAGCAGCGCGGCGCAGTGATACTCTCCCAGGTCGCATGCCACATAAGCGATAGTATGAACCAGAATGCTCCATCCGCGACATGTGTATACCAAACGTCGGGATGGAGTCAATACTCTTGTGCGCATGTCGTCTCAAGTATTGTGAATATAGAAAGTCACTAGGGGTTAAATTTTCATAGCTATCGACACAACCAATTTCAAGCAGGGCTTGTTTTTCTGCATACTCAATTAGGCAGCTTGTCACATACCAGCCATCCTTGACACAATACCTATGGGAAACATACGCTGCTTTGCAGAATCCGCATAACACCAACAAATACTGCATATTCCCTATGTGTGCATCAAGTGAAGGAGGACCCAATACCAGCAATTGAAGTTAATCCTTATCTATGCAAGAGATGTTTTACCTGCACCGAGACTTGCCCCGTTTCGGAATTTACCAAGAAAGACAAAGAATCTGTTCCCATTATCCTCAACGAAAATCTACACTTCTGCCTACTCTGCGGCCACTGTGCAGCCATCTGTCCGGCTGGCGCCATTACCCATGACTCCTTCCCACCGGGCAGTATCATATCTATCAGAAAGGAATTACTTCCCTCCGCCGAGCAGGTGATAGAGATGTTAAGAATGAGGAGATCGATACGAGAGTTTAAGGATGCTCCCGTAGAAAGAGACCTCATTAAAAAGATTATCGACGTGTCTCGCTGCGCTCCGAGTGACCACAACAGCTAAAGCACAGAATATATAGTAGTGCAAGATCAGGCTACCCTGGACAAGATAAGACAGCTATCGGTTGCCTACCATGATGGTTTGGTGGGGATGTTTCGCAGTATGCCTTCTGAGGGTGGGGAGAAGCCTGCTTTCGTTTCGGAACTGGAGGGATTCGTGGATATACTGAAGACAGGTCAGGACCTTCTCTTGTACAATGCCCCGCTTTTTATTGCTTTTCATGCCGAGGAGAGCTTTGGATTTCCGGCAGAAAACACCAACATTTCCCTTACTTACGCAATGCTCGCCGGTATGTCCTTTGGCTTGGGCAGCTTCTATACGGTATTTGTGGTCATGGCCTGTAGAGACAATAGGGCAATCCCGCAACTCCTTTCATTACCAGACAACCATCTTATCTATGGAGCGCTTGCCATGGGGTACCCCAAGTTCAAATACAACAACTGGATTGAGCGTAAACCTCCTGAAGTCAAATGGATAATGTAGTACCAAAACGTCATCTTATCCCATTGAGGGAAATGGGCGATGACGAGGCGATAAATGGATGTAAGTCCAGACGTTGTATAACACAGTCATAGATGAAATCTATGGAAAGACAAGCCGGTGGATCCCCATCGTTCTCTTAAGCTTCACAAGGGCTATATCATCGTTTACTATTGATACTTGTTATTGATGTCCAATCATCCAACGTCGAAATGAATCATACAGAACGCAGGGGGAATTTGCCCTCCCTTGCGCCCATTCCACTTGGAGCAAGAGCTGTTAGAAGCAAAGAGATATGCTGTCCCTGATGAGAGTATCGGCGTATGGCACACGTCTGCGGAGGAAGGCCTCAAGAAGATTGGTGCATTGTTGCTGACATAGGATTCATCCTAGTGAATCCATTCCCCTTTAATGGGATAGGTTTAATTGACTAGAGGCCTGACATCATGCAAGACTGGAGTATCACCAGAAGCAGTCAAAGTAGCTCGCCACTGCTGATACCTTCCGTTTAACGGAAGAGCGGAGACATCTTGCCACGCAGGAGCTGCATCGGTTTTGAGGAAAGCAGTATCTGAAGCTCTTACCTCAAAGGTTATGATGGTTCCAGGTGGAAGTGTTTCCCCCCAACTTACGTTCACCCATTCAGTTCCCAAAATACCAGTATCGAAGACATCGGAAGCAATTGTGCCATTAGCAGCATAAACTGGCAGCTCCTCTCCCGTAGAGCTTTCCTCTATACCCTTGCTTGTAGTGGGATCGGATGAGGAATATTTACGAACCCTAATATCATCTGTCCAAAACTCCCATCCACCGTGAACTAGAAAACGATCAAAGCTATTGTAAGTTGCATCGGTACCCGAGGTAGACTGTACCAGCACATCATTGCTGTCGTAGAGCTCCACCTGTAAAGACGTTCCATACTTTCTGAACTTGACCGTATACCAAGCATTAGGATTGCCTACATAGCTGGAAGTAGCTATTGTACCCGAACCAACTCCACCAGTCCTCAGCTCGATATTGAGGTTTCCCGAGGCACCAGTAAAACCAGTCATCTGAGGACCATACCCATTGAAGATACCATCCTCGATGCCATATCTATTCTGCGCCCCTCCCGATGAATTAATACGGTTTGTTCGACATACCATTTCAAAATCGCTAATAGCACCGTTGTTAAAGAGCGAATACCCCCCGCTAGGATCATTGTTCGCTGTCTTAAGGAGAACGCCATTTCCACTGTCATTCGCCCAGGCCACCGTACCACTACCATACTGGGACCAATCGGAAATATCGCCGTCCTCAAAATCGTCAAAGAACTCAAAAGTAGCATCCCCATCACTGAGGCTTGCTACTGCTGGATTACCATAATAGGCATAGATAGTCATGCTGGATGCTGCCGGGATAGAGGGTATCTTCACCCAGAAGGTCCCGGAGGTACTATCGGTATATGTCTCTGTCCAGTAGGGTAAGAGGCTTACCTTATCGCTATCTGTAAAACGAATATCATCAAAATCCGACTGCATATCGGAGTCGTAGGTAAGGAATACCTCTACTTGATAGTTGGTCAAGGCTCCACCTAAGGTGTTATCCACAGTGATGGGAACCCTTCTAGTCCAACCAGAATCATACCAAGCGCTCGGGCCTATGCTCACTGTGGGTTCAGGCGAAGCATATTTACGAACCTTGATATCATCGGTCCAGAAGTCATATCCCCCATGAACCAGAAAGCGGTCAAAGCTGGAATAGGTTGCATCGGAGCCAGAGACCGATTGTACTAGGACATCGCTACTGTCATAGAGTTCAAACTCTAGGATATTACCATATTTCCTAAACTTCACAGTATACCAAGTGTTTGGATTACCCGTGAAGGTAGTGGTGACTATGTTCCCTGCACTACTCCCGCCAGTTCTTCTCTCAATGGCGAAGGTTTGAGAAGAACCAGTGAATCCATACATCCTGGGGCCATATCCATTGAAGCTACCATCCTCAATACCATATCGGTTTTGAGATCCCCCTGAAGTGTTGATTCGATTTGTTCTGCAGATCATCTCAAAATCGCCAATAGCACCATTGTTGAAGAGGGAATAACCACCATTGGGATCGTTGTTTGCTGTCTTAAGAAGCACACCATTGCCGCTATCATTGGCCCAGGCCACTGTACCGCTGCCATATTGAGACCAGTCGGAGATATCCCCATCCTCAAAGTCATCGAAGAATTCAAAGGTGGCATCACCATCGCTTGTGCTAGTGGCTGAAGGACTACCATAGTAGACATAGATACGGGAAGTCGATCCTGCAGCGATGGAGGGAACCTTGACCCAGAGCTCGGCTGAGGTGCTATCTATGTAGCTCTCCTGCCAGTGGGAAAGAAGGGTGACACCATCGGAATCAGTGAATCGGAGATCTTCGAAATCTGGTTGCATATCAGAATCATATGTGAGGGATACCTTCACCTGATAGTTGGTGAGGGCGCCCCCTGAATTACTGATGGTAAGGGGCAGACGACGTGTCCATTCCTGATCAAACCATCGGACCTCTTCAGGTCCCACTGCCGCGGAGGGGTCTGAGGAAGCGTACTTGCGAACCCTGATATCGTCGGTCCAGAAGTCTCGTCCACCATGAACTAGAAATCGGTCGAAGCTGGAATAGGTTACATCGGAGCCAGAGACCGATTGCACTAAGACATCGCTGCTATCATAGAGTTCGAACTCCAACGTGTTACCATATCTTCTGAACTGTATGGTGTACCAAGTATTAGGATTGCCGGTGAAGGTAGTGGTTGCTATGTTCCCGGCACTGGTTCCACCAGTTCTTCTCTCTATGGCAAAGGTTTGGGAGGTACCGGTGAATCCATACATTCTGGGACCATATCCATTGAAGCTGCCATCCTCAATGCCATAACGGTTTTGAGAGCCCCCTGCAGAGTTGATCCGATTGGTCCTGCAGATCATCTCAAAATCGCCAATAGCACCATTATTGAAGAGGGAGTACCCACCATTGGGATCATCGTTCGCTGTTTTAAGGAGAACTCCGTTTCCGCTGTCGTTGGCCCAGGCTACAGTACCACTACCATATTGAGACCAGTCGGAGATATCCCCATCCTCAAAGTCATCGAAGAATTCAAAGGTGGCATCGCCATCACTGATATCAGGCGCTGCAGGATTGCCATAATACATGTATATGGTCTTAGTGGAAGCGGCTGCAATCGAGGGCACCTTCACCCAAAACTCAGCCGAGGTACTGGCAACATAGCTCTCCCTCCAGTGAGAAAGCAGCGTAACACAGTTATCATCGGTGAATCGGACATCATCGAAATCCGGTTGCATATCGGAATCGTAGGTTATTGATACCTCTATTTGGTAGTCGGTAAGGGCACCTCCAGCATTGTCGATAGTAACAGGGCGCCGATAGCTCCACAGGGAATCATACCACTGCATCGCAAGCCTGCCGGTATTATCATCTAGCGAGACCGTATCGATGAGCACGCCTTCTTCAAAACCGGTCTTGGTGAGTGTAGGCCAGCCACTATTATCGTTGAGATTCTTGAAATCAATGTTATTGACATTAAGTGCCAATGCGTAATCAATCGCATCGGCAGATAAACTGACGAAGGCAACAATGAGACAAAGTATGATTCTTGTGACTATGCCTCGCATACACTCTCCGCGCTATAACTAGATATGGTTACTATGGACAACATATATACCATCCTATAAGAAGGCATACTACTACCCATTTTCATTGTCTTAATATACATATGTCTTTTATATCATATAGATATGAATGCATGGTTATAAATAGTAAATAAAAAGGATAAAATAAAGTAAAATTTATGTGAATTTATGTTGTTTATTGTTAAGTATTGTTAAAAAGTAAAAAAGAACCATACAAGTATGTGGTGATTTATTGGTTAATGACGAACTATACTCCAGTAAATATTGTATGTATAAATGTATAAAGTTGTATTTTTATGAGAAATAAGGACATTTTGGGTCTGTATCCAAATGGATCACTGGCTCAGCGCTACCCCCAACCCCTGAGGAACCTACTCTAGTACCTATACCGTATTGGGTTCCCATTTCATCACTATCACCTCCCGGTGCAGCGGCAACTGAAACTCGTGTTGGCTTCCACAAGTTCTCTCTTGATATATATGCATATAGTGTGCATACTTGTGCATATGAGGACGACACTAAAAATTGACGATGCTCTTCTAAAAAGGGCCTCTGAGCTTACTGGAGTCAAGGAAAAGACCTCGTTGGTGAGACTAGGATTGGAGGCCTTGATTTCCCAGGAGAGTAGCAGAAGGCTTGCTGAGCTTGGTGGGACTGAAAAAGACCTGCGCTCAATTCCTAGACGAAAATCTATGAGTAAGCCGAGATGATCCTTGTTGATACCTCTGTTTGGATATCTCATCTGAGATCCGACGATCCACCTCTTCGGGAGCTGCTTCTAGGTGGGGATGTTGTATGTCATCCTTTTGTTATTGGAGAACTTGGTAGTGGTAATCTCAAGAACAGAATAGAAGTTATCTCATTGCTGCAGGCTCTTCCAATGGCAAAGGTAGCTGAGAATGATGAGATTTTACAGTTTATCGAAATACATAACTTGATGGGCACAGGTATTGGTCTTATTGATATCCATCTCTTGGCAGCAGCTCTTCTATCAAAAACTCCTCTATGAACCCTTGATAAAGACCTGACAAATGTCTCCACAGTGCTTGGTATCAACTATAGGTGACTGCCTATATATCTTTTACAACGAGAGAGGCTAATCAGTCATTGGATCCGTCTGCACTAGCTGGATTGTGAAAGGTATAAATTTCGTAGTCGATGATAAGAGAGCTAAAACAGCTGTCATCATCGATCTCAAGAATTATAGTGATATATGGGAAGATTTCTACGACAGCCTAGCCGCGCATGAGCGCGCTTCTGAACCCCGTCAGTCAATTCATGATGTTAAGGAACACCTGCATAATCAAGGCAAGCTAGAAGCTGATGTGTAGTTACAGTATTACTATCACGCGTTCTGCTTGCAAGGAACTAGACGCTCTTGACGCTAATGGTAACCTTGGCAACCGATTATTCGAGTTGGGTTCTGTGATAGGACCTACAGACTCACGTTATGCGAGTCACAGACATCGGAGACTCCAGACGTTTGTAGACGGCCCCGTGCCCGATATATCGCCCACTATGCTG
>JAXHVC010000097.1:0-22107 GCA_034189315.1 Chloroflexota bacterium | reverse complement strand
TTGGAGTGTGGGCAACTATGATGGGATCTCTCGTTGATAATGCAAAATCAGGAAAGACAATCATCCGGCGTATCTGCAAAAAAGAGGGCAGAAAATTTATAGCATAGCACCTAGAAAAACCGATGATGCTTCATCATGGTAAATACGAAAAAGTGACTGGCGATGCAAGCGTGTGCTAATCGGGTTTAAAACCTAGATATGTATTATAAAGCGTGTGTCAGACTGTCACGTTGTCCCTATTGATTGAAAATTGACAGAATGAATGACGTAAGGATTAAAGAATCCAAGGAGGTAAAACAATTTCCACGATACTGGCAAAACAAGTGAATCCATCTACCTACCCGGCAACCCTCAGCATCGACTATCCTGACAGGCACTTGAATAGGTCGACCAGTTTCTTTCGCATACTTGCTGTAATACCCATTGCCATTGTTCTGGGATTAATCAATGGTGGCATTTTGACATGGGGAGCCGACCTTGAAGGCTGGCGTACCAGTCTAACTACCGGTGGACTACTGTTCTTACCCCTGGTCCTGATGATCCTGTTTAGGCAGAAGTATCCGAGATAGTGGTTCGATTGGAACTTGGCCTCGACTAGGTTCAGTTATCGAGTCTCAACCTATGCCCTTTTGCTCAGGGACGAGTACTCATCCACCGATGAAGAGCAGTCAGTATATTTGGAGTTGACTTACCCGGAGGCAAGCGCACTTGGCAGAGGTCTGCCTATGGTCAAATGGTTCCTGGCAATACCTCACTACGTAGTTCTTCTGTTTCTTTTTGTGGCGATACTTGTAGTGTGGGTAATTGCCTGGTTTGCCATCCTATTCACCGGCCGTTATCCTTGAGGCTTGTTCGATTTTGTAGTAGGAGTGGGGAGATGGCAGCTCAGGGTATGGGATTACGCTTTCCTGTTGATAACCGACCGATACCCTCCGTGCTCCCTGGAATCCTAAAGTAGAGAGCTGAGCAAAGTGTTATTAACCACATGCTGTGGTGGTCCAGAAAAGCTATGGCAGCAATCAAACCGAAACTAGAAGATGCTGGTTACAAAGAGGCAAAACCTGGAGTCTACGATACGCGAGACTGGAACGCCATCCGAAGCTGGGATAAAGAACTAGCGGGGCAAGTTTAGATAGTGTTCATGTCGGGCTGGACCTTCAACTGGGAGGCTGATTATGAGTGCGGAAAACTACTACTTTTCAGGAACGGGCAATTCACTGGTTGTGGCCAGGGATAAAAAAATTGATGGAAAACTGATATCCATTCCTACCGTGATGAATGGAGAGAGTATAGAAATTAATGGCGACGTGCTCGGAATAGTTACTCCAACTTACTGTATTAGAATGCCAAGGATTGTCGAAAAACCTATCGATAAACTTACCAATCTGCAACCTAAATACACCTTCGCTATCGGTACAGTTGGCGGCATTCCCGGAGGCATTCTTGATCGAATGTCAGGAGCGATCAGTCGACGTTGTGGCATTATTGCCGCTGGTTTCGTCGTACGGAGCCCAGCTAGGGCGTGTTAACACTAAATAATGTATCAGTAATCAGAGCGAAATAGATAAAAAACATGAATACTACGTCGAGCTTATCGAATCGAGGGGAGATTCTACGATAACCTTTCAGTCCCCTAAAAAGCTGTTCTACCTCGTTTCGCTTCTTGTACATTTCTCGATCGTATTGCCAGGGGTAAATCCGGTTCGCCTTGGGGGGCACCACTGGAGTCATTCCAAAATCTAGGACCAGCTGACGAGTTTCCTCACCCTCATATACCCGATTCATGATAACGAAATCTGCCTAAAGGTCTGTTGTCTTTAACAACTCTCTACCTGGGGCTGCATCATGCACATTACCTGGAGAAAGCGAGAAATTCACCGCTACCCTAGGACGCACGGCAGCTGTATGAATTTTGGTGGTCCATCCTACTCTTGATTTGCCGATAGCTTGTGGACCGTTTTTGTTAGAGCGCCTGTACCATCGGGATGCACCCTCACAATTGTGCTGTCCAGTGATATCGCTTCAACTCGAATTCTGATGATGTTCTCACGCTGTAGTGCCTCGAAGATGCGATCTAGAACTCCCTTTTTTACCCATCGGTTCGTGCGTGTATAAATCGTGTGCCACTTACCAAATCTCTTTGGTAATCCCCTCCATTTGCATCCGTTCTCCACAACGTAAAGGATAGCATTCAGAACCTGCAGGTTATCGTCCCTTACGTTGCCTCTTTGGGAAATAGCTTTCAATCCGACTGTATTGCTCAGGTGTTATCTCCAAACACTCATCTTATCATAAATATATGGTTAGTATGAACATGCCCTAGTTTAGGGGCGAAATCTTGAATGGATACCATTCGCCTTCTTGTTCCTTGGCCACAAGTTATTTAGTTGTCGTTATTATACCCTTAGAATCGTCCATATTCCTATGCCGATGAAGCCTATACCTGCAACATAGTGTAGATATCTTTCGCTTATATGATCAGAAACAACGCTACCGGCGAGCACTCCAATACCAGATGCGACAATCAGAGCCAGGGAGGCACCAACAAATACTGTGAACTTACTAACCTCTTTGTCAGCGGCGAATAGCATTGTGGCCAATTGAGTTTTGTCACCAAGCTCCGCGATAAAGACCGCGAAAAAAACTGTGAATAGAACTCTGTATTCCAACATCTCAAACCTCCACTTAATAGTAATCATATAAGGCTGTTGAATATATCCTTAACTCTGTACTGAGAGTATCTTTGATTAACGCTTTTTGCAGTAATTTGTGAATGGCGTTACGCCGTGTTTTGGTTGGGATATTTATGATTGCTTTGGAAGTAAGCGCGGTTTACTTAACCTGAGAATTTAACCAATGCTCTCAACTAGGAAGAGCGTGGCAGGAGGTGGTCCTTTTGAACGGATATGGGGATAGTGTGAGGGGAAGTATTTGTAGGATTGAGTGATGAGCTGGATTGAAGTGTGTTGGGTAGATATCTTACCTGCACTCATTTGCTAGTGCTCTTAGCTGGTTTACTGCAGTGTGTTGGGCGATTTTACCCATTTCGAAGGCTTGGACAATGTTATGAGCCTTCTCTTCTATTGCTAGACCGGTGAGCCAACGTTTGGGGCCTGGTTTGGTTGGGGGATCGGAGAAGACGAGCTCCAGGAGATCTGCTTCTATGATATCCGATAGCCTTCTAGCATTTTTATTAAGCGCATTGCGAGTTTCTGGATCCAGGGTTTCGCTTTCTGTAACTGCTCTACAATGGTAGAACCTGCATTTCGCTGGCCGAAGGTCGAATACTGGGCAGAATTCGAATTTGGGCGAATAGAATCCACATCCAATTTCTCGACAGCATTTACCTCCGCAGGCCTTGCATATGGGTTCAGCATATTTGCCCAAGTCATGGATGAGTTTGATTGCCTCTACACCTGCAATAGATTCGAATTCGGAATCGGTTAGGAATGATCTCCTGTTCATATGGTATCCCCTGATCTGTTTATCCGCATCTAGTATACCCACAACCCAGACATAGATGGCAACCTTCCTGATAGGTTAATAGCCCACCGCATTCAGGACATTGACCAGATGCACCGAGCATAATGTTTGCCGGTTCATCATCATCTTCTTCTGTGGTTTCAACCTGGGTTTCCAAGACAGTCCCAATTGCATCGGGGCAGGAAAGGATGGAGTGTCCTTGCTCCCAGGCTATAGAGGGGCAGCGAATGCCCCGGAGGTTCCGTGCCACAGATGCAGTATCCACACCAGAACGTAGTGCTAATGAGATGAGTCTGGAGGTGGCTTGCAATTGGGCTGATGCACATCCCCCTGCTTTGCCCAAAGTGGAAAAGACCTCGCAAATGCCTCGTTCATCTCGATTGACTGTGACATAGATATGCCCACATCCAGTAGATACCCTATCGGTGAATCCCGTGGTGGATCTTGGGCGTTTGCGGGGTTCGTGAGACACCTTTTGTGCTTTCTCTTGTTCCTTATCTTTACCGAAGCTCAGCACTTGTGCGTCTTTACTCTTGTCTCGGTAGATGGTGATGCCCTTGCACTTTTCTTTGAAGGCAAGTTGAAATACTTCTGCCACATCGTCTCGCGTGGCATGTGTGGGGAAGTTCACTGTTTTAGATACGGCGTTATCGGTGTGTTTTTGGAAGGCCCCTTGCATACGTACATGCCATTGAGGAGTTATATCGTGGGCTGTGACGAAAACCCTCTGCACATCCTCGGGTACCTGTTGCATTCCCTTTGCGGTGCCATATTGAGCAAGGTCCTTCACTAGTTCTTCGCTGTAGAATCCTCCTTCTTTGGCTGCCTTCTCAAAGTAGGAGTTCACCTCGATAAGGTTTTCCCCTTCCAGGATGGTTCGAACATAGGATATGGCAAACAATGGCTCTATGCCACTGGAACAATTTGCTATGATACTGAGTGAACCCGTAGGGGCAATGGTGCTACGTACTGCATTCCTCACCAGCTTGCCTCCAGGGGCGTTATAGATACTTCCCTCAAATGCAGGAAATGTTCCCCTGGTGATGGCGAGCTCTTCGGAAGCACATAAGGCTTCTTCGTCGATAAAACGCATGACTTCATGGGCAGTATTGATTGCCTCCAGTGAATCATAGGGAATATCCATTTGGATCAACATATCGGCGAAGCCCATGATACCAAGGCCAATTTTCCTAGTGGTCTTGGTCATCTGTTCTATCTCTGGCAAGGGAAAGTTGTTTACATCTATGACATCATCCAGGAATTGGACAGCTAGCTTTACTATGCCCCGCAACCTTTCGTAATCGATGGACTTTCTTCCTTGATCACTGTTGACTAGCTTGGAAAGGTTGATAGATCCCAGGTTGCATGATTCATATGGAAGCAGGGGTTGTTCTCCACATGGATTGGTGCTTTCGATATTGCCTAAGTGAGGTACAGGGTTGTCTGCGTTCACTCTATCTAGGAATATAATACCCGGATCCCCTGTTTTCCAGGCCATATCGACAACGGTATCGAAGACCTCCCTAGCTTCTAGCTGTTGGGTTGGAAGCCCTGTGTGTGGATTGATTAGGTCGTAATGTGTTCCTTTTTCTACTGCCTGCATGAAATCATCGGTTATAGCAACAGAGAAATTAAAGTTGGTAAATGTGCCCGACTCTTCCTTTGCTGTGATGAACTTCATAATATCGGGGTGGTCCACGTTGAGAATAGCCATATTTGCTCCCCGACGCATTCCACCTTGTTTTATAACATCAGTAGCGGTATCGAAGGCACGTATGAATGAAACGGGTCCGCTGGCGACACCACCAGTGGAACCCACCCTATCATTCTCTGGACGGAGCCGATTAAAGGAGAAACCGGTTCCACCACCGCTCTTATGAATCAATGCAGTGTGCTTTACTGCATCGAAGATGGATTCCATGGAATCCTCCACGGGCAATACGAAGCAGGCAGATAGCTGTCCCAGTTCTCTGCCTGCATTCATGAGCGTAGGCGAATTGGGCAGGAATTCCAGGTTTGCCATTGCCCTATAGAATTCCTCTTCCCAATAATCCACTGTTGCTTCTGGATCATATTGTAGTTCGGCTGAGGCAACGTGATGAGCTACGCGGCGAAACATCTGCTCCGGTGTTTCGATTGGATTACCCTGACTATCCTTTGCCAAGTACCGTTTCTCGAGTACCCGCATAGCATTAGGCGATAGCTCTAAAGTAGAGCATTGGTCTTGTTTTTGGGATGGCTTTTGTGTAACCAATGTCCTGGATTTACGCTCCTTCTTTCTTGGGGAATCGTTATTTAACGAACGATATGCTTGGGCGATCTTATGATGACCCATCTCGTCCAGTGCCTCCTCTACGATGCTCTCGACCTTGGATTGAGCCGCGTTACCTTGGCTTACAAATTCCTCCATACCTGGCAGAGGTAATCTGGTTGTCATTTGACCATCATCGAGACGTTGTATTACTTGTTGCGTTAGTTCTTCTGCCAGGCGCCGATCTGTAATACCCACTGATTCCGTAGCGGCGAAGATAGCTTGAACCACTCTGTCGTGAATGACGCTGTGAGAGTTGTTATCCTTCTTCTGATAGATGGGCATGGCTCTTCCCCTCTTTTGTCTTATATTAATGTGATCGAGGTTTTCCCTGTCACTGTGGATCCTAATGATTGAAGTGGTTTCTCATCACCTCTGCGGTGTCCTCTGGGCGTGCAGTGTTTATATACATACCCGAGCCCATTTCGAAACCAGCTATGAAGCTGATACGGGGTACAATCCGTAGGTGCCAATCATAGTAGGAATTCTGCCAATCCTCCCTGGGAGAGCTAGATATCATATAATTGAAAGCAGGATTATCCAGCACCTCGTAAAGCCCTCGTAAAGTATCTCTAAGCACGATGGCCAGCTCATTGAGCTGGTGATCGGTGATCATTCCGAAGCTGGATTGATGATGCTTTGGAAGGATCCATGTCTCGTAGGCGGAGTATGATGCGAATGGGTGAAAGACTACAAAATGGTCACTATCGATCACTATTCTCTTCTTGGCACGCAACTCACTTCTCAATATGCTGCAATAGAGACATTTCCCTGAGTTGTCATAATAGTAAGTGGCCATTTGGGATTTCCTTCTGATATAAGGAGGGGCGATGGGGGTTCCTGTGATCTGGGTATGCGGATGCACTAGCGATGTTCCTGCCCCTTTACCATGATTCTTGAATATCAGTGTGTGTTGAACCAATGGATGGCTGTTGATTTCGTTGTATCTTGCCCGGTAGGCATATAGTATCATCTGCACTTGCGGTACTTCCATGAGAGATATAACGTCGTTGTGAAGAGGTGATTCAATTATCACCTCGTGAATTCCAACTCCATCCATTTTTCGAAAGAGGTCGCCCTCCTTCTTCCTGGTAATCCTATGTCCATTGAGACTGAGCGCTGCGTATGCATTTGGCACTACTCGAACATCCCATTGGCTATCGGGATTTTGGCTTTTTATTGGCAACCGCATTACTTCTGGTGGAGTTCGATCTTCATTTCCGGGACAAAATGGACATGAATCGTCCCTACTGGACAGATGCACCTTTTCTTTCTCAGAAGATAACGCATGTGGCCGTTTTGCTCGCTCATGGGCAATAATCACCCATTCCATTGTAGTGGCGTCTTGCCTCAATTCGGACATAGTCTTCCCCAATTCTGTTTAGTGCATGAGCTCCTTGGAGGTAGGAATTGTATTATGGGTGAGAGAACAGCTCCATGCTTGGGTAGGCTAAGTTACGGATGTTCAAAGGATTAGAAGAAGGGAGTGATACTTATAATAAGTGCTCCTGGGTACCAGTTAGATTGACCATCCTGCTAGTTACTCCTATCATGTTACCCTATCCAAGTAACATAGAAAACGCATTTATCTACATACCCTTTTCTAACTTGCCACAAATCTACTGTTTCCCCGATGCGGTTGCCTCCATCCACATGATCTGCCTACTATGCTGCTTAAACATCCTATGAGCGTTGGCTTATATATAAATCAAATTAGATGCTAACCAGTATGAATCTAACTCATTCCGTATGTATTCGGGATATCGCCGCGATTGTACCTATCCTTATGACCCCCTGATTCGCTCGGTGCATGGATTCAAAATCAAGACAATGGTATTGCTTTTGTCATGACTGGGGGACGAAAGACTTCCTTAGTTATGAGAATACTGATGTAGAGTATGCCCCAAACCGAAATGCCCGAAGGCATTACGACAGCGCAGCATAGTCAACGATGGAGGAAAACAGCGACTTTATGACTTACAATAGAAAATAGGTGTTGGCCAATCTCCCCACTTCTGTAAGCTTTGCAGCTACACCCACTAATACCATAAAATTGGCAATTTATTATGGTTCGAACCTAGTCAAGTGTACTAGTTAGATACAACCAGTAGAACTATTTTACTGAACCTATGAAGGGGTGTCAATCTGAGTCTTCGCATTGCCGGGGTATGAGGAAATGGAACTAGGAGGAGATATGTGCAGGAGATAGTTCTCGGTAGTCTCTGTTTCTCATGTGAAGGATGGTCTCGCAAACGTGCTGGCTGCTGTGTAGCGTTTATACCAATTAATTGGGGTGCCTTCAATTCTAATGTGCAACTCAGTATTGCTAGTGTATGCTAAGTATCGATAGAAGCATCCCAGTTCTAAACTGCGCCAGTATGTGTTCTTGCCAAGGATGATTTGATGTATTCATCCGATGATAGATCAAGAGTGGGGATGGCTTTCGTGGAGACTTGGGATAGTGTGGAGAAGAACTCGTCCTCTATATCGATCCTAGCTTGCTCGTCTCTCCCTTCGACACGACAAATAATCATCGGTTGGGTGTTGGATTTCCTGATCAGGGCTTGTCCTACCCATTCCCCATTACCGTTGATCCATTGAATGAGACCGCCATCGGTGGTGTCTATTTGGTAGCCTTTTTGTTTAAACAGCTCGATTACCTGGTCTACAGCCTCTTGTTTTTCTGATAGCACGTTGCTGGGGATACGGATGTTTAGTTCTGGTGTGACAGGGTACCTGGGGATTTGCTCATCCAGGCTGATGAAATTCTCCCCACGGTTAACCGCCGAGGCAATTACAGATAGTACCTTTACTGCTGCCAGTGATGCATCGTCGAAAATCCAGTTCTCTTCATGTCCAGACATTTGAT
Source organism: Chloroflexota bacterium (assembly GCA_034189315.1). Classification (GTDB taxonomy): domain Bacteria; phylum Chloroflexota; class Dehalococcoidia; order UBA2247; family JAXHVC01; genus JAXHVC01. Next base: position 13,444 of record JAXHVC010000097.1, on the reverse strand, counting down.
GTCCGGAGAGCTCTGCTGCTAGTGCAATGGGTTCTTTATTATGTGTAAGATCTATACGATTTCCAAATAGACATGCATGGGAGTTACCCTTCTGGATGGCTTGGCATAATAGCATGGTACCTTCTTTGATGAAGGCAAATCCGGTGGGACTCATAATATACTCACCTCCTTGGGAGGAGATGAATGCTTCTGTCACTCTGGAAAACTTAACCTCTCCCATAAAGCGTAGCTTGCCGTGCTTTTTGGCTTGCTTGTGCGCTTGTATAAGAGCTTTTGCCTGAATAGCTAGGGTTCTATCTCCTTCTACTACTCTTCCATCGGATCGAACGTAGATCACTCTGTCGGCGTCTTCGTCGTGACCGATACCCAAAACCTCTCTATCTGGGTGTTTGTCGGCCTCGATCTGCACTGCTTCCTCTAGCTGCTTTCGATATTTGGCCTTGATGGGATCGGGGATATGTGCCGGGAAGGAACCGTCGGGTTGATCATTGAGCGCTACAATCTCTGCTCCAAGCTTGCTGTAAACTTCTGATGTCCTCCAGCCAGATCCGTTGCCAAAATCGATTACTACTCTCAGACCTCGTAGCGGATGTTTAATTGCCGTGGGAGGTTGCCGTAACTTGGTTGGAATACCGATCTCCTTGGCTATCACTTTCCATCGTTCGTTGTTCAGTTCATACGGGAACTCTATATTAGACATTGTTTCCAGCAGGGATTTGAGTCCACGCTGTTTTAGTAGGTAAATCCAAACATCTCTTCCAAGGCGGCAGTTGGCTTGCACCATTAGATTGTGGTATCGAGTAATCTCTCCCTCTGGTATGGTTGTTATCTTTGCCTGGCCTTCTAGGAATTCTCCATGTAGGACTAATCTCTTTATCTGCAGCATTTGCTCTGAACTTATGCTGGTTATGAAACCATCTGGTCTTGTCACTACTTGTTTCAGACCGTTGTATTCTGATTCGTTATGGCTGGCTGTTATATTGATGCCCCCATCTGCACCTAAGTATGGGATGGAGAAGTACAGCTCTGGTGTGGAGGTGATACCTACATCGTATACGTTTACACCCGAAGAGACGATTCCCTTTAGCAATGAGAGGCGTATCCTTTCGGTGCTTAGCCTTATGCCTCCACCTACTGATACATGAAGCTTTCCATCTGGGGCATTGTGGAATTGTCTCAGGAAGGTCCCGTATCCCTTGCCTAGGTAGTAGACTACCTTATCTGATAGGTATTCGTTAGCTATTGCTCGTACATCGTATGTCTGGAAAATGACGGGATCTACGTGACTTGGTGTTTGAGTGAATGATCTTAGCAGGATACTATCCTCTTTCGCAATGAGTTCGTATTCTCCGATGTTGGATGGGATGAGCAAGGACTGTCCTCTGCTAAGCGTCTCTTTGGAATCAGAGCTACTCAGTATTATCTCGCCTTGGAGGCATGATAGTATTTGGAAACAGCCCTTAGTATTCCCCGTTATGTGTGAATTAGTGGATAGGGTTATACGATCCGTGGTGAAATAGAAAGAATCCATGACCCTCTCTTCATAGGGACCAGTTTTCATCGGTGTTCTGCGGAAGTATTCTGGGTTGCGTGGAGTGAAGTCTAGTGATTCCAAGGCTTGGTCCCTGTGTAACGGGCGGGGTGGGAGCCTATTCCAATCCCAAACTCTATAGGTTATCCCGGAGGATTGCTGTATCTCTGCTAAGGCGATTCCCTTGCCTATTGCGTGAATAGTACCAGCAGGATTCATAAGAACGTCGCCGACTTTCACTGGAATGGCATTCATGTACTTATGAGCGATGTTAATCTCCGCTGATGATAGGTCTCTGCTGAATTGATCCCTATCTACATCTTCTCTGAATCCCAAGTAGAGGACTGCGGACTCCTGCGCATCCAGGATAATCCAGGCCTCCTCTTTACCTGTATCTGTTTCACCTAGCTCCTTGGCCTTGGCGTCTGTGGGGTGTACTTGCACGGAGAGGTCTTCTCTGGCATCGATGAACTTCGCTAAGATGGGAAGGGTGTTGTTAAACTCTTTCGCTATGTGTTTGCCAAGTATTTCCTCGCTCATGGAAGAGATAATTTGAGGTAGAGGTATGAGTGATCCATCATCCCCCCTGATTTGGGATGGGTTGTGGGTGTGCCCAGAACACTCCCAAGACTCGCCGATGTTGTGTCCGGAAACAGGCAATCCTTTCATCTGTTCTATATAGCTACCACCCCACACCAATTCCACTAGGTTCTCAGAAGGTTTGAGGAATCTCTTGGATAGCTGCTCAATTGGATTACCCATATATCTCCTCTATGCTACTCCGGGTCTGTTATCCGGATGGCATTTAGTATCGCTGAACATTAAGAAAACATAACTAAAAATAAAAAGGGGCGAGGGATTAGTTTGAGGAGGTTTCAGTTTCCCCTACTCATAGAAACACAACATTGTCTATGAATCACAACTGATAGTGGGTGGTTACTAACCGGTATAGTGAGTTGGCGTAGGAGCATAATCCATGTGAATCATAAGCACGATCTCTTTCAGGTAGAAGGTAATTGTGTTCGTTGTATGTGGGATGCTGAAAGGGGTCTGAATATATCGATCGATATGAGATTGATTTTGCCAATTCTACATACACCTGTTTATGGCTTGGATACCCAAGTCATATATACTATCCACTCGTTCCTGATTACGGGCCTCTGCAGTAAGCCTGATCTTTGGTTCTGTTCCCGATGGCCGTACCAATAGCCACCCATCTTCGAATGCTAGTCTGATACCATCGATCTTACTCAATTTGGTAGTGCTATCAGAATTGGATATTTTTGATAGCTCCTGTTCAAGTTTATGCATGATACCGGTATCGACTTGAACACTGCCTCTTAGAAGCGGGTAGCTTTGAATTGAGTTGATATGTGTGGATATCTTTTCTTCCGCTGCAATCTTGGCAGCTACAGCTGCTGCGTAGATGCCATCGGGGCAATAGGAAATATTGGGGAAAATCCAAGCACCAGATGGTTCCCCGCCGAAGTCCGCTTTGTCTTTCTTTATCTGCTCGGAAACGAAGGGATCCCCGACTTCTGTTCTGACTACAGAGAAGCCCTGTTCTTCTATGGCCATGGATGTCTCAACGGTGGTGATTACATTCCTACAACCCAAGGCTTGTGCAATGAGCACCAGTAGCTTGTCCCCTGGGACAAATACACCGTTTTCGTCCACCACCATCATTCGATCGGCATCTCCGTCATGGGCGATACCTATATCGTAACCTGTAGCTTTAACCAGACTAGAGAGATGTTTCAAACTTTCTGCATTGGGTTCTCCATCGCGAGGGAAGAATCCGCTAGGGTGGCTGCTAATTGCAAGTACGTCACATCCCATTGCGCGGAGTAGGTGTGGTGTGACCATGGATGCAGTGCCGCAACCACAATCGACTACTACCTTAGTGTTTATTGTGCTTGAGAAGTCTTGCAAAATACGGTTGATGTGTTCTTGTGCTGCACCACTGAATGGTAGGTATTTCCCCATCTCATGCCATGAGGCTGAATTGATGGTCTTTTGCCTAAGAACTGTCTCGAGCTCCTTTCTCTGTGCCGAACCAAAGGCGGAACCATCAGAGTTCCAGAGCTTGATGCCGTTATATTCAGGTGGATTATGTGATGCTGTTATCATAATTCCGATATCAAAGTTTCTTGCCGCATAGGCAAGCGTTGGAGTTGGGGCCACGCCGGCATCATATACATTGGCTCCTGCACCCAGGAGTCCACCAAGTATGGAATGCTTCATTGCTTCACTTGATGTTCTGGTGTCACATGCAACGATGATAGAGCTTTGTGGATTGCCGATGGCTAGTCCAACTCGGAAAGCGATTTGTAGAAGTTCTTGGCTGACCTTCGTTCGAATCCCAGAGGATCCAAAAAGATGTTTATCTGGCATTTTTCTGGCCACCTAGCACTTATGTTCATAGAAACAGGTTGCAGAATCGGGATGGCAGAAGCGTGCGCGGCACAATGGACAAGCCAGTAGATGTTCTTCGCAGAGTGGGGCATTACAGGCTTTGCAGGTGCTAATGGCCTTTCTTTCACAGTGATGGCAGCTGACCTTTTGGGGTACTGCAAGCCGTTGAAGTTCTTCCTTGCTAAACCAGCACGTATGATCGTCCTTGGTTAGTGAGCCTGTCTTAGCAAAAACCCAGCATCGGGCTCCCATGCAAAACTGGTTGTATGTGCAGCGCTTGCATCTTCCATCTAGCTTTTCGATATTCCTGAGAATCTTGAATGTTTCGGAGTCCCTCAAGATTTCTGCAAGGCTGAGATCACGTATGTTGCCCACCCTTTTCTGCAACAACATACAAGGGAACACTGTGCCCTCGTAGAGAATACTGCAATATCGTTTACCTGCTCCGCAACAGGTTCGAGCAAATCGTTTCTTGTTTTCTTCCCCAGAAACAGTCTTTTCCATCTCCACTATGTATTGGGGGACACCGATGTATCGGTAGGTGAGGGTCTTATCTGCCAACTGCCGCTCGATAATGTGAGAGGTGGCAGCACGCCTCTCCTGGGGGCTTAGGGCTAGTTCTGCATTATCTTTGCCTCTACCAACAGGTAGGAAATCGAATATCTCAAGGGCTCTTGCCCCGAATTCTTTTGTCATGTCGGCTATGATGTCTATTTGATTAAGGTTGCTTTGACACAGGCATGTGTTTATCTGGAACTGCAATCCCGCATCTGCGGCATTACTAATGCCTGCCATTGTCCTTTCAAAGCTGCCATCCCTCCCACAGAAAGTGTCGTGGGTTTTGGCATCGGCTCCATGTAGGCTAATAGCAAGAGCATCAATCGCTGCCCTCTTGAGCTTATCGGCAGCTTCACTTGCCAAGAGTGTCGCGTTTGTACCTAGCAGAGTATGGAGACCAACTTCCTTGGCATGCACAATGAGCTCATAGAGGTCGTCACGCATTAGTGGCTCACCTCCATCGAAGATTAGGAAGTAAGCTCCTGCGTCGGCAATATCGGTGATGACCTTCTTTGCTTCGTCAGTAGTCAGTTCATTGTCGTGTGGAGAGTCTGTGGAATTACTATAGCAATGCTTACATCGCAGGTTGCATTCCCTGGTGATAGCAAAGTTCACTATCAGCAGACGAGGTGTCTGTTTCTCCATGCCAATACTCGTATTGCTGGGTATTCCTATGCTTTGCCTAGGCCTGCTTCCTCACGAAGTATAGATGCTTTATCTGTCTTTTCCCACGGGAGGGATAGGTCAACACGTCCGAAATGCCCGTAGGCAGATAGCGCTCGGTATATCGGACGGCGTAAATCTAGATTCTCTATAATTGCCTCTGGTCTAAAATCGAAGTGTTTGTCCAACAATTTGGCGATGATTTCTTCATCTACCTTGGATGTACCGAAGGTCTCCATGGAGATGGCTAATGGTCGAGCTATTCCTATTGAATAGCAGAGCTGGAGCTCGAATCGATCTGCCAAACCCGCTGCTACAACGTTCTTTGCTGCATATCGAGCTGCATATGCGGCAGAACGGTCTACTTTTGTAGGATCTTTGCCGGAGAAGCATCCTCCACCTTGGCTTACAGCAGGTCCATAGCTATCTACCATTATCTTGCGGCCGGTTACACCCGCATCTGCTACAGGACCGCCTAGAACGAATCTGCCTGTACCGTTGACATGGATCTTGGTATCGCTATCCATCATATTACGAGGTATGGTGGGCTGTATAATATGTTCGATTACATCGCGTTCAATCGTGCTCTGGTCTACCTCGGGATTATGCTGAGCTGCTATTATTATAGTATCGACACGCTTAGCTATACCCTTGTCATATTCCACTGTGACCTGAGATTTGCCATCGGGTCGCAGGTATGCTAAGGTCCCGCTTTTTCTCAAGTGTGCGAGACGATGGCAGAGCTTATGAGCTAAGGATATGGGTAAGGGCATTAGTTCTGGAGTTTCATTGCAAGCAAATCCGACCATGATTCCTTGGTCACCCGCTCCAATCTCGTCCATCTTGTCCGAACTCTGACCTCGTCTTGCCTCGTGTGACTTGGTCACGCCTACACTGATATCTGGTGATTGAGACTTCAGCGAAACGACAACTCCACAGTTTCGATAGTCAAAGCCATACGCGGGATAAGTGTACCCTACCTCCTGTATAACCTCTCGGACTATTTCAGGTATTTCTACATAGCAATCGCATGTTATCTCCCCAATAACCATAACCATGCCTGTTGTTACTTGGGTTTCACAGGCCACCCTTGCATATGGATCTTGGGTTAACATCGCATCAAGAATGCCGTCGGATATTCGGTCACATAGTTTATCGGGATGCCCTTCGGTAACCGATTCGGCAGAACGGAAATACCGTTGTGATCTAAAAAATGTGGGAGTCATTTGGTGCTTCCTTTCAATCAGACTACAGTGGAACATTATACTTGTGCATAACAGAATACTCAAGACCGAATATAAACATGTCAACCAATTAGTAATAGTAGGTTGACATTGTCATCGCTGGGTCTCTAGAATGAAAGGCAAGATCGATGAAAACGACGGTTCTTAGCTTTCTTATTGACAGACGTTGGGTTTCTGGGGAGGATTTGGGCAGTGCTCTCAATATATCTCGAAGCGCTGTCTGGAAGCAGATTGAAGAGCTACGACGTAAGGGGTATAAAATCACATCAATACCGGGTGTTGGATACCACTTGGAGAAGATGCCTGACTGCTTGTATCCAGAAGAGGTTATGCTGGGTCTAGATACTAAGTATTTAGGCCAGGAGATAGTGCACTTTTTTGAAGTTGGCTCCACGCAGGATGAGGCGAGACGTCTTGCTGAGAAGGGGGCTATAGAAGGTGTAACCGTTATAGCTGAAACTCAGCTATCGGGGCGTGGTAGGGTAGGGCGTTCTTGGAACTCACCTTCTGGTTCAGGGATATATATATCTATTATCCTAAGACCCAATCTTAAACCCAACGAAGCGCTGCAAATACCAATAGTTGCAGGTGTTGCTGTGGCTTGTGCCATCTCTGAGGTTGTTTCAGTTGAACCGAAGATAAAGTGGCCCAATGATATTATCCTTGGTAGCAAGAAGGTTGGGGGAATACTAGCCGAAATGTCGGCCGAAATAGACAAAGTTAACTACATCATCTTGGGTATTGGTATGAACGTGAATACCACCAAGGAGTCTTTCCCTGAAGAAATAAAGTCCATCGCCACGTCTTTGTCCGAGGAATGCAATCGAAAAGTTGAACGAGTTCAACTTGTACAGCAGCTGCTGAGAGAGCTGGAGGCTTTGTATGAGGAGTTCAAGTTGGTTGGTTTTACACCTGCGAGGAAAAGGTGGAAGAAACTTAACAATACGATTGGCCAACGGGTCAAAGTGGGTGGGACCGAGGCTATTGTAGGTAATGCAATAGATATCGATAAAGACGGTGCGCTGATCGTCAAAGATGATGAAGGTAATAGAAAGAGAGTGGTTGCAGGGGATGTCTTTCTCAGGACAGTCGAACATGGGTGAAAGTGAAAGCCATGAATGGCTGAATAAGGATACTGCAGAGCTATTATATTTGGCTCACCAAGAGATGGTGTCTGCAATTGGTGACAAGTTTGAACTTTGTGGCATAACTAATGCCAAGTCAGGAAAGTGTAGTGAGGACTGTAAGTTTTGTGCACAGTCTTCACGCTACTCGACAGCATCGCCAATATATCCACTGAAAGACAAGGACACTATGCTATCAGAGGCCGTGAAGGCCAAGGAGATCGGAGCCAAGCGCATAGGGATTGTTACTAGTGGACGAGACATTAGCCAACGGGATCTGGAGACCATTACGGATACCATTGTGGCTGTGAAGCGTGAAACTGATATGCAGGTCTGCGCTTCGCTAGGAGTGTTGGACAAAGCGGCCTTAAGCGTGTTGAGGGATGCGGGATTGACTCGTTTTCATCACAACATAGAGACCTCCCGATGTTTCTATCCGAAAGTAGTATCCACACACTTGTTTGATGATAGAGTCCAAACGATTAGGGCTGCACAAGAGGTTGGTCTTGAGGTGTGTAGTGGTGGCATTATCGGATTGGGCGAGGATGAAAGCGATAGGGTGAGCATGGCTCTGACTTTACGGGACTTGGGTGTGAAATCGGTTCCCATTAACATACTTGTACCTATAAAAGGAACGCCATTCGCTAATAACCAGTCTCTATCCGTAGCTGAGATTCTTCGCACCATTGCCATATTTCGGCTAGTTCTTAGTGATACCACCATAAAAATCGCAGCTGGAAGGGAAAGTACATTGGGTGATTTCCAAGGAATGGCCTTTTGGAGTGGTGCCAACGGCATGATTATTGGAGGATATCTAACGATCGGTGGCCGAGATGTGGAGAATGATCTCCGCTTAGTGGAGGAGTGGAAGAAGCTGTGCATTGGGTAGAAGACCATCTCCAAGAGTTGAATAACCGATCTTTGCTGCGTTCCCTGAGGAGCATCCGGGATAGAAGAGGCTGTAGCATAGTCATAGATGGCAAGGAGTACGTCGATTTTTCTTCTAACGATTACCTTGGCCTTGCCGATCATCCATATCTCCGTGAAGAGGCTATGAGGATGGCCAAATGCTATGGGACTAGTGCTTCTGCCTCTAGGTTGATGAGTGGAGACTTGATGATTCACCGTGAGCTGGAGAATAGGGTGGCACGTTTTAAAACCAAGGAATCTGGTTTGGTTTTTGGGAGTGGCTACTTAGCGAACGTTGGTGTTATTCCTGCTCTAGTAGGCAAAGGGGATGTAGTCTTTTCTGATAGCCTCAATCATGCAAGCATCATCGATGGATGTCGCTTATCCGGCGCACATATTATTTGCTATGATCACTGCAATATGATTGATCTCTCTAACGTACTCGAACGGAGACGTAGAAGTTACGATAGGGCATTAGTTGTATCGGAAAGCATCTATAGTATGGATGGCGATCATGCCCCATTGCATGATCTTGTCTACCTGAAAACACAGCACGGTGCCCTTCTCATGGTGGATGAGGCTCATGCTACAGGAGTGTGTGGTCGGAATGGGGCTGGTTTGGTAGGAGCTGAAGGTTTGGTGGATCAAGTAGATATAATAATGGGAACCTTTGGTAAGGCATTGGCTAGCTACGGTGCCTATGTGGTTGCTGCTAAATACGTGATCGACTATCTGATTAACAAGGCTCGGAGTTTTGTTTTCTCTACGGCATTACCACCGTCTGTGGTGGGGGCATCGATTGCAGCATTGGATTTGGTTGAGCAGGAACCCGGTCGGCGAAAGAGATTAATGGAGAGCACTAAATACTTTAGGGAATTGCTCAAGGATAAAGGTGTTGAGACAAAGGGGTGCTGGCAAATTGTGCCAGTGATGGTGGGTGGCGACCGAGAAGCAATAGAAGTAAGTAGAGCACTCGAGGATGCTGGGATATATGCGGTACCGATACGGCCCCCAACGGTGCCTCATGGAGAGTCACGGCTCCGGTTTTCAGTGACCGTGCATCATTCTAGGGAGTCGTTGAATCAGGTTACGACGTTACTCCATAGTACAATTACCGGAGTTCTGAGAACCAATGGAACTACGAGCTCGTGCTGAGTAATCTGGACTCTGAGACTATATCACAATTCTACAATGCCAACCAGATTTACCATGTTATTGCGAACCGAAGGTGAAGTTATCTCCTCGTAAAGAGGGGATCGCTATGTTCTCCTTCCGGTACCGGAAGGACTCCTCCTAAGAAACAGGAGATTTCTTTCACTAATAATCCGTGTTCCTCACGGGTCCCGTGCTCGCAATGACATTTATGACGAAGTATCTCTGTGACTAATCCGTGGTCACTTAGACAGAGATCTCAGATGCAATGCGTCTTCGTGTCTACTATAAATGACATGTGAAGTTGGGAGTGGCAATGAGAACGCTTTTTGTGACTGGCACAGACACCGATGTTGGCAAGACAATGGTATGTGGCTGTCTTGTGCAATACTTGTATAAGGCAGGTGTAGATGTTTGTGTGCAGAAATGGGCCAGCACTGGTAACAGGTATTCCTCTGATGATATTGAGTTCTGCTTGAAATTACTGGGTACAGAAGGTAGAAGTCAAGAGAGCATGTCGGAGCTTGCTCCCTATACCTTTGGTCTGGCCGCATCTCCACATCTTGCAGCGGAGGTTGAGGGACGTCAGATAGAGGCATCGGTTATTCGGGAGAATTATCATCGGATGACCCATAAACACGAATTACTAGTGGTTGAAGGAGTGGGAGGGGTGATGGTGCCTCTGACTAGAGAACTAATACTCATAGACCTGCTACAGGAGTTATCTCTTCCTACTCTGATAGTAGCACGCACCAAGCTAGGAACTATTAATCATACCCTCCTGACAATAGAGGCCTTGCGAAGAAGGAATATAGATATCTTGGGCATAGTGTTTAACTCGCTTGGAGGAGAGGACGACGTAATAGCCAGAGACAATGTGCATACTATTGCTCATACTGGCAAAGTAGAAGTTCTGGGTGTTCTTCCCGAGGCCTCCCTGGATCAATGTGTGCAGGCCTTTGAACCGATCGGGGAACGGATATTTGCGAAGATGGGGGGAATCAGTGCAGCTTAGTTTGTTTGAAATGGATAGAAAGTATTTGTGGCATCCTTCCACACAAATGAAGGATTTTGAGACAGAGGATCATGTACTTATAACAAGGGCAGACGGTATAAGGCTTTATGATGCCAATGGTAAGGCCTATTACGATACGATCTCTTCCTGGTGGTGCAATGTTCATGGTCACAATCATCCTAAGGTGAAGGAAGCTATAAAGAGTCAATTGGATAGGTTTGATCATGTTCTGTTTGCTGGATTGACCCATGAGAATGCGATTCGGGCAGCAGAAATGCTGGTGCAGGTAACTCCTCAGAGGCTATGCAAAGTGTTCTTCTCCGACAATGGATCGACTGCATGTGAGATTGCCTTGAAGATGTCATATCAATACTGGAAGAACAGTGGCAAGGAACAGAAGCAGGAGTTTGTTGCTTTGGAACTTGGGTATCATGGTGACACAATAGGTGCTATGAGTGTCGGGGGCACCTCTTTATTCGATAGTCCATTCTCGACCCTGCTTTTTCGAGCACACAAGGTCCCATCACCATATTGTTATCGTTGTCGGTTTGGGAAGAGTAGAGATAACTGTGAACTAGACTGTATTAAACCACTTGAAGAACTACTGCGTGCTAGGAATGGGCAAATTGCTGGCATTATACTTGAACCGTTGGTTCAAGGTGCTGGTGGAATGATTATCTATCCTGTCGAGTATTTGAATGAGGTGGGTAGACTTGCTAGGGAATATGGGGTGCACCTCATAGCTGATGAGGTAGCTGTGGGATTTGGTCGAACCGGTAAGATGTTTGCTACTGAATTCTCTACAGCTGAGCCAGACTTTATGTGTGTATCTAAGGGATTGACCAATGGTTGCCTACCTTTGGCTGCCACCATAACTACGCAAGAAGTATATGATGCCTTTTATGATGACTACGAGAAGAATAAGACCTTCTATCATGGACATACTTTCACTGCAAATCCTTTGGCTACAGCGGCAGCTGTAGCTTCGCTTCAGGTGTTCCAAGAGGAAGACACTATAGAGAAGTCGGCAAGCAAAATAGCATGCTTGCATCAGGAGATGGAACGTTTCAGAGAGCTACCTCATGTGGGGGATGTACGATGTAAAGGAATGATAGCTGCCTTGGAACTAGTAAGGGATAAAGATACAACAGAGCCTTTTACTTTTGAGGAACGAGTGGGATGGCGTGTGTATCAGGAAGGTCTAAAGACGGGGATAATCTTGCGCCCACTTGGCAATGTCAACTATCTGTTCTTACCGCTGTGTATAACACAAGATGAGTTGGCGGATGTTCTCCAATTAATGCATGAAGTGGTGAGCAATACTGTTCAAAACCTTGAGTGAACATAGACTGACCTTGTCTCAGATATAAAGATCAGTCTATGTTTCACAATATTGCAGATCGATTAGCTTGTGGCAGTAAAATCTGCGGGGATCGGGTCAGAGAAGATATGCTCCAACTCTTCTCCTTCGAGTGTCTCATCCGAAATCAATCGTTTAGCAAGATAAGTGAGCCTTGTCTTGCTTTGCGTTAGGATATCTCGTGCCACAGCATAGGAACGCTGAATAATGTCATGTACCTCTTGGTCGATCTCTTGAGCAAGCTTTTCACTATAATTCCTCTGCTCGGATATCTCCTTCCCCAGGAATACAAGTTCTTCTTTATGCCCAAAGGTTCGAGGTCCTAATTTCTCACTCATGCCATACTCGGTTACCATCTTGTGAGCCATTTTAGTGGCGTTTTCTAGATCGCTTGATGCGCCGGTGGTCACTTCACCAAATATCAGCTGCTCTGATGCATGTCCCGCCAATGTAACCGCGATCATGTCGTTAAACTGCGATTGTGTCCAGAGATAGCGTTCTTCGGAAGGTAGTAGCCTGGTGTAACCCGCGGCTAATCCTCGTGCTATGATCGATACTTTATGCACTGGATCCGCATTCGCCAGCATTCTAGCCACTAGGGCATGCCCTGACTCATGGTAGGCGGTAATCTCCTTTTCTTTCTGGACAATCACGCGACTACGCTTCTCAGGACCGGCCAATACCCTGTCGATCGCCTCTTCCAACTCTGGCATACCAACAGATTTCTTATCGCGTCTGCCTGCCAATATCGCTGCTTCGTTGACCAAATTGGCCAAGTCGGCTCCACTGAATCCCGCGGTCTGTTTAGCCACGGTTTCTATATCAACCGAATCATCGATGACCTTGCCTTTCATGTGTACTTCCAGGATGGCCTTTCGACCACGCACATCAGGGCGATCTAATACAACTTGACGGTCAAATCGACCAGGCCGGAGTAACGCTGGATCCAATATATCTGGTCGGTTAGTTGCAGATATGATGATAACGTTGCTATTAGCATCGAATCCATCCATCTCAACCAGGATTTGATTCAGGGTTTGCTCACGCTCATCATGCCCTCCCCCAAGTCCTGCGCCCCTATGGCGACCAACTGCATCGATCTCATCTACAAATACAATGCATGGGGCATTTCGCTTGGCCTGGTCAAAGAGGTCTCTCACCCTAGAAGCGCCTACACCCACAAACATCTCGACGAATTCACTACCACTAATAGAGAAGAAGGGTACTCCCGCCTCTCCCGCAATAGCCTTAGCCATGAGTGTCTTGCCGGTGCCTGGCGAACCTACAAGTAATACCCCACGTGGGATCCTTGCACCCAAAGAAAGGAATTTCCCTGGGTTTTTGAGAAACTCCACTACTTCTTGCAGTTCCTGTTTGGCCTCATCTACACCTGCCACATCCGCAAAAGTGACGGTGGATTTAGCACTATTGGCCATTCTGGCCCTACTATGACTGAAGTTGAGTGCTTGATTG
>JAXHVC010000096.1:0-16650 GCA_034189315.1 Chloroflexota bacterium | reverse complement strand
CATACTTCATGATACACATAGAAGTAAAAAATCCACTATCAAGGGGATTTGCTGTGCGATGGATGGTCTGCACCTCACTTATGCTACACGACGTCTTTCATGACGTCAATCTGATTAGGAATAAATACAACCATATGAGCATGCATTCTCGGATCACATAAGTAGCTATAGTTCTCCTACAAATACTATGTTCAATCCAGGTCTTTCGCGATGCTTAAGCTAGCATATCACGGAATATTCGAATCACCCTGCCTTTTGGCACTCAATAGAATAAACAGTGCAGCTACAGCCCCTATAGCACCCACAGGCCAAAACTCTCCTCCTCCACCAGTGGATTCCAAGCGGTCCACCGCTATACCCAACAACGGGGCCACTATCATCGTAGACGCAGCCTTTGCCTGACTCTCGATAGAAAGAATCGTTGCTTGTTGTTGTTCTGTAGAATACGCATCGAATCGACTAACGAGCAGAGGTCTCCACAAGTTCTGGATAAGATACAGGGCTACAAATAGCGCTATTGCACCATAATAGAGTTCGAACAGCAATAATGGTATCAGAAAAAAGTATAAGAGGAACGAAGCCTTCCACAAGACACTACTGCCGCTCTCCTCACCCCCAGCGCGACTGGCAACTTCATGGGAATGCCTACTTGCATAGGCCGAACCCAGGTGTAATATCAAATAAACCAATCCTACAACGATTGCTGTGCGCCGAGTCTCCTCCATAGCTACAAACACAGGAAGCGCAAGCGCCATGTTCTTAAGTATTGGTTGAATATAGTCCCTTGCTGCTTTGAAGACACCTTCAAATGCCATTGATTCTATCATCAAACGGCGCAAAGGTCCTAGAGTAAGAGCATCTCGCAAAGCATCCCTGAGATGAACCACAACATTTCGTAGACTGACATCATTACTCGACTCTCCTTCCAATTCTCTTGGATAGAACGTAAAGTTGAGCAGCCCAATTGAGTAGGGGATTATAGCGATGAGGAATAGTGATTCATAGTTATAGGTAAATACTACAATCACAGTAGCAACGATGATTGAGAAAGCAGAACCAAGCTGGGACCAGGATCTTGTATAACCATATACCTTGTTCTTTTCATCTGTGCGGCCTTGAATACGCAGCCATGTAAATATCATGGCTTTATGAGTGCCCGTCCTGAAAGCTTCCCCAACAGCAAAAAGGAACATCGCCAGAAAGAAGAATGCATAGGATTGGAGAAAACCAAATACCAAGAAGGAGGCGATATACGCCACAAAAGAAAACATCATACATCGTCGACGTCCATATAGGTCAGCAACCGCCCCACTGGGTATTTCGCCAATGTTGTGGCATAGCTCTCTGAAACCAATAAGCAAACCAATCTGGGCAAAAGACAATCCCTGATCGAGGAAGAATAGGACAATGAATGGTTCGAAGTAGCGCTGGTTCTTCAGAAAGCCATAGAGACTAAACCGTGCAATCATATCTACACTTCCATATCAAAGGAAGGTATTGTGCATCTTGAGCAGTGGCGGTGCAAGTCCCTCAAGTAAAGTAGTTACCCTTCTGCGAATCCCCCCAAAACCTTTAGTCCGCATAGTTAATACTGATTCAAATCCCCCCTGGTCGGAATGAAAGCAATATCCCCCTTGAGAGACATGCTTTATCATGATACAGCAAACATGTTAGGGTTTGGCCTCGTAGCCTATTTTCGAATATCTATTAAAGCCAAGCCTCTCGTACATACTATGAGCCTCGGTACGCTCTACTCCCGAAAGCAACATTACTTTGTGACAATCGGCAGTCCAGGCAAAATCCAGGGCATGTTTCAGCAACGCTGTGGCACAACCCTTCTTCCGGTAATCAGAGTGGGTGACTACATTCTCAATCAGACCAAACGGTCTTGCGCCATGTGTGAGATTTGGAACTATAACAAGGCAGCACGAGGAAACAATAATGCCCCTGTATTCCGTTATGAAATAATGAAGAAGGGGATTGTGCATAGTATCATGCCACACCACCACTAGGTCTGACATAGGAGGTAGAGGATCATCCTTCGAATGGAGGTGGGTATACAACGCCAACAAATCATCAAGCTCTTCTTCGCGTATGTGTCGAACGATAATATCTTGATCCATGATCAGCCTATGCCTTTCGATACCAGTTCATCTCAGGCAGCCCAGGCAGCCCACGTTACCCCGCTAAGAAGACGTCTTAGTCTTTTCCTAATTGCCAAACCACTACCCACCTAAACCATTGAGCTGAAAACACTCGCGGTGCTACACACCTCAACATGGCCTCGTGGCAAACAAGTACATATAATTACTATCTGGAATACTAGTAATGCTGCACCAATAAAACTACAAGTTTATGTTAGAAGACAAGGAAACATTAAGCAAATTCCGTATATATGGTGATTTATTGCCTTTTCCAGAGCTATTTGGTAGTCTGTATGATTATAGGATACTATGCATGAGAGTCAAGAAATATGAAACAAGAGTCTTCGGCTATATTGGAACGAGTTCGCGAAGTCATACGATCTAAGCACTATTCAATCAGAACTGAGTATATCTATGTTTCCTGGGTTGAAAGATACATGCTCTTTCACGACAACAATGATCCGGCGGACATGGGAAAGATCGAGATCGAAGCCTTTCTAAACCATTTAGCTGTGGAAGTCCACGCCTCCCCATCCACTCAAAATCAAGCATTGAATGCACTATCATTTCTATACAACCAAGTGCTTAATAAGGATTTAAATGGATCTATAGACTCTATCCGTGCCAAGAAACCCAGAAGGCTCCCTGTGGTTATGACAAAGGAAGAAGTTAACATGGTGATCAACCATATGGAGGGTTCGCACCAGCTGATGGCAAAACTCCTCTATGGAGCAGGATTGAGACTAATGGAGTGCGTAAGGCTCCGTGTTAACGATATTGATTTTCAAATGGATGGTATTATCGTTCGAGGTATCGATTGCATCAAGGACCGCATCACCGTGCTTCCCGAAAGCGTGAAGCCTTCACTTCAGGACCACTTGAGGAAGGTGAAGTATTTACACGATAGAGACTTGGCCATCGGCCATGGTCATGTTTATCTCCCAGCAGAATTCGATAAGAAATACCCCAATGCTCCTCTCGAGTGGGGCTGGCAATATGCCTTTCCATCTAAGAGCTTGACTCCGGATATCAAGTCCGGAGCAACCCGCCGCCACCACGTGAACGAAAATAGCCTACAGAAAGCAGTACGCAAAGCAGTGCAAACCGCAGGATTGGCCAAACCAATTAGCTGCCACACATTCAGGCACAGCTTTGCAGCTCACCTACTAGAAGACTGCCGAGATATTCATGTAGTACAGCAACTACTAGGGCACAAAGACATGTCTACAACAATGGTATATACCCATGTTATAGACAAGAACAACGTTAGGATTCGCAGCCCCCTAGACACACTGTAAACCAATCAAGTTCGGCTTTAAAGACAAGCCATCATAAAGATGCTCCGAGACTCTAACAATATGTTATCGCCAGATGATCTTTGATTCGTGACGAAGAGGAATACGAGCAAACTGGTACTTCGGATATCCGATCATCAGAGCCCCATAACTTCGACTGCCTAGTGGCAATTGTAACGCTTCTTTCATTGGAGGATAGCTTCTAGCGACTATTTGAAAAAAACCTGCCCAGCAAGTCCCCAGCCCATATGATTCCGCCGTCAATTGCAAAGATGTGAGAGCAATAATGGAATCTGTCTCAGCCAAAGGCCAGGCTTCTGATCCATGGGCTATTACAATATGTGGAGCCCCCCATAGTACGAAGTCCTGTCCTTGATTCCACAATTCGACAATCTTATCTAAATGAAGGGGTTCGGCGAATGATGGTCGCTCCTTAATCATATATTGCATCCAATCCACCACAATCCCAGCCAGACGTCTGACTTCTTTACTATCCTCAATTACCAACCATTCAACTGGTTGTGTATTGTGTCCGGAAGGGGCATGACCAGCGACTTTTACCAGATTGGTCAGGATATCCCTCGGCACTGGAGTTTCCTTATAAAAACGAATAGAGCGCCTAGACTGAATTAGATGCTCAGTTTGATCCGACGATGGTAGATTATGCCTGTCTACTAAAGTACAATCCTCAGCCTTCATGGTTTTAAGGCTTAACGCCCCATGCGGACATATAGCGACACAATGCCCACAGTCTATGCATATGTCTTCACCAGATTCGATCAGTGAAGGGAATGCCCCCTGCTCCTCTATTTCTATGATACGTACGGGACATACAGTCACACACATACCATCCTTCTTACATTTATCGTGGTCAATCATTAACAGGCTCATTCAAACACCTCACTAGTCTTTCAATATCATACTCATTAGTGCAGACTTCTTTTGATAACAACACATATTGATGTAAGCAACAAGGCGCCGATAACAGAATTCGATACGTTATGACATTGTCCTAGCTATAAGCAAAGCCATAACAATCACAAACTGGTTCCCCTATGCCGATTTATGTGAGTGCTACTTCACAAACCGAATGCACAAAGGATATCTATATTGCTCTCCGTTGCCCGCCTTTAGCATCGCCTTTATCATGAAAACGATTTGCATAATCACAAGGTTTATTGCCAGCAGGAAACCTACTAGTACAAACATAAGAAGAATGGTCACAATCCAGTAGATGGTAATCGTAATCTGGAAATTGAGGGATTCTCGGGCATGATCTTCCACAAATTTCGATTCCTTTCCCTTTAGTAGCAAGATCAATAGCGGGAGAATAATATGCCCAACTGCTACAACACCTGTAGCGAGGGGAGCCAAGTGGCTTATAAGGGCAAATGTTTTTTCATCCGATGTGATCTCTGGCTGCTGTGTTTCGGTCTCGCTCCGCATCATTAATTCCCTCTCAGATTCACCATTGATATCACACAATGGTGATATTCATACTGTCCCTATAGATAGCGAATTATACGCATATTCAGATCATGAGCAAAATGTAAACCTGCCTTACAGTGAAGTGGTTAACAGGAGATTCCACATTCCATTTCCCCATCGGGAATAGGGATTCACCCTATCTAGATATCAGGCAAATGAGTGTAGTGTAGTCTCTGAGGTTATCACACTGCCCTTTTGAGAGAATCACTGTTTTACTATGTTTCCACAATCATTCCCTAGTTGCCATAGATGTTATTTTCAGTATAAGATAGTGCGGTCTTGCACTGTTTATTGTATCAAAGGGGCAGAATGCTGTTTGAGTATAGTCCGTTGTTAGTAAAGGGGGACAATGATGAAAAGGATACTGATGGTGTCGACTCATGGGTATTTTTCTAAAGCTCCTCACTTTGGGCTTCCTGACACCGGAGGGCAGATTGTTGTAGTTATTGAACTCTCAAAGGGATTGGTGAAGCATGGGTATCAAGTGGATATTCTGACAAGACAGTTTGAAGATTTGCCTCAGATTGAACCTATCAATAATGATGTGCGAATTGTTAGAATCCCATGCGGTGGAAGGGATTTTATTCCCAAGGAGTACCTTATCAGAGAGTTGCCTGTATTGATTGAAGGCTTTACTCAATATTGTCATGACAATAGACTTGAATACCAGTTCATAGATTCACATTATTGGGACGCAGGATTTGTAGGTATAAAGCTCGCAGAGAATTTCAAGATTCCCCATGTATTCACACCCCACTCACTGGGAATTTGGAAAGAGCGTAATATGGAGGAGGCTGCGGTAAGGGAAGGACGGAAACTCGATAGGTCCGCTGTAGAGAGGGAGTTTAACTACAAGGAGCGCAATGACACCGAGAAAATCATTATGCAAAGTGTATACAGAGTCATTGCCACTACACCTCAACAACAGGATATCATTCGTGATGACTATGGAATTCCAGACAACAAGATAGCAGTGATCCCTCCCGGTTTTGATGCTGATAAATACCATATAATGACTAGTTCAGAGGTGCAGGAGGTTAGGAATAAGTTCAAGTTGCCACCTAGGTTCGTACTGAGTGTAGGAAGAATTGCTTCGAACAAGGCCTATGATCTATTGGTCAAGGCTATGAAGCCAGTTATTGATAGTGTACCGGATGTTAACCTAGTCTTCGCTATAGGTTCACAGAATCCCACAGATGCAGAAAAGGAGCAGAAGGAGGTTCTTCGAAAACTGTCTGCGGATTTGGGAATAGAAGAACGAGTGTTGTTCCATGGCCATGTCTCAGAACTGGAGCAATTCTATAATGCTGCAGAAATATTCGTTATGCCCTCGGTATATGAACCATTTGGAATGGTGGCTATAGAGGCGATGGCATGTGGAACCCCTGCTGTAGTAACAGACAAGAGTGGCCTAAAGTATTTCCTGCATAATGGTGAAGATGCTCAAGTTGTCGATCCTATCGATACAGATATCATGGCATCTTCTATAACATCATTGCTCAAAGACAAGAAGAAACACAGCGCTATGGGGAAAAAGGGATACAAGACAGCAATGGATAACTTCACATGGGAAATGATTGCACGTAAGACGTTGGATACAGTATCGGATCTCTAAGGGGGATACTTGGAGCAGCAGCGTAACTCAAGAAAGTTAATCTGTACCGATCTTGATGGAACCTTCATCGGTGATGACCACTCCATGTATGAGTTGGTAGAACATATACACCAGAACGCTTTCCTCCTAGTATTTGCTACTGGTAGGCATCTACCTTCAATATTGGAATTTGTACAGGACAAGAATATCTCAATACCAGATGCATGCATCTGTATGGTGGGCACAGAGGTCTATATTCAAAAGAAAGGTAATTTCCTGATAGACCCCAACTGGAGCAATATAATCTCGGAGGGATGGGATAGGCAAAGCATAGAAAGACTACTTGGCGATATCCAAGAATTATCTCTGCAAGATGACCAATGGCAAACGGAGTTCAAACTAAGCTATTATCTCCGTGAGAATTCGGCGAAGGTGTTGCAAGAAATAGACACTCGATTAAATGGTGCAGGACTTGATGCAACGGTTATTCATAGTGCTGGCCAATTCTTAGACTTCCTGCCTATAAAGTCGAGCAAGTCCAAAGCAGCTAACTATCTAGCTACGAGCTTTAATATTGATCCACAGGACATCGTAGTATGTGGCGATTCTGGAAATGACCTAGATTTGTTTCAGGCTGGGTTCAAAGGCATTATCGTGGGAAATGCCCAACCGGAACTTAAGAGCTTCAACGGAAAATCAGCCTATCATGCTGCAGGTGATTATAGCGCCGGGATAATTGAGGGGCTGAGGCATTTTAAATTCTTGTGATAATATCTATTATATCGAAGTAGGGACTAATAGGGGTAAACTGTTCCGTTTGCCCCTATTTTCATTCCTGGGAGAGTTCATACATTTGATCGTAATTTCCGTTAGGGTTATGCAGGGATCAAGTGAGTTTGTGCTAGCCCCAGTCTAAGATAAACAAGACAGCTCTAGGAGATCTCAAAAGGGATTTAGTTACCTTTCATTGGGATCGTGGTTAAACCGTCTTATCTTTGGGGATGCCCTATAAAGTATCGAGCTTCATAGGGAGTAAGCAGGGGCCCTCGCGAGATGGAAAATCTTATGGGGTGGGTAATACTCTGTTGGTAGGAGGGGACCAGGCTTGATCACAACCAAAGGAATTGTGGATATAGAAGACCTTGTAGAAGCATTGCCAAGCAAAGACAAGGAAATTTTTAACCGTATTTTTTATATCAATGTGACTACAGGCACCATCTGTGCTCCAGGAATAATGCATCCTTGGATTGAGAAGCAATTTGGGAACCTGGATAACGTCTTTACTCAAACAATTGTGAAGATCACCAATCAGGTCACGCTAGATGGTGCCCTATTTAACAAGCTGAGGGCTTCAAGACCCATTCGATCTAGCACGCCATGTAAAATAGCATCCCCCGATTGTGACAATATTTGGGATGATCCACTCAGAGATCCACTCACTACAACACCTAAGGATACCTTTGGAAGGGTCGAAGGTAAGTACTGTATTACCGCCAGCAACATAGCCAAGTACGATGGGCTACATGGAGTAATAAGCTTTCGCGATTACGACCCATTGCAGTTTGATAGGGATAAGGTAATTGATTATATACAAGTGGGCTGGAAATGGGCAAAGCGTGCCTATTCCACAGATCCTTCTGCCAAGTATTTCCTTTTCATCTGGAATTGTCAGTGGAAGGCTGGAGCTTCGCTTGAACATGGGCATGCACAGGTAATGCTAACCCACGGTATGCACTATGCTAAGATCGAAGGTCTTCGGCGAAATGCGGTATGGTATAGGCGAAGATACAATACCAACTACTTTGATGATCTATTTCATATACATTCAAAAGTTGGCTGTGGTATGGAAAAAGAGGGGGTTAGGATCATCTCTTCTCTAACCCCGATCAAGGACAAGGAAATCCTGTTGTTCTCTCAATCCCTCGATCTATCACTAATGGAGCGAATTTATGAGGTTTTAAATGCCTATCGCCAATGCATGGGAGTAAGAGCATTCAACCTGGCATTGATTACTTCCCCGTTCGGTGAGGTCGAAGAAGATTGGCAAGACTTTCCAGTTCTCGTGAGGATTGTTGATCGTGGTGATCCCATGAGCCGCGCCTCGGATATGGGTACTATGGAGTTGTATGCAGCTAGTGTCGTGGCCAGCGATCCTATGAAGGTCAGCCGCATTCTGTGGCAATCTTTGGCCGATGTTGATTAAGAGTGAAAAAAAACGATTTGTTATCTTGATGTCTATTTAAAGCACCATGTGTTATAGGCACTGAACGAGCTCAAGCGTAGGGATCATCGTTGTCATAAGTTAAACGTCTAGCCACCATCAGCATTCTGCACAATCGTTTGCGTCTTCTCTAACTAGTAGCTCTATAGATGCTCATATCCTTTAATATTCACCGGCTGGCTGTTTCATGTCATACACCAGGCCAAAGAGCCTATTCTTATCCAACCACTCATATGATCTCAATGTGAAAATGAAAATACATAAGGTTAATAGTCGGGTAAGAATATCGCTGTAGTTGAGTAAAATATTCAGGACCATTGTTCACTTCTTGAAGCAGTGGCATACACATGATTATTAACAGCGCCATAAGGCATGTACGCTAATGGAAGTTTTTGGGTTAGATGGTCTCCGGTGGGATTAGCTGTATCGGTTATCTTTATAATTCGATATATTAATGATGACAAGGAAAATATCAGCAAGAAAACCAACTGCAAGCCATAGATGAAGGTAGATCCAAATATCTGTCTAAAGAGGCTCAATAGCACCAAAGGGTTAATAGTAAAAGTGCCCTCAAGGGAATTCGAATCCCTGTTTTCGGCTTGAAAGGCCGATGTCCTAGGCCCCTAGACGATGAGGGCAAACGATATGGAAGTATAGCAAACGTCCGACCACTTATCAATGCGTTTGCCCATCTCTCAATATAAATAACAAAACACATTAGGACATGGTTCTAAAGGAATTCCTTGATGTTTCTGGCCAAGTAGGGTGTGATACCCTTCACTCTCGCTAGATCCTCTAGGGTCGCTTGTTTAATCGCTCGAATAGACCCGAATTCCTTCATCAGAGCTCGTTTGCGTTTGGACCCAATGCCAGGAACCCTATCGAGTGGTGAAGTGAATGCATCCCTTTGACGTAACCTCTGGTGGTAGGTAATAGCAAATCGATGTGCTTCGTCACGAATCCTCTGTAGCAAATAAAGGGCAGCTGAGTTAGCGGGAAGCAGCACAGGATCGGACCGCCCTGGTATAAAGATTTCCTCCCTTTCTTTAGCTATACTGGCTACGGGAACAGAGTCTACTTCTAGTTCACTCATTACTTCCATAGCTGCATTCAATTGGCCCTTTCCTCCATCGATAAGGACTAGGTTTGGTAGAATGGCCCAGGTCCCTTCAGGATTCTTCCTAAACCTTCTGCGGAGCACTTCGCGTAACATAGAGTAATCATCAGGGCCTTCCACGGTATGGATCTTGAAACGCCGGTAATGGGATTTTCGGGGTATCCCTTCATCGAACACAACCATACTACCAACTGCTGAAGTTCCTTGAATGTTCGAGATATCATAGCATTCTACCCGCCTTGGATCTGCTGGTAACTGCAGCTCCTTGGCTAATCCACCCAATGCTTCAGATATGGCTTCTGGTTCAGTGATTAGCCTAAACCTCAGCTGTTCCAGTCCCTGACGAGCATTATCCTCTACCATGGTTAACAGGTCTTTCTTGAGGCCTCGCTGCGGTACACGAAGTTCTACTTTACTACCCCTCCTTTCCCTGAGATATCGTTCCAAGGTCTCAAGATCCTCAACGTCGTACTCAATCAATACTAAGGGAGGGATATCAGGGGCATAATTGTAGAACTGCGACACAAAGCTGCCCATGATTTGAGAGGGTGTTTCATCATCAGTCCCTTCCAGTATGAAGTGTTCCCGTCCTATGAGCTTCCCGCTTCGAATAAAAAACACTTGCACATATGCCCTATCCCTGGTTTGTGCAAAGGCGATAGCATCCATCTCCCCCTGTGGAGCTGATATGGTTTGTCGTTCCATTACCTTCTCAACGGCACGAATCTGGTCTCGAACCAGTCCAGCCTTTTCATATTCGAGGTTTTGGGCCGCAGCTTGCATCTTGTTCCGTAGTTGGCGTAGTACAACCTCTTGCTTACCATCCAGAAATAGAATGAGCTGTCGGATGATTTCTCGATACTCTTCCCTTGTAGTTTGACCTATACATGGACCAAGGCAGCGATGAAGGTGATACTCCAAACATGGCCTTGTGTCTCTTCCTGTTATGTTTTTTCTGCAGGAACGGATAGGGAATAGGGTTCGTATTAGCTGTAGTGTCTGTCGAACAGAACTAGCGCTGGCAAATGGACCAAAGTATCTGGCACCATCCTTCTCTAACCGACGTGTAACATAGACTCGTGGCCAGTCTTCCGAAAGACTTACCTTGAGATATGGATAACTCTTATCATCCTTGAGACGCACATTATAATGGGGGCAATGCTTTTTTATTAGGTTACACTCAAGTAGGAGAGCCTCTTGATCCGAGCTAGTAACAAATAACTCGAAATCTTCTATCCGCGCCACCAATCTTTGTGTTTTGTATGAGAGGCCTTGTGCAGCCCCGAAATACGAATGGACACGATTGTATAGGTTCGCTGCTTTTCCCACATAAAGGATATTCCCCGCTTTATCCTTGAATAGGTATACACCTGGACCTGTAGGGATGGTGCCCAGCCGCTGGCGCAATGGTTCACTATAGGTACTTGCAGTGTCGCTTATCGATGAGTCCACTATCTGATAATCGCTCTATGCCTTGCGCTACTACACAAAGATCAAATGTACCAGCACAGAGATGTCTTTACGCCTCAAGTTGTGCGCACAGCATATATGGCATATGAGTTTATAAGGAAGGTTATTACACTTACCGAACTGGCAATCTAAGGATTATACTCGTTTGGAGAGGATAATAGATGGCTTGGGCAAATGCAAGCTGACTTATACATCGTAGCGTCCTGATTACTAAGCAATAGACATCATGTACAGCATAAGAGACTATGTTGTTGATTTGGGTATTAACAGCTCAAATCATTCAGCCCAAGAACCTAAATATAGCCCTTTGAATCTTGCAGGTGACACGTATCGTTCAACAAGCTAAGCATTGCTCTATCTTCATTTAAGGTAATAATAGAAAGGGAGGCACTGTCAATACTAATGCGAGGCCATGTATGAGTTCCGAATTCCAGGCAGTTGGATAGCAGGCTTCGCAGCGTTCCACCATGTGCCACAACCAAGATAGTGTTCTCATCATGCCTTTGCCTAATATCTTCAATGAACTTACCAACACGATGATTCAATTGAACAAGGCTTTCCCCACCAGGAGGGCACCAACTGTTATTCTCCCATAATTCACGCTGAGACCCATATTTACGCTCTATCTCCTCTACCGTCATACCCTCCAGATCTCCAACGTCGATCTCTCTGATATCTTCTCTTGGGATAACAGTCATACCATGAAGTTTTGCTACGGCTTCCGCCGTTTGCATAGCCCGCTTTAGACTACTGGAGTAGATATAACCAATCTTTTCTGAAGAAAGACGTTGCGCTAGCTTGTTAGCCTGCTCCCTCCCCACTTGATTGAGATCCACATCGGTTCGTCCCTGATAACGTCCTTGTATATTGCCATCTGTTTGGCCATGCCTCACCAGCATCATTTGGATCATTGACAAATACCTCACTATTCTCTCGAAAGTAGGATGGCTTAACTAAGCGTGATCTTTCAGAAGAAGGGCCATCATTCGAGGAAGAATTCTATATCGACTACATATCTGGAGAAATGTCATCATAGTCCACAGATCTGTCGGACCAGATTCATATTCAATCCTTGTCGCACATGATCTGCCAGAAGATCGTACTCATAGTCTTTGGCTAAAGAGAATTGCTCTCTGATGGTATCCAATCCTTTCCTACTACGAAGCTCACTAACAAATGCATGTCGAAGGGAATCATTCTCAAAAAGCCCATGTAAATAGGTACCCATTACTAATCCCGAATCATCTACTGCTCCATCCAAGTGATCGGTATATTGGGTTCCCCTCCGAAGTATTTGGAAGATCGGTGTTGTGTGTGCATGAAAGGTTTGTCCCATATGAATCTCATAGCCATCGATTTCGTATCCACACAACAACGAAAAAATACCCTTTTGGCCAACTACCTTTGCCTTCACTTGCCAGGTTGTTTTAGCTGATTCGAATGAAGTAATCACGTCTAGTAGGCCTAATCCCGGTACAGAGTCCTCATCAGATTCTGTATGCTTTGGATCATTGATGCGATTCCCCAACATTTGGAATCCACCACAAATCCCCAGTACTAATGTATTCGCCCTTGCTTGATTGGTGATAGCCGCAGCCAATCCATTCTCTCTTAATTGTGCAAGATCGGATATAGTGCTCTTGCTCCCTGGCAGTATTATAATGTCCGGTTGCCCAAGCTCTTCAGCTCTCTTTATATACCGTATACAAACCCCTTCTTCCCTCTGCAGAGGTTCAAAATCTGTAGAGTTGGAGATGTGCTGGTGATAGATCACCGCGATATCTATATCAGGACTATTGGCGTGCTCTTGATGGCGAACGGAGTCTTCTTCGTCAATAAAAATATGTTTGTAATAAGGTACAACTCCAATGACGGGTAGCGATGTCATTCGTTCAAGTTGATCCAATCCTGGTTGAAGTATTGAAACATCACCACGAAATTTATTAATGATGAATCCCTTAACATAGCTCCGCTCTTCATCATCAAGTAGTGCGAGAGTTCCCACTAAAGATGCAAAGACACCGCCCTTATCAATATCACCCACTAGCAATACTGGTGCCTCTGCTATCTTTGCAATCCGCATATTAACAATCTCTCGGGCTTTGAGGTTAATCTCAGCTGGACTGCCCGCCCCTTCAATAAGTACCAAATCATATTGCTTACGAAGTCGATCAAGACATTCCTGAGCCACTTGTAGGAGTCTTGGAGTATGAAGGTAATACTGATTGGCAGGAAGTGCCTGATCCGGTCTACCCAATAGAACCACCTGACTCCTGGCATCCGCCTCCGGCTTAAGTAAGATGGGATTCATATCCACAGAAGGCTCAATTCCCGCTGCTTCTGCCTGTACCACCTGAGCTCTTCCCATCTCTCCGCCATCTCGGGTGACAAAGGAATTCAGGGACATATTCTGGGATTTATAGGGGGCGACGCTAATGCCATCCTGTTTAAAGATACGACATAGTGCAGCTACGAGTATACTCTTCCCAACAGAGGAACCGGTTCCCTGAATCATAAGTGTTTTGGCTGTCACTTATCTTCTGTCTCCCCCTAGTATATCTATGAGTGAATTCCTGCTTCTATAACTGCATTGCCCTGTCAACCCAGCCCAAGGATGTATGGTAATTGCACTTGCTGATTGGTTATCCCTTTCATGCCAACAACAATCCATAGCATCCTCAAACTTGGCAGACCACTTCTACTACCAATACACTAGCTAATATCATAGCGTATTTATGGCTAGGAGTCTCTGTTCCCTTGTACTTCAAATCATCGTATTACATTGTTACCGAAAGCATTTCTACCACTCATAGATAAGACATCCCTGTATAGTCTGCTCCACTTCACACCATAGATTTGATTATCACTTGGAGATGGATTTGAGATGAAATTGTGTATCTGAGAAAGCGTAGCACGTCTTTATTCCAGGTGACGGCCTCGCACAAACACTCTTTTTTATGATGATGTTTCAAATGGTTATGAAACGCATACAATTACACGCTTTATACGGTATCCATTTACATACTTCTATATATAATCCAAGCTAATATAAATCCCAGCCAAACCTAGAATTATAAAAAAGGTGACAATTGAATAATGCTGGAGTAAAATCTGCGCCTAAAGGAATACATGATGATAATTGAGATGAGTAATGTGCACTACCTTTTAGGGGGTTAAGAAAGTGATGATATATCATAATAAAAGTTTTTCAGTACTTGGCAAGATGTTTATTGTTGGATGTACTCTGGGACTACTAATTAGTCCATTCCAGACCGTATTAGCCGATCCAGATGTAGATCCCAGTGTCCCTGCAGAATATCCTGATCTTACAATTACAGGTATAAGTCCTGGTACTACCAATATTCTAGAAGATGAGGAATTCGAGGTTACTATTACAGTATCTAATGTAGGAGACAGTGTTGTAAGCGGATTTCGCTTGGACGTGTACAAGGATAGGACAGCAGCCCCTGAAGAATCAGACATAGGAGACATTCACACATGGGTTAATGAAGAAATTGTTGTTGGTGATAGTAGAAACGTGGTTTTGCCCATACGATATGAGTCTAAGGGGACATATCAGCTTTGGGCTCAGGTGGATCAGGATAATGCGGTGGTAGAACTGGACGAGGACAATAATGTTGCTGGACCAGAAGAGATAATTGTTGAGGAACCTGATACGCCCTTATTCAGTCCCGATCTTACAATCACAAGTATTGATGTACCCTCCACACCTATACCTGCGGGTGAGGAGATAGTAGTGACAGTGACTGTAAGGAACCAGGGTCTTCTCGGGGCAGAGGATTTTCAAGTTGGACTCTATCCCGATAGAAATGCCGAGCCATCGCCCAATGATCCTCCTAAATATAGTCAGGCTGTGAACAGGTTAGTAGCTCAGTGGAGCACAGGGGTCGAGTTCACCATAGAATATGATACTCCTGGCGTCTATCAACTGTGGAGTTTGGTTGATGGTGATAGACAAGTAGAGGAACAAAATGAGACAAACAACGTTGCTGGTCCAGAATCAATCACGGTTATAGTTCCTCAGACTTGGACTCTCTCCATATCTAGTTCAGATGGTGGTTCTGTTAGTGAACCAGGTGAGGGGCGTTTCTCTGGAAACGATGGTATCAAGGTGAAGATTGAAGCCACACCGGACTCTCATTACGAGTTCACTGAGTGGACAGGGGATGTAGATACTATCGAAGATAAAGAAGCTGCCAGCACGACTATTACCCTAGATGAAGACTACTCCATTACCGCTAATTTTGCTCTGAAAAACACAAAGCCCAAAGCAGAAGATGACTCCTATTCGATTGGACATGATGACATCTTGAACGAACCTGATCCTGGAGTACTGAAGAACGATTCCGATCCCGATGGCGATGAAATAACTGCAGTGCTTATCACAGAACCCAGTGACGGTAACCTAAACCTGGAAAGCGATGGCTCCTTCAGCTATACACCTGATGAGGGTTTCTCTGGCACAGATACGTTTGTCTATAAGGCAAATGATGGTGCGGAAGATTCCAATCCAGCTACTGTCTATATTGAAGTTGGAGACGATCCAGCTGATGTCCCGGACCTAGCGATTACCAAGGTAGATCCATCCCCAATCACCGGCATTGTGGGTGAGCCAATAGATGTCACTGTTTCTATTGAAAACCTGGGCTCGGTTGATCCTGGATATTGGTTTTGGGGTTGGGTTTATAAAGACAGAACAGGACCTCCGCAAGATGGAGATACGGGAGACTCATCGTTTGCAGTGGATGGCCTTGAGCCGAGAGAAAGCATAGATAATACTGTGACGCTAACATATGATGAGGCAGGCATTTATCAACTCTGGGTTTATCTAGATGTCCCTCCGGAGGCCGGCGAAACTCGTGATTCCAATAACTTGTTTGGACCAATTCAAGTCACTATAGATGAAGAAGCCGATCCGGATGTCCCTAGTAATAATACAAACAATGATACTCCAGATAGTTCGGACACAAACGTAAACTCCTCTGCGGGCAGCGAGGATAACGACAGTAACCAAAACCAGGGGCTAGTTGCGCAAGGAGGGGATTCTAATGGTGACTCAGGCCCCCCAGATTGGATCTGGCTGCTGATCGCTGTGGGCATTGTAATACCGGCAGCTACAGTATTGTTGTTGATGACAAGAAGCTCTCCTCCTATCGATAGTCCTACAGAATAAGTAATAGTCCTTTGGTCTACAATTAAGTTGGACACCTAGGAGATGAAGTAGAATCATATAGAAGGTGTCTAATGCAAGAAGATCAGATTGGGACAGAGGGATTGAGAATGGGTAGGAGAATGACGGT
>JAXHVC010000095.1:0-2556 GCA_034189315.1 Chloroflexota bacterium | reverse complement strand
ATACAATTTATTGCTAACATGGTAGCGTCGCGTCAATTGACCAGCATTGTAGTATTTGGTCTTTAAGATGATTCCCTGAATGACATATTAGGCCGACACACTTCGCGCGTCGGCCTAATGTTCATGAGAAATGCTGTCTATATATCGAGATACTTGCCTAACTATAATAATGAATGATTATTACCATACCTCCAAAACCCATTGTTTGTCGGGCAAACCCTGCCTGTCATAGCGAGCGGAGCAATCTCGCGTGTTTAGTAATATCGCTTTTCTGAGATTGCTTCGTCTCTGGTGTTCCTCGCAATTAAACAGCTAGTTTGTTTTTACACAGCATCATTAATATTGTAGCTATGTCGTACTGTACCAACTTGATCTCGCACACCTTTAATGTCGATATAAAATTGCAGCTTAAATGTGCTTGTATCGTCACCATATATTAATGCTTCTAAATCATGGTTCTTCATCTCAAGAACAAATGGACTTTCAGCGGTTAATACGTCCAGACAAGAACCACCTTCCCATCGTAGTAGATGCCAAACATCATCTTAATTCATAGGAACAACTTCCGACGTTTCACCTCCCCATACTAACCAGAATACTATCCTTTGGCCCCTTCTAGTTCACAGGTTTTATCGCTAATACGAGTCATTCAACCAAAAGCCATTCCATCCGCAATGTCATACATCATTCCAAGCTCATCTCTTTTGCAGATTATGGTAACGTCTGGCATGAAGGGTGGGCGGCAATATGACCCACCTAGGAATAGGTAGACAGACTCTCAGCCAATTGTATGGGTTTTAATAGTTTCTCTACTTATAAAGGCTAGATAGCCACATGGCTCAATGTGCAATCGTGATGTATAATTGCGTGTCATAAGCCGGAATGTTATACTTCAGAATCACATAATCTACGAAGAAGATCATAATCTGAGATAGGGAGGTTAGTCGTGGCAGAAGAGCAACCCATTAAGGTTTTGATGGCAAAACCAGGTCTCGATGGTCATGATCGCGGTGCTAAGGTCTTGACTCTAGGATTGAGAGACGAAGGTATGGAGGTCATCTACACTGGCTTGCGTCAGAGCCCTGAGAAGATCGTACAGGCAGCGTTGCAGGAAGATGTTGCTGTCATAGGTCTCAGTTGCCTTTCCGGTGCACACAACTATCTGTTCCCCGAGGTAGTCAAGCTACTTAAGGATAAGGAAAAGAGTGATGTGTTGGTCATAGGAGGAGGCATCATTCCTGGAGAAGATCATGAGTTTTTGAAAAGCAGCGGTGTTTCAGCAATATTCGGTCCAGGTACATCCGTTAGAGAAATTGCCAACTATATTCGTAGCAACATAAAATCCTAGTCACCAAGCTATTTCTTGCTCGCGGTCAGTTCAAAGGACGATTCTCTTTGCTGTCGATCAGCTGTTGAAAGGGTACTTGGTTATCGTAGAGAGGGTGTTGAAGGTGAAGAATCAGGATAACTTTGCAAAAGAACTGGAGCTCATTGAGAAGATGGTAGCCGGTGATCAATTATCGCTGGCCAGACTAATCAGCATAGTAGAGCGAGAATCGTCCGATACTCCGGAGCTAATGAGGCAAGTCTACCCCAACATCGGTAAAGCATTCAGCATCGGTATCACCGGCCCGCCAGGGGCGGGAAAGAGCAGCCTGGTTGACCGTTTGACATCCATAATTAGAAGTAAGGGGCTAACGGTTGGGATCGTGGCAGTTGATCCCACAAGCCCCTTCTCTGGTGGTGCTGTTTTGGGAGATCGCATCAGAATGCAACAGCACTACCTTGATGAAGGTGTATTCATTCGTAGCATGGCAACGAGAGGTAGTCTGGGGGGACTCCCCAAGACCACCAGAGATGTTATGAAATTGTTCGATGCCTTTGGCAAGGATGTGATATTAGTTGAGACTGTTGGTGTGGGACAAACGGAACTGGACATCCTAGAAGCAGTGGATAGTATAATAGTCGTACTAGTCCCAGAATCAGGAGACACAATTCAGACCATGAAAGCTGGTCTCCTGGAGATTGCCAATGTTTTTGCAGTCAATAAGGCAGACCGTCCAGGGGTAGATCAGCTAGTCGTAGAGCTAGAGGCCATGCTTAGCCAAGGCCCCAAGAAAGAGGGCTGGCAAGTTCCCGTGATCCCCACTCAAGCAGTCAACGATATTGGCACAAACGAACTATGGGAATCCGTTGCAGCACATCGCCGTATGCTTGAGGAAACGGGGCAACTAGATACTAAACGTCAACTCCGGCGAAGAACCGAGCTCATTGAAACAGTACAGCAGAGGATCGTGGGCAGGCTCTGGTCATTGGTACAAGGCGATGGAGAATTCAGTCATCACTTGGATAGGGTGGATAAGGGAGAGATCGATCCATATTCCGCTTATATCAATATTCTAAATGATCAAAAGCTCCTTAAGACTTGGCTAGAGAAACTGAGTGAGTCCAATTCTTAGCCTCTTTTGATCTGAAAATCGTCATAAGTCCCTTGATAGTTACCCCATTCGAGTTGCATGTGGTTTACTTTAGCAAGACGAGGGCCTTGTTGTATTT
>JAXHVC010000094.1:0-25846 GCA_034189315.1 Chloroflexota bacterium | reverse complement strand
CTTGCAATCCCATACTGTGTGACCTAGACTTTGTATATCTTCCATTAGCCTCCTCTACTGCTAACTTTGAGCGGTTCGCAGTTAGGAGGCTCTTTCATATTCCCGGATCTGTCAAACTATGTGGGTCCCCTGGCAAAGCCAGGGGTTTACCTTAAAGAATCAAATTCCAATTACCATTCCTTACATTTTATTTTCCTTCTATGACAAGACCCTCCTTTGCATTTTCACGAATTTTTACTCCATGTTTACCACATACTTATTCTACCATTTACTACATATACCTGGAGTTTAACTTTCATGTCATAGACTTCGATTGTCGATGGTATACAAGACACCATCAAGTATAGGCGCAGTACACAGAGCGATTCTCGGCAATCGGAGGTAAACATGCAAACGTTCAAAAGGTGTACATTCGCTCTAATAGGCTTTGACTGCTTACTCCTGCTTGCTGCATCCAGTGCCGGATGTAACGAACCTTACCCAGCTCCCGACGAAATCGATCGCCCACATGAACCTCCAGACATTACTTCTATAGCAAAAACCTCTGCGATTCAGGATACGCTTTATACCTACGATGTAGAGGCCTTTGATCCCGATATTGGCGATACTCTATCCTATCATCTATCCGAAGCACCGACGGGGATGACTATTGATTCCTCTACGGGATTAACGCAATGGACACCTTCTAGCACTCAAGTCGGTGACCATAATGTGACATTGAAGGTAGAGGATAGAATAGGGCTGTCCGATACTCAGAGCTTTACTATTAACGTGGCCGATGTCAACGATCCTCCTCACATTACATCTGAGGCAATTACGTTAGGTATACAGGAAGAATTGTACTCTTACCAAATCGAGACATCGGACCCAGATCCAGATGAAACTATGACATACTCCCTACCTGTATCACCATCCGGAATGACCATAAATCCCGGCACAGGATTGATACTCTGGACACCAAGTAATTCACAGGTGGGTGATAACGATATTTCTGTGGTAGTAGAAGATCACGAGGGAGCCTCCGATGAGCAGAGCTTCGTCATCTCCATTGAGGACATCAATGATCCCCCAGTAATCGCCTCATCAGCAGTAACACCTGCCACTGAGAATCAACTGTATTCCTATGACGTTGATGGTTACGATCCAGACAGAGATGATAGACTAACCTACTCACTACTACTATCACCATCTGGCATGACCATTAATCCGAGTACCGGACTCATCCTCTGGACACCAAGTGATTCTCAAACGGGAGATAATGACGTAAGTGTGATGATAGAGGACCAAGGAGGGCTCTCTCATGTTCAGGACTTTACCATCCCAACTACAGATGCCAATAATACACCTCTTATCATATCAACCGCAGTAACAAACGCAACAGAAGATCAACCCTATTCCTACCAGGTCAATGTCCATGACCCAGACATACATGACAACCATACCTACTCACTCACCACATCACCCCAAGATATGACCATCGATCCAAGCTCGGGAACCATTCAATGGACACCACACAACTCGGATGTGGGTAATAATGACGTTACAGTGGTAGTAGAGGATCAGAATGGGTTATCCAATAAGCAAAGCTTTGTCATCACTGTCTCAGAAGTCAACGATCCTCCACAAATAGTATCAGTTGCAGAGACAACCGCCACAATGGGAGAATCCTACTCCTATACCGTTGAAGCACTAGATCCAGACAGTTCCAATACGCTAACCTACTCACTTACCACTTCTCCAGAAGGCATGACCATTGATCCACTTACTGGCATCATTCAGTGGATCCCACATAGCACACAGGACGATGACTATAACGTGACCGTCGTGGTGCAAGACGATGAAGGACTATCTGATACACAAAGCTACTCTATTACAATGGAATCTACCATCAATAAGTATGCCATCATCATTGGCATATCAGATTATAAGTACACTGGAGATTTGAGTTATTGTGACGAAGATGCTACATCTTGGTATCATCACCTAGTAGCCCAAGGCTATACATGCTGGGTATACGGAGATAGTAATTCCCAAGACTATCCTTCTTACGATGGAATTGCTTCAGAAGAGAATGTTAGAAACGCCATCCACTCGATGATAGAAATCTCAGACAGCGACGATAGCCTTGCCCTAGTGTTTTCAGGGCATGGTGGAGGAAACAAACAAGGTTCTTCTTACCTCTGTCTATGGGATTATAACTGGGGTGAAAACGGCCACGATGGTTCCTATACCGATGAGGAATTGGCAGCAGATTTTGAGAATGCAAACGCGTCACAACTCTTCCTATTCTTAGATGCTTGCTATTCTGGCGGCATGAATGAGATCGTCGGAACTACCAATGCAACCCAAGTATATATGACATCCACTAGTACAGAGAATGGGTATGGATGGGATACTATCTCACACCAACATGGTGCCTGGACATATTTCTTCTTGATATGGGGTATCCAAGGTTATGGACATGAAACATGGGATATGGCCACATGCTATGATAAGGCATATGCACAATATGAAGCATATTATGATGAAAACCTGGACCAGCCTACAATTTATGACTGGGATGGACCGGATTCATATGACCACCCCATGGAATTCAATACCAATAGTAGTACCGGATTCTACCTCTAGGTTGATCATCCTAACCACCCATTGCAAGTTAAGGATGGCTAGGGCTGTACCTCGAAGAAAATCGAACGCCCCCCATTCTTACCAAAGGAGCTGAACAACTCCGGAGATATGTAGTACATAGCTATCACTTTTAGGCCATTATTGTGACAGCAAACTGGATAGGCCTATGTTATCTTGCCATCCATCATTCTGATCTGTCGAGATGCACCACTAGCAACAGCCAAATCATGTGTAACCATGATAATCGTTGTGCTAAATGCCTGATTAATCCTCTTAAAAAGGTCTGTAATCTCCTTTGTATTCTTAGAATCCAGATTGCCTGTTGGCTCATCGGCTAGGAGCAGAACCGGATTGTTAGCTAAAGACCTAGCGATACTCACCCTTTGGTTTTCACCAGCACTAAGTTGACGAGGACGGTGGCGCATCCTTAGCGAAAGTCCAACTATATCCAATAGCTCTTCGGCTCTACCCATCTGGTCATTCCGAGATACACCAGCAACACCCATTGGAAACATCACATTCTCTAAAGCGCTGAGCGTCGGGAACAAGTTGAAGGTTTGAAACACAAAACCCATCTTTCTTAAGCGGAGATCGTCCAGGCACCGATCGCTCATCTGAGAAACATCTCGCCCTTCAAATAGTAGCACCCCCGAATCTTCTCGGTCTAAACACCCAAGTATATTCAGCAGGCTGGTCTTTCCCGATCCAGAAGGACCAGTTATACTGATAAACTCCCCTTTATTCACTACCAACGACACACCATTCAATGCCGTCACTTCGTGGTCTCCAACCACAAACCTACGTACTAAGTTTTGGGTTTCAAGTACTATGTCATTCATACCTTAAAGCCTTCACTATATTAGACTGCGCAATTCGCCACGCCGGATACAGTCCAGCCGAAATCCCCATAATCAGAGCTATCACTATGCCTAGCACCAGTATGCGGGGCGTAACAACCGCTTCAACATAGGACACCCCCATACTCTCTGCCACACCCACTGTGATTAATCTGGATAGTATAATTCCCCCTATACAACCAAAGATACCCGCCACCACACTTGTAATTGTCGCTTCTATAATGATCAACTGAAATACGAAACTTCTATGAACGCCTATGGCCCTCATTGTGCCTATTTCCCGTACACGCTCACTTACCGCCATCAACATGGTGGATAGAATAAACAATACACCAATCAATAAAGAGACTGCCCCAAGAGCAAAGTGAATAGATCGAGCCATGCCCAACAGCTCGCCAAGCTTATCAACAACGCTATCCATCGTTTGCGCTGCCAATACCGACTGGAATCCCTCGATCTCGTTTATTTCAAGTGCAGTTTCTTCCGCCACCGTCACATCATCCACCTTAATAGCGATATAATTCAGACTTCCCGGCTGCTCCTCAGTTGGCCCTTTCCCATAGGCCTCCTGCACAGCTTTCAATGGTGCAAAATAGCTGGCATCGTCGAATGTTCCACTGGCCTTCAGTATTCCAACTACCTCAAAATCGCTCGTACCAATTGTTATCACACTACCAATGCCTAACAGATAGACCTCTGCCATGCCTGACCCCACAACCAATACATCACCTTCCCAAGGCTGTGGTATGACCCCCTCGTTTAACTCGAGATAGGAAAGCACATCATCCAAGTATCCATCTGGAACCCCATTGACCATACCCATCCCACCCAGAGCACCACCAGATGCCATCTCTTCTACCTCAGGGATAAACATATGTCCAAACGTAGGATAAACGGCACTCACATTATCTATTTCCGCAATCTCAGCCACGACAGTATCTGGAAAATCCCCAGCTGCTGATGCGGCATCTGGTATTGGCATAGCAGCCGCACCTTTGGGAACCACAACAATATCAATATCCTGCTTCTCCACTACATCTTCGAAAGATGTCATGAATCCCTCACTAATGCTGAGAATGCCCACGGTGAATGCTATGGCAATTGCCACACCCATGACAGTTAAAGCCGTGCGTATCCTTCTACGCGTTAGGTTTCCTGCAGCAAGCCTAAGAACTTCCATGCTCACCTACCAGTTATGTCCACCATCCCGTATATATAGGGTTTTTCGGGTTTGAAGAGATCAGGATAACAATACTAATATTAACATTACTTTATACTATTATACTAATCTTCAATTCACAAGGCCTCAACCATAACCAGATCTATATCAGTCCTGGAAATCTATGCCTGGATAATGGGATTACGCAGACATCAACCAGTATCGGAAGAAAGAAAATCCCTCCGACCCTTTGAAGTAATGTTGAGCGGGATCGGAGGGATTCCCATTTATAGCGGCCCAGACGGATCACATAAGACTAGTCATGGATAACTTGTTCATTCAAGACCCAACGTCTTCGCACTGTCCAATATGCACCCAATCCAAATAAGCCAAATCCAAACAACACCGCAGTAGGTAACTCAGGCACAGGAGCAACGAATCCTGCAACTTGAGCCGAGTCTAAAGCATCATATCCGAATTGATATATGGATTGATCTCCACGCTGTTGATTTATCGCTACAATGTTATACTCACGAGGATAGGCTGGAGCGTCGCTAGATATTTCCCAGATCGCGATCGGGCCAAAGTTTCCGTTCACATCAGTAATCACTTCTTCACCCTTTGCCAAAGACGGATCCTGATCCGTAACAATCATATCACCTTCATTCACAGGATGATCTTGAATCCAAATCTTGTATATTGCATTAGAAGCGAGTCCACTGCCTTTCCCGTACACGGTATCACCCGGAATGAACTTACTCTGCTCATTGCCATTAATATCACAAGTCATAACGTCAAATGAGACACTCAGATCAAGAGAAGTGGTGGTCATTGGCTCATAGGTATCCGTCTGATCCGCACGCATACCATTAACCCAAAAACCCACCTGCATACCTACGTCTTCCTCTTCACCAACCACGTTAAGATGTCTACTGACTCCTCCATACTTTCCAGGTTCTGTGGTCAAAAATGGCTCACTCTTTTGCACTCCGTTGATTGTAGCTACAATCTCAGTGCCTACCGGGGCAGGCTTTGAATTGATTATGAGCTCCCCTGAATACGCCTCAGGCACTAGCGGTACTCTCGAGGATATATCCCTTGGTACCTGAGCAGGTTCCCGAGCTTCTCCCGCCACTTGTTCTACAACCGACGCACCTTCTGTGATACCTGCTAGCTCACCATCCTCTGTTACATACAACCAGTATCCCGTGGCCGGTTTCATTACATTATCTTCATCGTGAGAGCTACCAGTCTCATCATTGTTAACTATCACAGCTTCATATAGGCCAGCCTCAGCATCATATCCGACTAGGAATGTCCATTTGGACTCCACTGACGATAGAGCAGAGTTGGTATTAATCGGTGCCTTTGAAGAAAGCCCCACAGCATTCCACCCAAATTCTAAGGCCTTAGTGGGAGGAGACTGTAGTGGATTAGGATCAAAATCCAGATCCACTGTGGTAGAATCTCCGGCATTGAATATCCAGATAGCATCTAGAGGTCGGACGATGTCAATATCCTGCATCTCGATCCAGCTACCATCATCAAAGAGATATATCGGATTCCCCTCCCTATCAACATCACCAAAAACATCCTCTATCCTGTTACTTCCTGTTGCTAATCTAGCTGGGGTAGAGACGAAGTTCCAGCCTTCATGAAGATATATAAATTCACTGCTAAGTCCGATGGTAAAGCTATCGTCGGATATATTGGAAGTATTGTTCCCACTGAGATCCGTTGCGACTACTTTCACCAGAACTTCCGGCATCTCTTCTTCTGGTACTACCCAGGTGTACTGACCAGTGTTAGCCAAACCGGTCTCTATCCCAATCCATGACATGCCACTATCTGCAGAATAGTAGAGGGAAATGGGAGCAGGTCCAAAGGCACCAGAAGCTTTCCAACGTATCGAATAACTATCGCCTCCAATGAAAAGCTCTTCACCATTTGGCGATACAACCTCCACTTCCGGTTGACCTATCTCTACATACCCTATGTGAACTTCATGAAGACGTGGAGTATTTCCACCAGATGATGAAAGGTATGCCCGATACCTCAAGAACCTTCCGTTATGCTCAGGATATAGTGCCCCACCAGTAGCATCATCATAGTAAGTTAGAGCAGTTCCATCCGGACCAACATAGTCCCAGTTGACGCCATCATTATTTACAGCCACTTGACACTGTAGGTCCTCAGCATTATCAACATCGGCGGCCCAAGAGATTGTATGCCAGTTACTGGCATTAGCAACAAAGGTTCTTGATGTATAGATACCGGCATCGTAGTAGTTCTTTAAATCATACTTCCAAGTATCATCGTTGTATGTATCGTCACCTGTAAGCCCACCAAACAAGACGATGCTTTTATCCGAGGGATCAAAGGATACTGCATGTCCACTCGTAGCAGGCGGTGCCACATCTGGTATCATCTCGGTCCAAGCATCTAAGGTCAAGTCATACACCCAAGTCTCACCATCATAGGAACCATCATGTCCACCAAATAGCACCACTCTTCCGTTGGAGGCATCGTAGGACATAGCATGCCCTAAACGCGCAGACGGTTTTGTAGGTGGATTCATTTGTTTCCACATATCTGAGGAAAGATCATAGGCCCAGGTCTCATCATCATAAGAACCATCCCAACCACCAAACATCACTACTCTGCTATTT
Organism: Chloroflexota bacterium; assembly: GCA_034189315.1. Lineage (GTDB taxonomy): Bacteria > Chloroflexota > Dehalococcoidia > UBA2247 > JAXHVC01 > JAXHVC01. The sequence continues at coordinate 18,533 of JAXHVC010000094.1, read as the reverse complement.
AGCGAATCATAGACCATAGTATGGGATCCACGGGCCGATGGCTTCTCTATGGGTTCCAATTGTTCCCAAGTGTTCGAGTCCAGATCGTAAACCCAAGTCTCATCGTCATATGAACCATCCCACCCACCAAATAGGATCGCCCTACTACTAGAGGGGTCATACACCATGGCATGATCACCTCGAGCCGAGGGCTTCACAGTTGGACTTTTCAATTCCCATTCATTGGAGGCTACATCATATACCCAAGTATCGTTACTATACATATCATCCTGAACGAAACCGCCAAAGAGAATAACCACGTTATTATCAGAATCATATACCATCGCATGTCGGTCTCGAGGTGATGGCTTAGCATCAAGACTCATCAACTGCCACACACCTGTAGACACATCGTATACCCAAGTATCATCCAATCGCCCTGTTCTATCGTATCCCCCAAAAAGCACTATCTTGCCACTGCCCAAGACATATGTCATCGCATGGTTACTTCGTGCAGAGGGTTTTGCATTCATATCTATTTCTTCCCAGGTAGAGGTGGTAATATCATATGCCCATGTATCGCTCAAATCACCAAAGGCAATTACCTTATCATTAGCTGAGTCAAGGATGATAGCATGGCCACTGCGTGCAGCCGGTTTCGTATCTATGTCTATTTCTGTCCATACACCGGAATCCAGGTTATATAACCATGTATCATCCAACTTCTCATCGTCTGCCTGTCCTCCGAATAAGACTATATCAGCACCACCATCAGTAATACCGCATGCCATAGCATGATCGTCCCGCGCACCTGGCTTATCATCTGGGTTTATCTCGGTCCAGTTATCAATTGCGATATCGTAAATCCACGTATCATCCAATCTTGATTCCTGATCATGCCCACCAAACAGAACCACCTCGCCATTTTCGCCATCAGGACAGTAAGCCATGGCATGCCGATCTCTAGCAGGGGGACTACTGTCAGGATCCATTTGGGTCCAGGTATTAGAGGCCAAATCATATGTCCATGTCTCATCACTACGAGAACCATCCCATCCACCAAACAGCACTATTCGACCATTGGCCGAATCATAAACCATGTCATGATCATATCGTGCTGAAGGACTAACCTCGGGATTCATCTCCGTCCAAGTATCTGAAACAAGATCATACGTCCAGGTTTCTCCATTGCGCGCACCATCCGATCCACCAAAAAGGACTACTTTCCCTTGAACAGAGTCATAGGCCATTGCATGATCAGTTCGGGCAGAGGGTTTTACAGATGGGCTATTCAATGTCCAGACACCAGTGTTTACATCACAGATCCACGTTTCATCGCTGCGAACTTCATCGAGGCCACCAAATAAGACCACCTTATTGTTGGCAGCATCATAGACCATGTCATGGCCTACACGGCTAGATAGCCCCAATTTCCGCCAAACACCCCAGGTACCTTTTGCCTCCAACTGCAAGCTAGCACCCTCACCAGTGCCGATAATCTCCAGGTTTTCCAGAGTTCCACTAGCAAAATCAGAGTCTGTTGTTTGTGTCCAAGTATCCGCGCTAGCAATTGGTATCGTTCCAGGAAATCCTACGAGCAATAAAATGGTGACAATGGTTGCTACTGTTGCTCTTCGCACTATTCTACCAAGTTCACTCAGCATGGTTGTCTCTCCCTCCTTTTTTCTATGCGGTGCTATTGTTCTCAGCCTCCAGCAGCCAACAACAGAGAGAGCAGCTTGACCCTGCTGCAACAAAGTCAGATCATTGGTTCATTCACCGAGTCTCTTAGTGGGTGCCGTTTAAATCCTCTACCCATCTAAGACGCTGACCTTCTTGCAGAAATGTCAATCTTCTCTATCGATGGTGCTATGTGCCACTGATATAGTAAATATTAGATATATGTCTCAGGATAGCGAGTCCATCAGCATATACTAATGTGGTTCAGTTCAATCCACTTCCTATATGACAACCTCTTCACACATCGCAATATACAGAATATTTAAAAGACAGCCTGGTTCTTTTAATCCTTCATGTTATATCCGACTCTACACTTTATAACCCCAAAGCCATCACACCCTACACGGCCGTTGAACAACCCATAACTTACACTATCATTAGGAATAAAAGGCGTTCATCAGCCGCCCATGATAATCTCATACTATAGAGCACTGTCATTCCAATACACTGCAATGAATGCGATTCTCTAAATAGTTCCCAAACAGTAAGGATTAAGGGGAGATATCCACCAATAAGAATCATATCTATTTAATGACTCTTATTAAGATTGCTTTGCATTAAGTCACTCTACTTAGAGCTAATAGACAACACGACACTGGTGATGCTGGAACTTAAGAACATGCGAAACGACGACAGAATAGAACTGGCTACCCGACAATCTACGAAATCAGTTCCTCTTGAAAGACATTTTGATACCCTACACCGAATTACACTATACTACACTAGTTGATGCTGATCTAAGTCATACTTTTATAATCTGGAACTAACAGATCTTATCTCATTATTCAGTATTGCTGTCAATTTCATTATCCTTACATTAGTTCCAAATTATGCATCCAGTTCATTAATCTTGATAATGTAGGCAAGAGAGGCAACAAATGTTCATATCTTGCCTCTTAACACAACTTCATAGTTAATCATTGACGACAGCGATATCTGAAGAATATCTTGACAGAGGGGATCTGCAGGCGGCATTGATTGCAGTGCAGGGGATGCCTTACGCCATAAGATAGGACAATACGATGCAAAGCATGTTACAGAATAATAAAGCGCCTCCTTTGTTCAGAGGCGCTCAATGCTAGGGTATATCTAACTAGAGGACGCAAACAGTATGGTCCCCAATCAGCCAGAAAGGTGAGTCGTACTATTTGCCATGATACTTCAAGAAGCGATCGATAGCTATAGCTGCTCCACCAAATGAAGAAAAAACAGGTATACCAGCTTCCTGTAGGATCTGTCTCTCATCAAATGATGCTTTATACGTTGTATCTAAGTTGTTGAAATGCAATACTGCGGCTATGGGCTTTTCCACATTATTGGCTGCTTTAACCATAGTATCTATCATGAATCTTGTAAAGCCCATGTTAATCATCCCAGTCAAAGATGCTCCCATTAGATCATATGCCAAATGCAACAATATCATATCTACGCCATCCCAAGCTGCCATTATCTTGACCGTATCTATCAATTCCTGGCTTCCTTCCATAAAGGCTTGGGTATCTATGGGATTGCTGAACATGTATCCGGCTGTTGGAGTCAAGCTTTGTAGTTGCTTCTTCACTTCTTCGGATGGCCGCGGTAGTGATAGCCCTGCGGCAGCACAGTCATCAGCAGCTAAAACACTCGCACCACCACCAACACCAATGATACCGACCCTCCTGCCTGCAGGAACAGACATATAAGTAAGAGTAATCGCTAGATCCACTATTTCATCCAGTGTATGTACTCGAATGGCTCCATTCTGGCTCAACATCGTGTCCCAAACAGAATTCGAACCTGCGAGTGATCCAGTATGAGAAGCAATGGTTCTGGCGCCATACTCAGATTGACCACCCTTCAGGATGATCACAGGTTTAACTTTTGTGGCCTCCCTGAGTGCTCCAAGAAACCGCTGACCATCCTTAACGCCCTCAATATAGGCAGCTATAATCTTGGTTTCAGGATCATGTGTCATGTACTCCATGACCTCTGATTCATCAATATCACATGCGTTGCCATAACTAATACCCTTACTCAGAGGCACTCCTCTAGAGGCACCAGCTCTAGCTAGATAGATAGCATTCCCTCCACTCTGACAGATGAGCCCTAATTGACCACTTTGTTGGCTCAGCTCCGAACAGAAAGCCAGCCCCGATGTTGGACAATATAGCCCCATACAATTTGGACCAATGAGTCGCATGCCTCCACGGCGAGCTATCTCCACCACCTGCGATTCTAGTTGCCTACCCTCATCTTCACCAGTTTCGCTAAAGCCAGCAGTAAAGAAGTGGGCACTCTTCACTCCCTTGGCCACACATTCCTCAATTAGTGAAGGGGTGTATCTTGCAGGGATACACACTATCACATGATCTACAGGCCCAGGTATGTCAGAGAGACTCTTGTAGCAGGGAAGCCCGAGTACATCTCCGCCATTACGATGAACAGCATAAGCAGTACCTTTGAATCCGGAATTGAGCAGTGGCTCCAAGAAAACCAAACCCGGGCTCATCATAGCGTTGGAAGCTCCAACAACTGCTACTGAGTTTGGGTGGAAGATGCAATCCAAATGCATACCGTTAGTACCACCTCCCGTTTGAGCCATATAATTGCTCCGAGTAGCTTCGGTCAAATCACACCCCCGTCACTTATGAGATAATCCTTAAAATCGACCTCACCTGATATTGCCTAAAATCTTAGTTTAGCAAAAAAGTGGGACAGCTGATACTTTGTAACACCGAAAATATAGCTATATTGGTGTTATATTGGGAAAATGCAATCCATATTGACCATAAATGTTGGCAGGTGTCCCAATCCAAGAAGCACAGAATCCTATTCTTCCAGCGCTAATAAACCTACATGTACCAGCCGTTGGCATGAGCAGCATCTCAATATGATGTCAAGCTTGCCGTATAATCCACTTAAACATATTGTCTATTCATCAATCGACATCCCCTAAGTCTTGACCACCTATTGGTCTACTGAGATCTTATTCTAAAGGCTCGGGATTTTTTATACTAACAGAACGGTAGAATAGTGCGATTAATGTCGACCTCTTATCCAATGATCACGTTAACAAAATATGGCTTTTAAAAGAGCCAGAGGCCTAGCTGGATAATGCTAGCTAACACCTATAGCTCGAACATGATTACGATTCACCGTTCTCTGTATATTCCGTGATCTGGCGAAGTTTATCTTCTATTGCTGATCTTCGCGAACCTTGAGTGGCAAATCTCCACGCCTTCTTAAGATAGCCCTGAGCCTCAATTTCCCTACCTAGCTCCATGAGAGTAACACCCAGGGCATACAGTGCATCTCCATACCTTGGATCCTTCTCGGGTATTTCTTCGAAGTATGCTAATGCCTCATCTTGATACTCACGAACAATCCTTCGTGCCATATCCAGGTGCGGGTATTCCAGTGCAAGACGAAGGGCTTGATCGATGCGTTGTCCGTTTAAAAATGCAGCTATAGCAGACTGAATAGGACCATCGGGGTGCTGAGACTGGGATGAGTACCATGATAGAATCTCGTCCGCCGAATGCCCAGAAAGGTCTTTACTAAATAGAGCACTATATGTAGTAGAGTCGGGTTGCACTACCTCATTCCGCATAGCATCTATCAAGGTCTGTGCTGCATCATAGTCAGGAGCCTTGCTTATAAGTGTATTATACGTGACTATATCAGGTTGAACATCCTGATCATGCATCGTATCAAACCATGATTTCGCTTCCTCGTAATCCACAGAGCTAGCAATTAAGGAATTGAAAGTCCCCACATCAGGATGAATGCCACTCTGCTGCATTGTATTGAGCCATGATTTGGCAGTGTCGTAATCAGGAGATCTGTCAATAAGAACGTTATAGGTAGTGACATCGGGAATAATTCCATTTCGATGCATTACATCCAGCCAACTAATCGCTGTCTTATAGTCTGGAGACTTCGTAATCAAAGCATTGAAAGTAGCTATATTGGGAAGTACCCCCTGCTCTCGCATCGTATTGACCCAGCTCTTGGCTCCATCGTAGTCGGGTGATTTAGAAATCATAGCATTATAGGTCGCAACATTCGGGGATAGTCCTGCCACGCTACCACTCCGTATAATCTGACGCGCAGTAGAATAGTCACCGAGGTTCGAGATAAGCCTATTCCAGTTTCGCAACCGTCTCTGAATGATATCCATAGGTGAAGTCATCCTATTGGCTTCATGTATCATTCGTTCACTACCTCGCCTAGCCACCAGGGCAGCAGCTTCAATCTTACCGATGGCCTCAAGGGTATAAACAAAATACCCCGGGGCTTCCGATTCTGCAGCCAATTCCGAATGCAGCTCTCCTAGGTGATAGAGGGTAAAGACCTCCTCTGCCTTCTTAGGCTGTTGGCTCTTGGATCGCGCTTGAAGATCCACAGGTTGCACATCAAAATCCCTGAAAACAAGATAGCGAACTGTTTCGTCTATCAGTATCTCATTCGGCACACAGTAGCCAGCAGCCCTCACCGCTCTACGAGCGCTATCGCCCACCCAATCCTTGTGTCCATCTGGCAATCTCACACGAAGGTCCCTACCAGCACAGATAGTCAAGCGCAGTGAAGGTATGCTGTCAGTAGAAAGACCTGTCTTGCGGCTCATCTCATCACGAAACCTGTGAACCATAATGGTAGCTAAACAGCAAAGAGCAGGTACGTTGTCCGCATTATCAGTCATCACCAACCAGCCATCACCAGTGAACTTGATCACCGCATCGCTCAACTCCAAGTTCTCAAGGTGAGGCCCAATTTGTTCGACCAGGGACATATTGAAACTATCCAACTTGGCTGTGACGAGTCTCAGCCCAGTTTCCGTCGACGCAATTAGGTCCATGGCAAGACAGTAGACCATACGGACTGAATGCGCCCCTTCCCGACGCCTATCCATTTGAAAACTCACCTTTCCCCCTTTCTACATCGACCAGAGAAAGTGTTCCCTATATGATCTAAATCATTTGTATACGCTCAGAATAACGAGGTTACTTGCAGTATATCTAATGTACCACTCTATGCTAATAGAAGACTGGCAAAAGCCAAGACCAAACGCTATGGGGATGGGTTTGCAAACCCATCCCCATAGATTACCATACCTTTATGCAGAGCTTTTATCAAGAACTTGTCTAAATGAGCCCTTCCTTTATAAGGTCTTCTAGAGGTCTCGCCTTCTTAACTTCTTCAACTAGTTTTGATGGGCAGCTTGGATATGTGATAGGACCACGTTCTCTCGAAGGAAGGACTACTGTTGAAATGTGAGGTGGCATTGACAATTCATCTCGCTGGTTCTTGGCCCAGGCCTCAATATCCACACAATACATTCGGTTTTCAATGTATTTTCGGACAACCTTACCTTCAAATGTAGTAATATCTGCCATCTGGTTAAACACCCTCTCATCCCCACTCATTCGCCATAAGAAACCATCATCTCCAATCCAATTGGTAAATAGCTGTGAGAGCCAGCTCATTCTCTGACAACCGTAATCATAGGCTCTTTCCACACCAATAGTACGAGCAAAAGCATCGAATATATGAACTAGCTCCGGTACATCTGCATCTCCTGTCTCTTCCACATACTCAAGTGCTTTGGGATGCCGGTGTTCATACGCATACTCTATGCCATGTGCCCTAAAGAAGGGAGAACCTGCTCCCATAAGCCATGCGATTTCATCTCTAACACTCAACGGTCCCTTGACCATAGGACCAACTTTGTCCCCAACTCTAACGTCTTCCCAATACCTTGGTTCTGCTCCTCGAACCTCTTCCTTCTCATATAGCTTCAATATCTTAGCCCAATCTTCTTGAGTATAAACTGGTTTATCTACGCCACGGTATTTGCCGGCTTGTCCAGTCCTGGCACGCTCCCCCCACACCGTGTGCTGTAGTTCCTTTCCAACAATCTCATTTCTCTGATTGATATAAATAACCTCGGTATAGTCAATCCATGTCCTTCCACCCCCCATTTTACCCTCTTTCTTTACGAGGTCCCGGAGGATAACAACATTGGTAAACTCATCCCCTTCGTGAATTGGGCTATACCATTCCCAATCGCCACCTACATACCAACCATGTATACCGGCAGCTCCTGATCCCGGTGGAACCCATTGGATTGTATATAGAAAGCACGGTGGCGAGATAATTGAACCATATCTAGAATTCTTGGCATATTCCACATTGCTAAAGAGTGGATTGGTGTCCCCCATACCCTCGGCAAAATGGCGTATTCCATCCCTACTGGCTTGGGTATTGAAATAGTATGTCTTTGGGTAGTATGGCTTATTAGCCCTAAACCTTCTTCTCTGCTCTTTTTCCGGGGTATATTCCTCATGCTCTAACGACGCTACTCCTTGACCCGCAACACTCAACCTGGGATGAACTGTCTTATCGGTTGTCATCTCTATCTCCTTCCTTAACAAGAGACCTATCCCCACATCTGAAGAGCTTCTTTGGTAAGCTCTTCACGAAAATCAGGATGAGCAATAGATATAAGTCCTTTAGCCCTCTGCCTCAAGCTCTTGCCCCATAGCCTCGTAACACCATATTCGGTAACCACATAGTCAGCCAATTGTCTCGGAACTGTCACAGCGGCACCCTCAGTCATCCTTGGGACTATACGAGACACCTTACCTCCGGCGGCGGTAGAAGGAATCACAGTAATACTACGCCCCCCTTTCGATAACAGTGCGCCAATGACAAAAGACGGTTGTCCCCCGGCTGCAGCCATTGGACGTATTCCTATTGTCTCCGAAGCAATTTGTCCAGCCAGGTCGATTGCCAATGCATTGTTTACAGCCACCATATTGTCATGAGAGGAGATAACCCTGATATCCTCCAAGTAGTCTACATCCACAAGCCAGAAAAGAGGGTTTCTGTCCGCCCATACCATCTCTTCCCTTGTTCCTCCACCAAGCGATGTCACCACTGCCTTTCCCGGATTTATGGTCTTCCGCTCACCATTGATAACACCCTGCTTGACCAGCGTTATTATGCCAGGCGGAGTTGCTTCTGAGTGATAGCCAATATCTTGCTTTCCATCGAGCATTCCGAGAGCTACTAGTGCCTCGCTTGTCCTACCCACCCCTATCTGAAGAGTATCACCATCCTCCATCAATCCGTTGACATATTTGGCGATGTCCTTAAGATAGGGCTCAGGGTCCTTTCTCTCTCTTCCGGCTAAAGTACCTGTACCAAGGCCTATGCCACTGGACACATGTTCTACAAAGTAATCGATCTCTGATACATGTATGAAGTTGTCACCATATGTCCGTATTAGCTTATCATTCACCTCGGCAACAACTAGCTTCGCCTGTTTGATGGTCTTTCGTTTATCCCAAACGGACTGCCCAAAACTGCAAAATCCCTTTTCATCTGGAGGAGAAACCTCCGTAATCGCTATATCAGGATCCTGTTCGAGCTGAGCACCTGTCATACCTCGAGGAGTGCCAATCAAGACGCCAGGATTTACATCGATTCTCTTTGCGTCAACAGCCTCCTGACACACACCCGTCACCATCATAGTCATAACTTGAAATGAATCCTGCCATTCATCGTCATACCATCCAAAATCATAGCTCGGTGCCGGGCAGAACATCTTGACATCCTTAAGCTCATCCTTCCGAGCAGCGATGGCTAATCCCAACCCAAATGCCTCTCTGCCCATTGTGAACACTACGTAATCACCTGATTTCACAAGTGCAGCGGCATCATCTATGCTAATTGTCTTCCCTTCATATTCACCCCGCCAATCATCCATCAGAACGTTCCTCCTTACAGACACAACTCTAGAAAGTCTACAATATCTTTACGGGTCTTGCCCAGTCTAGCAAGACAAGGTCAAACGTCATACAAATATAGTAAGTCATAGATAATCTGCACGCTTAATGGAGGAAAGGAGCACAATCTTTAGGATTATGACGAAATGGTCTGGTCTTTAGCAATGGTCTCGAAAAGACCAGGTACACATGGCCATATCGATAGATGCTATTTCAAAAGAGAAGAAGCTATAAGAACCCTTTGTATTTCAGAGACTCCCACGATGATCTCAGTCATCTTGGCATCACGATAAAGGCGCTCTACTGGCAGCGTTCGTTCAGTGCCATAAGCACCATGCACTTCTAATGCCATACGCGCAATGTCAACCACAGCTTGAGAACAAAAAAGCTTTGCCTCGGCAGATTCTACGATTATCGGCTCCCCTTGATCCCTCAAAAAGGCCGTCCTATAGGTCATCCACCTTGAGGCCTGCAATCTACACTGCATCTCTGCCAGAAGCCACTGGATTGTAGGGAGGTTACCAATTGGCTCTCCATATGCTAAGCGCTGCTTAGCATACCCAACGGAAAGATCAACAGCCTGCTGTCCTACGCCAAGACACCCAATCGCCACAGCCAATCTTTCTAATCCAACGCCTTCTAGGAGTATTTGATACCCCCTACCTTTCGACCCCAGTAGGGCCGTACCTGGTACCTTTACATCGTTGAGATATATGGTGGAGGAACCCATTCCTCTAGCCCCCATCACATCATGCAAACTACCTTGCACAAAACCAGATGCCGATGTGTGCACAATGAAAGCACTTACCCGTGCAACTTCATCCTTTGCAAATACAACACCCCATTTTGCTGCAGGTACTATGGAGATAAATAGTTTCTCCCCACTTATGCAATATCCATCATCATTCGGCTTAGCTATAGTTTGTATGGCCTTGGGATCCGAACCTGTGGATGACTCAGTGAATGCCCAGAACGGCAAGGCCTCTCCACGTACTAGAGGCAGCAAATACTCCTGTTTCTGTTCTTCTGTCCCATGATGAAGCAGTTCATCTCCCACCGAAGCGCACAAGGCAAGAATCACTCCAACAGCCATAGAAGCTTGGCAGATCTGCTCTGTAACAAGGGTCAATCCCAAACAACCGGCACCACTACCACCTAACTCGACTGAAAACGAAAGGCCATAGAATCCTAGTGTACGCATTTGTTCGGCTAGGTCCACTGGAAACTCTGCAGTTCGATCAATCTCTGCACTTCGTGGCAATACCGATTTCTGAGCAAACTCCCTAGCTGCGCTCTGCAGCATCTTATCACGCTCGCTCAAACTGAAATCCATTGTTCGCGTCCCCCCTATATGAAATGGAGCATAATATCCGTGGCCATTACTCTGGAAGAGCACAATGTAGCGGGTATTTAAGGAACCTCTGATTAAGTCCCAATTTACGAGATAACCAGCTTCCGCATAATGATTCTAATCCTGACCTATGCAGAGGTTCTTTAAAATGAAATCTAAACCTTTCTCACCAGGATAACAGATAAAATCCTTCTAGAAAACAGGCCAGATGATTTCAAATAGTCAACACTTTCAACAGATGTGACTATCTGTAGCTGCGGTCGTAGAGGAGACGATTGATGACTATACTCTTCTTATCTGTAGCACCGCTGAAGTCCTCCATCAGACCAGCAGTAACTCTCTTTACTAAAATCAGCACAAGAAGTATTAAACCCACTAGTGATATCCATGGGTCCAAGTTCAATGCCCAACTAGCAAGAGGAAACACAATAAATCCGCCTATCATACCCAAAGGCATAGCCCGCGTTGCAACCCCACTAAACTGAATACGATCGTTTATCGATTTGTCTGATTGTTTTAAAGACGCAATGACCTTTATGATCACCCCTGTAAGTACAGGAATCAATACAAAAGGGACCGCTTGATACGCCAAAATAGCCATCATCCCAAAGCCAGTACTATTGCCCTTTTCCCCACGAAATCCATCGAACACGGCCCACATTTGACCAACAACAGTAGCTAGACCAGCACAAGCTACACTCCATTCATCCGCATCCATTACAAAACGTGCGAATATGACAACACCAGCCCCTTTTAACAACTCCCATAAGATGCCAATAAATCCCTCAGCATGGCCTACCTTCCTCCACAGGCTGAGATGCATATCTTCTTCCTGGCGGAGATCATAACCACGGCTCCTCCCAATTAGGTAGACAACAGGTAAGGAACCTAGAATATATGCTCCAAAGATGAACAATATACTACTTAACATGACCACACGACATATCATGCCTTCCTTTAACACACCGATGACTCACCCTGCGATCAAGCAGAGCGGGTCCAAGCAATAGTGATAGGGTGATTAGAACTAGCACTATGATATGATGTATTCCCAAACAGCCCCAGTTATAACAGGCAACAAGGCTGATAGTAACAACGCTAGCAATCAATAGCATACCTATCCTGAAGATGCGTTTACCCGATCGGATAAAAACCGCCACAATAGCAGCCATGATGAGGAAAGAAATCGCAATCCCCGGAGCGAAGTCTTGTAGAGAAACGCCTCCCCGCAATTGCGTCGCCAAGAACCACCCGATGAGGGTGGGAAGGGGAAACCACATTAGAGAATCCATCAACCAGTCTCGCCGTAGTGTCTGCATTCCCACAGAGATCAGTAACCATAGTGCAAAGGGTAGATAAACCAAGCTTATTAGCCAAACCCAATGAGTGGTCAAACCCTCGTTGAATAAGAACAATCCCACTAGTATAAATGGAGTCAAAGCGTAACCCAACCATGAAAAGAACCAAGTGGGTTTGCTATGGATCCAACCATATGTAACAACTATACCAATGGTTGCTACACCCAAGATAAGGCAAAATAGATTCTGCCACAATCCCAGGGCAAAGAGGATGGCGATGACCAAATGGGGGAAAGCACCTAAGAAAGCCTCTGACCACCGCCCAATACTATGTACCTCATTTACTTCCCTAGCTAAGGAGCGAAGCAAACCAAAATCACGTGTAGCAATTCTAACGGCCTCTTCTTCCGATAATCCCTGATCCTTTAATTCACCCACTCTCTCTTCAAGGTGCGTATACATCTCACGCACTATCTCCTCTTCGGAACGAGGATCAAGCCTTAGGTTCGACCTAATGCCATCTAAATAGGGATTTACGCTGTTTCCCACACGCCATTACCCCAATCTATCCATCAAGTTTAAACCATAGCGGAGATGGTAAATTAATCTGAATTGATTACATTGAGGAATCGAAATGACAAATTCACATCTCATAACACAACGAGGGTATAGTATATAGCCACAGATGGAAACCTATGGCAATACCGGGCGTATTACCAACGACATCGCAGCAGAGAAGCTCTGCCATTCAGTCACTTCCTCCTCAAGCAAACTCAAGCCCTTCTTAGTGATATGGTAGTATCTACGTTCCTGCCCTGTAGGAAGGCGTCGCCATACACCAGATATTAAACCTTCATGCTCTAAGCGATGCAAGGCAGGATAAAGGGTTCCCTCCTTGAACTTGAAATAGCCCCGACTCCGTTTGTCCGTCTCTTTAATAATCTGATAACCGTACATAGGTTCTTGCTTTAGCAGGGAGAGAAGCATTGTTTCCATACTACCCTTCAATAGCTCTCGCCTATATGCCATAGCACCACCTTGTTATTCGATGCATAAATATAGGCAACAAAATATCACAAGACTACAATTAAGTCAATTTATGGCACATCTGATCTAAGTAGAGTAGTAAAACATATGAACAGGAGCAATATCGCAAGAGGGTTAGATATCGAGGTTTCTTACACTCTTCGCATGAGCTTGGATAAAGGCACGGCGAGGAGGTACTTCTTCACCCATAAGGACCTGAAGTATTTCATCGGCTTTTGCAGCATCCTCTGTAGTTACCTGCAGCATAGTACGAGTCTCTGGATCCATAGTAGTCTGCCACAACTGGACTGGACTCATTTCACCCAGGCCTTTGTATCTCTGAACATCAATCTTCTTGTTTCCCATTTCTTGAATCTTTTCATCCTTTTCAGCCTCTGAGTAAACCCAGTGATGCTCCTTGCCAGCCTGGATCTTAAATAAGGGAGGCTGTGCAATATACAAATGCCCCCGATCGATGAGTTCTGGCATATAGCGGAAGAAGAAGGCTAGAAGTAAAGTACGAATATGGGAACCATCAACGTCTGCATCTGTCATAATTATGACTCTATAGTAACGCAGCTTTGACATGTCCAGTTGATCGGCTATACCAGTCCCTAATGCTGTTATAAGAGCACGGATTTCTTCATGAGCCAACATCCTATCTGGCGACGCTTTTTCAACGTTAAGGATTTTACCTTTTAAAGGCAAAATGGCTTGAAACGTTCTATCACGACCTTGTTTGGCCGATCCTCCAGCAGAATCGCCTTCAACCAGGTATATCTCACACTCTGCAGGATCCTTTTCTGAACACTCCGCCAATTTCCCAGGGAGGTTCGAGAAATCACCAATACCCTTTCTGATAGTCAGCTCACGAGCTCGGCGCGCAGCTTCACGAGCCTTGGCAGTGGAAAGGCATTTATCGATAATCCGTCTTGCTTCATTAGGATGTTCTTCAAGAAAGGCAGAAAGTCCTTCTCCCACTACCGATTCGACATGTCCCTTGACCTCTGGGTTGCCAAGCCGAGCCTTGGTTTGTCCTTCGAATAGAGGTTCCGCGATTTTGACGGTGACAACGGCAGTTAAGCCTTCCCTGACATCCTCTCCAGCAAAAAGAGTCTCTCCACTCTTAACAATCTTTGCTTTGCGAGCGTACTCATTAAGCACACGGGTCAATGCAGACCTGAAGCCAGTAAGGTGACTCCCTCCATCTCCCGTATTGACACAATTAGCAAAGCTGAGAGTCAGCTCTGAATACCCTTCATTGTATTGCAGAGCAACATCCACCGCAGTCCCATTAGTTTCTTGAGCTATATGAATAGGTTTTGAATGAAGCGGGGTCTTCTTTCTATTGAGATGTCGAACAAAGCTACCAACACCACCCTCAAAATAGTAGGTCTTTACCTTGTCTTTCTTTTCATCACGAATGGACGTTTCCAGCTTCGGCACAAGGTGAGCTAACTCGCGAAGCCGTTGTGATAGGAAGGCAAAATCGTAATCTAGACTTTCGAAAACCTGTCTATCAGGGAGGAATGTTACTGTGGTTCCAGTAGGGCTTGAGTCAACAGCTATAAGCTCCTCTTCCGTTATTTCACCTTCAGAGGCGCCTTGGCTGTAAGATTGCCGATAGATCTTGCCATCGCGCCTAACCTCGACCACGATCCATGAAGACAAAGCATTCACTACAGAAATGCCAACGCCATGAAGCCCTCCAGAAACCCGATAGGATCTACCACCGAATTTAGCTCCAGCATGGAGCGTAGTCAAAACGGTCTCAAGGGCAGAAAGCCCTGTCTCTGGATGAATCTCAACAGGTATACCTCGACCATTGTCCTCTACAGTAACACGACTATCTTCATGAAGGGTAACATTCACATGATCACAATACCCACCTATAGCCTCATCAACACTATTGTAGACAACTTCGAGGATGAGATGGTGAAGGCCCCGTTGATCGGTGCTTCCGATGTACATCCCAGGCCGCCGGCGAACTGCCTCCAGCCCTTTTAGGACTTGAATATCTGCTGCGGTGTAATCACCCCCACCGTTGAGGGTTTCAAGCTGTTCCTCCACTTCCAGAATTCATTATACTACATTTTGCTTTGGATATTAACACCCCAACCATTAAAATACATGAAACGCCGATAACTTTGTAGCATTATTATATGCGATCCACACAGGTAACCAAGTAATTCAGTTACTCCACACATCCCTCTATAGCCACAACGCTTCACTGTCTGACACAAGACAGTCCCATAATCAGAAGACGTATAGCACTTGCCACACTAGTTTCCCTTATAACTACCCTCTTCACAAAAATGATACCTGTTATTGATCATCCTATTCATCTTCTTTTCTCCCTTCTTTACTTCATTCTTATACAATTTGCTTTACACATTCGTGACCAGCTATCAAGGAGGCCAATCACGGAATCCCACGTGATCAAATGCACAAGTCAGAAACATAGCCAAAGACTAATGGGACGTTATGCTCCCAAATGGTTATCCACGATTGTAGTGCTATGTCTTTTTTTTTCCATGCCACTCAATTCGCTGGCTATAAACAAAATCTACCCATCTACAGAAACCATTCACATTATCTATAGTTTCCCCACGCCAAACATAGAGACAATAGATGAAGCTTTTAATAACGAAGAAGATATCCAAGCTATCCAAGAGATCCAGGGAGATACTAGCCATACATCAACAGACATTGAATATGTCTCCGTCACCATGGGAGATCTCCCTCTGCAAAGCGAACCAGGATCACCCATACTACCAGTGAAGTCAGCAGCTATACTCCTGCCCTACCGTACGACGGTCCAAGACATCACCGTAATCAATGGCAATAAGATATCTGCGGCAGGTTCATACATAATTCAACCAGGACAGGAACCATACGCACTTTCAAATGTATCACAGTCAGTGGCCACTCCACCCAATCCACTAGTGTATAACACTAATGGTTCATTTCCAGTAAGCCTTTATTCAAACGTGATGATCCAGAAAAAGGATGGCTTCCATATACTACTAGTCACCCTACATCCTATTGAATACACGCCCAATACAGGAACAGTATCCTACTACGACAAGCTCGAGTTGGAAGTAACACTGAAAAGAGTAAGTAACGACAACCTTTTCGGTTCATTCGAAGATACAGAGCTAGTACAAGATATGGTAGACAATCCATCCTTTGTAGAAACATATCCTACCTCACCTAAGATATCAGACACCTACGAATCCCACCTCGATCCAAATAGCTACGAATATGTGATAATTACAAGTTCAGATCTAGAGGCCACCCCACCCCCTTACAACCTGCAATCGTTGCAAGACGATAAGGTTTCGCGTGGCATTTCAACCACCATAGTCACCACCGAATGGATTTATGACAACTATAGTGGAACCAGGCCGGATGGGAACTCTGATGACCAGACCAGAATTCGGAACTTCATCATCGATGCCTACAACACGTGGGGAACCAAGTACGTTCTCCTTGGAGGCGACGGAGATGGAGAAGATATGGGTTCTGAAAGTGGCGACGTGGTAATTCCACGTAGAGGTTTTACAGTCCAAGGTACATACTCGGATACCTGTATACCGGCTGATATATACTATGCATGCCTAGACGGCACATTTGACCACGATGAGGACGGCCAGTATGGTGAACCTACCGATGGAGAGGATGGAGGGATGCCAGACCTCTTTGCAGAGGTCTATGTCGGAAGAGCTTGTGTAGATTCAACAACAGAAGTGCAGAACTTTGTTCGTAAAACCCTATCATATCAAAACACCTCCGAATCAGATGGCAATCTACGAAAGGTATTGATGGTAGGAGAACACCTGGGATTCGGCGGGGTGTCTGAATATGCTGCTGAATCTATGGACGAGATCAAGGAGGGATCAAACACTCATGGCTACACCACTATAGGGTTCGAAAACTCCGACTATGCCAGTTTGTTTGATATCTCGACACTGTATGATGCAGACAGTACTTGGGCCCAAGACTCCATAATGGGCCGTATCAACAACAATGTCCACATTATTAATCATCTTGGCCATGCTGGAACCATCAATGTTATGAAAATGAACAACTCCACAGTTGACTCTCTCGTCAATGAAGAACTGTACTTTATCGGATATAGTCAAGGTTGCTATAGTGGATCTTTCGATAATAGAGATACAGGTTCCACCTCATATGGATCACGTGATTGCGTAAGCGAACATCTAACAACTGAATCTAGTGGTGCAGTTGCCTTCATTTCCAACTCCAGATATGGGTGGGGGGCATATCACAGCACAGATGGGCCCTCTCAGCACTTCAACCGAGAATTCTGGGATGCCGTGCTTAGCGAGGATATCACTAACATCGGTAAAGCAAACCAAGACTCAAAAGAAGATAATGCTTGGCGCGCCAGTTCCTGGGTCGAACGATGGTGTATATATGAAATCAACCTATTCGGTGATCCGGAATTATCCATAAAGGTTAGGAATCCAAGTACACCAGAGGTCACTGTACTAAGCCCTAATGGTGGTGAATACCTAGCCGGAGAAACAGTCACTAGCATAACCTGGACTGCCACTGATACAGATATGGGTGATTATCCAATATCCATCCAATACTATAACGGCAGCACATGGGCAACCATAGCTACGGATGAAGCTAATGACGGATCATACGACTGGGTTACCCCAGACATAGAGACTAGCTCAGCACTTATTAAAGTGAGTGCCACCGATATCGATAGTAATGTTGGATACGATATTAGCGATAGCATGTTTGCGATAGATAATACACCACCAACAGTTACCCTAACCAGTCCTGCAGGGGGAGAGACTCTAATAGGAGGAACCACTCACACCATTCTATGGGCTTCTGCCGTCGACACAAATCTATCTGATAATCCCATCACTCTCCAATACTCCAACAGTTCATCATGGACTACCATTGCCACTGGAGAAGCCAATGATGGAAGCTATGACTGGATTGTTCCCCAAATCAATACTACCACAGCCAGTGTCAGGGTGATCGCCGTTGATAAGGCAGGTCTAACATATCAACACCAGAGTCAGGCTAACTTCACTATTGATTCGCCGCCTACAGTGACTGTCACTAATCCCAACGGGGGCGAATCATATATCGCAGGTAACACATACGAGATAAACTGGACGGTTACTGATATAAACCTCGTTTCCACCCCAATTACTATTGAGTACTATAGCGGTGTTTCTTGGATTCTTATATCCGCCGATGAGGCCAATGATGGAAGTTATCTGTGGACAGTTCCAAATATCCTTGGTGAACGAGCATCATGACACCGTCAATCGTCTTTGCACCTGCAATTCTTGCCTCCGAAATTAGCTTTGTTTCGAT
>JAXHVC010000093.1:0-3248 GCA_034189315.1 Chloroflexota bacterium | reverse complement strand
GTCATCTGTGTCTGTACATCTATTACTTTCAAGTTCATACCTCCTGTCATAAGTTTAGGATTGGGATAATGATATCTTTCTCAAGGACTCCAGTACATTCCAGCGCTGGCATTGATTACCTCACCGGTTACATAGCTGGCATCATCGGAAACTAGGAATGCGACAATATTAGCAATCTCTTCCGGCTTAGCGCCTCTACCAAGAACACTCATGCTCTGCATTGCTTGCAGCGCCTCTTTGGGATAGATCTTCTCCAGGAAGGCGTTGGGGACCACTCCAGGTGCAATGCAATTTGCCCTGATGTTGTTCATTGCATTCTCTGCTGCCGTAACCCTGGTGAAGGCCATTATCCCTGCCTTGGCCGAGCAATAGGCACACTCTCCCACATTGGACCCGATGTACCCATCAACAGAAGAAATATTGACGATGCTCCCGCTTCGCTGTTTTATCATGGTGGGAAGAACAGATTTAGTGCATAAGAATGTTCCCTTGAGGCATACATCTATCACCAAATCCCAATTCTCCTCTGTGGTGTCCACTATGGGTGCTAGAATCTCTCTAGCGGCGTTGTTCACTAATATGTCTATTCTGCCAAACTCACTAATGGTCTTATTGATCACATTTTGAACTTGTTCCCAATTTCGCACATCGGCCGGGACCCCGATTGCCTTGAATCCCTCTGCCCTTAATGCCCCCGCGACGTCCTCGGTTCTTTTCTCGTGAACATCGGTCACTACAATACTTGCCCCCCTTTGAGCCAGGGCTCGAGCTGTAGCTTGACCTATACCTGCCCCCGCGGATGCGGTTACAATCCCTACCCTCCCTTCCAGTGTTGCCATCGTTCTACCTCCTTAACACAAGTCTGTCTAAATACCTGATGTGCATTTATCCCTGTTTTATGCCCACATGTACCTATGTATACGCGGACACACCTAGCAGCTCTCTCCCTGCAACCATTTTGTTTATCTCGGTAGTGCCATCGGGGATGCATAGAGTCCTGGCATCACGATAGTATCTTTCTATTGGTAGGTCCTCGGAGAGCCCGTTAGCCCCGTGTACCTGTAGTGACATTGAAGCTACCTTAACTGCAGACTCACAAGCATAGGCCTTGATCAGCGAACTCAACATTCGAAAGTCTGGTGTCGCCTGATCCAAAGCCTTGGTAGTGCGGTAGACCAGAAGCCTGCATGACTCGGTGATGAATACCATCTCGGTGATCATGTTTTGAATCAACTGTCGTGATGCAATGGGCTTACCAAACTGCGCGCGCTCCTTCGCATACTTTATTGCAGCTTCCGTACATCTGCTGGAAATGCCCACAGAAGCTGTGCCCATCCCAGTACGTGCGAAGGCTAGCAAACCAAGGGGGCCACGTGCGAGCATCTGACTCATTCGTGTCATCGTATCCCGTGGCAGCCCTCGCCTCTCCATTTCCTGTTCTACATTCCCATTTGACATTAGTTCGGCGAAGGCCCTCATCATATTGTTTTCTTTAGGGACGCGGCAGTTATCAAAGTATATTTCCCCAATTGGGCAGGCACGCCAACCCATCTTGTGCAGTTCCCCAGTCTGAAATGGAGATTCCTCTTTATCGATAATGAACTGTGTCAATTGTCCATTCTCATCCTTGCAGAGGAGCATAACCACATCGGCGATTTGGGCATTACTCACCCAAGTTTTGGTGCCATTGATGACGTAGTAGTCACCATCCGGTATAGCAACGGTAGACATTGCTCTGTTATCGGACCCTGCGTTTGGCTCAGTTATGGCACCACAGCCAATCAGTTCACCAGCTTTAAGACGCGGTTCTAACCTCTCTCTCAATTTGTCAGAACCGAACATGATTCTATGTGCTCCTCCCGCCAATGCAATGGCAGCTGCCACGCCAGCCCAGCATCCAAAAACCTCCTCACCTATGATAGCGTTGACTATAGGGTCGGGTCTCTCATCGCCAGTAGTACTGGCAAGATCCATTCCGCCAAATCCGATGGGAGTGATCTTCCTTCTCCAATTTACAAGCTCATCATGAGTGAATGATCTCTTATCACACTCTTTAATGTATGGTTCTACTTCTTTGTCCAGGAAGTCTCGCACATTTCGTCTCACCATTTTCTGCTCTTCGGTGTATTCGAAATCCATCATATCCTCCTTGATGCCAGCTTTTCCTGGTAGATTGTGTTTGTGTCATCTATTGTCAATACTAGTGATGTCGACTATATCTTAGAAAGGAGTGTCTAATCCCGTTCTAACCTCAAGACATCCCTTAAGATCTTTACAAGTTGTTGGGTATGTCATGGTCAATCGAGCTACTCTTTAAACTGCCTGGGCTCATTGATTACTGGATATTATCCTGTGCTCTGCTAGCTAATAAGCAGATATACCCAGCAGCTCTTTTCCTGCCACTAGTTTATTTATCTCGGTTGTGCCATCCGGTATGGTGAAAGTCCTAGCATCTCTGAAGTACCTTTCTAGAGGAAGGTCCTCAGATAATCCGTTGGCTCCATGAACCTGTAGTGCCATAGACGTCACGTTTACCGTGGCTTCAGTCACATATGCCTTAACCAGAGAGCTAAGCATGCGAAAGTCAGGAGCGGCCTTATCTAGCGACATGACAGTTTTATATACAAGGAGCCGGCATGACTCTGTGACAAACACCATCTCGGTGATCATGTTTTGTATTAGTTGACGCGAAGCAATGGGGCGGCCAAATTGCGCCCTTTCTTTGGCATACTTGATTGCGGTCTCTGTGGACCTTTGGGAGATCCCTACGCATCCCTGCCCAATGGCTGTCCGTGCGTATGCCAAGAGGCCAAGAGGTCCCCTTGCAAACATTTGTCCCATTCGAGTCATAGTGTCTGGTGGCAACCCGCGCTTCTCCATTTCCTTTTCTACGTTTCCACTAGATGCCAAATCTGCCAGCATATTCATCATATTGTTTTCTTTAGGGACACGGCAGTTGTCGAAGTATATTTCTCCTGTTGGGCAGGCGCGCCATCCCAGCTTGTGTAACTCTCCGGTTTGGAAGGGAGACTCGTCCTTGTCTATGAAAATCTGTGTAAACTGGTCATTCTCGTCCTTGCACAGGAGCATGACGACATCGGCAATTGGTGCATTACTCACCCAGGTCTTTGTTCCGTTTATAATGTAATGATCCTCGTCTAGTACTGCCCTAGTGGTCATCGCCCTATTATCAGAACCTGCATTTGGCTCGGTTAGCGCTCCGCAGCCAACAAGTTCGCCTGCCTTTA
>JAXHVC010000092.1:0-44212 GCA_034189315.1 Chloroflexota bacterium | reverse complement strand
CAGATAGGTCCACTATTAGATCTATGCAAATAGAGTCTCTTGCATATCATGGTAATTATCACCCACAGCACATGGAGAAAAGATAGAGAAATGACCATACTAAGACAGAACAATTTAATTGGAATAGCAATCCTCGCAATGCTTGTGATTCTGACCTTTATCAGTGCACAACCGGCTAGTGCTCACTTCACCATGCTTCTCCCTGGAGATGATCTAGAGGTTACAGCTGAGGACTACATAGCTGAGCGAGGGAGTGTGGTGACATTGAAAATACTATGGGGGCACCCGTTTGAACACATACTATTCGATTGTCCCTCTGTTCCACAGGTACATGTAAGAACACCTAGCGGATCAGTATCAACTCTTTCGCCTAATGAAATCACGATAGATGGAAATCTTGCCTACGAGGTTTCGTTTACAGTAGAAGAGATTGGAGACCACATCGTCTATGCCGAATTGGCAGCAGAGGAACATGGTGTAGTTGATCATGTAAAGGCCATAGTCCATTGTGGAGAAGAGGCTTGGACCGGATGGGATGCCGCCACGGATCAGAACCTGGAGATTATACCCTATACCAGACCATATGGAATTGAACCCGGATTCGTCTTCTCTGGAAGAGCCATTTGGCAAGATGGCTCAGCGATAGCAGGAGCAACCACTGAGATAGAGAAATACAACACAAAATCTGATGGTGAGGCATTAGTAGCCGAAGCAGAGCTTAGGTTCCCTGAAGATCCACCTATGATGTTCACCAGAGTAACCACTACAAATAATAATGGTGAATTCTCCTACACTCTAGATGAACCAGGTATATGGTTTATTGGAGTAACTGTAGAGGCAGAAGACGAGTTGGATGAACGTGCAGTTATGATCATCCCGATAACCACTCCATTCCCAGAAGATGTCGAATCTGGGGCTGCGGGGACTGAAGATGATTCTTCAGATAATACATGGGCATATGTTGCTCTTGCCATCGCTGCCATAGCTTTGGCTTTGGGGGCCTTCTCGTTGGTTTACAGAAGAAGGTAGTATAGGAGACTACAGATAGCGGATAGAGTATAAATGGGAAGACCTACTCTTCCGATGAATATGAAGAAATAAGTCATAAATGCATATATCAGATGGAGTACTACCAGCAGAATTATGGATATCCGGCACTGTAGTCACTAGTGCCGGTGTCGCCTATGTCCTTGCTAAAAAGACAGATGCCACCGAAATGCCGAAGTTGGCAGTTGTCACGGGAGCGATGTTCGTAGCTTCCCTCATTCATATACCTGTGGGAGAAACCAGCATACATCTCATATTGAGCGGATTGGCAGGCATAGTGCTGGGATTGGCTGCCATACCTGCTATATTCGTATCCCTGATTCTACAAGCCCTCCTCTTCCAACATGGAGGATTGACCACCTTAGGTATTAACACATTGATAATGGGGTTACCAGCTCTTGTGGCATACGGACTATTCTGGACAGGGATGAAGTCCAATATCGCCAGAAAGCACGCCCTCTTTGGGGGTATTGCTGGAGGAATGGCGATATGCCTAGGGGTGTGCCTACTATACCTCTGTCTGCTTACCATAGGAATGGATTCAGAATGGCTCCTACTATGCATTGTCGTCCCGCATCTAGTCGTAGTAGCAATCGAAGCCGTAATTGTAGGAGGATTTGCCGAGTTCGTCGTTAAGGTCAAACCGGAGATATTACAGGGTCAAAGATCGGCGGAGTTAGGATGAGCAAATTAACCGTAGCGGTTACATCGGTAGCAGTAAGTTCCTTTTTATTATTTGGAATGATAGTTCCGGTGCCAATTGCAAAGGCACACTCCATTCATATCAGTTACCAAGTGGAGGAAGTGGAAGTGGAGGTGTATTTCGGAGGAGGGACAGCAGCCCAAGATACTGATGTTACTGTGTATGATCCTGATGACAATATCTATGCAGAAGGTAAAACAGATGAAAACGGCAGATTCTCATTCCAACCAAGTGCCAGGGCAGGAGAGTGGACCGTAGTCGCCGAGCACTCTGGGCACAGGGCAGAAGAAACCATTTTCGGTGGCACCCAAGTAGACGATAATAGTATGCCGCTTTATGCACGTATAGCAGCTGGACTTGGATACCTTGTCGGGATTGCAGGTATATCAATAGGATATGTGGCTTGGAAAAACAGGAGAAGAGGGAACGAAGATGATACAGTATCCTGAGATAGACAGATATGCTGACCTCACATCTCCAATACATAGATGGGACCCGCGCGCCAAGCTAGTAGCAACACTCTGTCTGATCTTATCAGTGGTATTGGTGCCCGATGTTAGGATGGCACTTGTGGGGCTCACTATAGCCATAGGTATGGTGATAGCATCCAGGTTACCAACCGAGTTTGTATTGAAACGCATTACATGGGTGGGTTTCTTCATTATCCCACTCTTCCTTCTCATCCTCCTGACTCGTCACGAAGGTAAGGAAATTGCCAATATCTTTTCGCTCACAATCACCTCGGGAAGTCTCGAACAGGCTTCGCTTATAGCGGTACGAGCATTAGCAGCAGTAATATTACTACTGCCAATGATAGCCACCATGAAATTCGACACCACCATAAAGGCACTAGAGAAACTGAGAGTCCCAGGCAAGCTTACACAGCTTATACTGTTCACCTACCGGTACATCTTCGTACTCATTGACGAAGCGCAAACAATGTCCCGGTCTCTTGCTTCAAGGGGATTCGAAAGGAAACTAAGCATCCACATGCTGACAACTAACGCAAAGCTAATAGGGATGCTATTCATCAGGAGCTACGAGAGGGCTGAGCGCGTTCATCATGCCATGGTCTCTCGCGGATACGATGGAAATTTCCAGACCATGACTGAATTCAAATTGTGCAAGTTAGACATAGCCATGGCATCCATACTCATATCACTTGCGATTGCATTAAATGCTTGTTGCGTAATAGGAATCTAAGTGGAAAACCTAGCGATATCCATCACAGATCTTAGATACGCCTATCCAAATGGAGGGTTAGCCCTGAAAGGTGTTTCCTTTCAAATACAGCAGGGGGAATGTGTAGGGCTTATTGGGCCAAATGGTGCCGGTAAAACCACATTGTTGTTTCACCTTAACGGTATTTTTCAGAGTAGAAATGGGACTGTCAAAATCCTTGGGAATAAAGTATGTAAGGATAGCGTAAAGCATATCAGGAAAGAAGTTGGACTCGTATTTCAAGATCCCGATGACCAGCTTTTCATGCCAACCGTCTTTGACGATGTGGCATTTGGGCCAATCAATCTTGGTTACGATAAGGTGAAGGTCCAGCAGCGGGTGGACCAGGCTCTATGTTGGATGGGGATGCAAGGTTTTGATAAGAGATCCCCTCACCAGTTGAGCATAGGCCAGAAAAAGCGTATTGCTATAGCATCTGTGCTCTCTATGGATCCCAAGATTCTGGTACTCGATGAACCTACCAGTAATCTTGATCCAAGAGGGAAATGGGATCTTATTGAATTACTGCAAGACTTGCCCATGACCAAGGTCATCGCATCCCATGATATGGAGATGATCCAATCCCTATGCCAACGGACCCTCATTATGGCTAACGGGCAAATCACCGCTGATGACCTAACCGAGATTATCTTATCAGACAATCAATTGCTAAGACAGTATGACTTAGCTCGATGAACAACTAGGTATTAGTAATACACATAGCTACAATCGAAAGCTTCATCATGACACATCAAGCTAGGAGACTAGTCCTGCCTTTCACCGCGTTGGTGGGGCAAGACAACTTGAAAAAGGCCCTCATACTTAATGCCATTAATCCAACACTGTGTGGTGTCCTAATCAGAGGAGAAAAGGGCACTGCAAAATCAACCGCTGTTAGGTCACTTGCTGAATTATTACCTGAAATCGATGTTGTTAAGTGTTGTTTCCATTGTAGCCCCGCTATACCCTCCCTCCAATGTGATAATTGCCATGCAAAATATCACGCCGGTGAAAAACTGGAGATCGAGCGTAAGAAGACCAGGGTAGTAGATCTACCGCTTGGTGCTACAGAAGATAGAGTGGTTGGAACGATAGATATTGAGAAAGTATTGAAGGATGGTATAGCAGCACTACAACCAGGTATTCTAGCCGAGGTAAACCAGGGCATCCTTTACATAGACGAAGTCAATCTATTGGACGATCACCTGGTAGATATTCTGCTCGACTCCGCAGCCATGGGAGTTAATACTATCGAGCGAGAGGGAGTCTCACTTTGTCATCCTGCAAGCTTCATACTAGTAGGAACAATGAATCCTGAGGAAGGAGAGCTTAGGCCACAGCTTTTAGATAGATTCGGACTGTCCGTAGAGGTAACAGGAATTCGCACAGTCGAAGAAAGAGTGAATGTTGTGAGGGTGGTTGAAGAGTTCCAGGAAGATCCTGTCGCATTCTGCCACCGCTATCAAGAAGCACAAGATGCACTTCAACTGAGAATACTAAAAGCCAGGGAATTGCTCAGCAGCACTAGTATCCACGGCGAGCTCATGAATAGCATTGCGGAGGTATGTATTAGTCTGGGTATCGATGGCCACCGAGCAGATATCCTAATTTCTAGGACAGCCAAGACACTGGCTGCTTTTGATGGACGCCGCGTGGTTACCAAAGATGATATTGTAGAAGCAGCGGATTTTGTCCTACCTCATCGTATGCGAAGGCTCCCCTTCGAGGACAATACTCCATGCAGAGATGAAATCAGGAGAGTGATAGACAAATCCCCAACTCCCCCAGCAGAAGGGGATGGAACAGATACACCAAACGAATTCCCTCCACATGACCAACAACCAACGAACCAGAATGCAGAAGCACAGCAATCAGGATCGGCCAAGGAACATGTTTTCGAAATCGGGATTCCCCGAATAGCTACAATTGAGCCAACTACAGACCAGAAACCAAGACAAGGATTTGGCAAAAGGGCTAAATCTTTTAGCACCAATATGGGTAAGTACGTTGGTGCCCAAATTCCACATAATACGACCAGCGATATAGCCCTAGATGCAACACTACGAGCTTCTGCTGCAAGGACGGGGACTGTTCAGATAGAAAAAGAAGACATTCGGGAAAAGATACGTCAGAAGAAGGTGGCATCACTCATCATCTTTATAGTGGACACATCCGGATCAATGGGAACAATGAAGAGAATGGAAGCTGCCAAGGGAGCAGTCATGGCGCTTCTCGAAGAAGCCTATCACAAACGTGATAAGGTGAGCTTTATAACGTTTAGGCATGAAAGAGCTGAGATAGTGTTACCTCCAACTTCTAGCTTAGATTTGGCAGCTAAGCGACTTAAGGAATTACCTACAGGTGGGAAGACTCCGCTTCCAGATGGGCTTCGTCAGGGTATCAACATCATAAGAAGAGAAAGAACCAAGAACCCAAGCATTGTACCTATATTGGTTCTTGTCTCCGATGGAAAAGGTAATGTACCCATAAAAGACAATGTCTCAAAGGAAGTAATATACCTCGCCAACGAGATTAGGGAAGAGAACATCCATATAGTAGTTATCGATTCTGAGGACAGTGGCATTGGTTTGGGTTATGGAAAACAGATCGCAGAAGCATCTGGAGGCACATATCACCAACTAGACACATTGGATTCAAAGGGAATAACCCAAGCAATCAGACCAATAACAGATTTATAACATACGTCCCCAATACGACTGTCAGTATACTCCTGTCAACCGTGTGAGGAATATTTAATCGGTCCACTTTCAAAATAATTGATTAGGAGGGACTATCGCAATTTATTGCACATACATATATTAGCAGCACTTGTGACAATACGAAGAAACAAAGGCCCTTCTTACCAAGAAGGGTAAGGTAAGTATTATTGAGGGCTGTCAGTGATGCCAATCCAACCAGTAGTTATCTAGACATACCCGAAAAGGCAGTGACACTAGAACCTTTTACAGATAGACAATCGCCCTCGCTTCAGTCTACATGGGAGCGAGGGCTCCCATCTACCCAAGACAATTTGATGTGTGAATAATCATACAAGAGAATTCTCCCAGGTAGGGGAGCTAAAGACCTAATCATATCGGTAATAACAAATGTGTTGTCAGAATTAAGAATAGAGGGTAATCGTTCACCCAATGCTTCATTGCGAGTACGGGACCCGTGAGGACATAAAGCGGGTGAACGGTTACAAGAGAGGTATATGTAGATGAGGAAAACGTCAAAATGGCTATTAAGTTGTGTCCTCTTTTTATTTGCCTTATCTATGATTACTGGATGCATTGGAGAGTCATCTAATAACTCGTCGCCTACAGAAGTATCCCAATTCGACTCTCCCCTAACAGAGATCACGATTACGCCACAGAATCTAGAGCTTGGCCCAAACAAGAATATAAGCTTGAATGCCCTAGCAAAACATGAAGACGGTACGTTATCCAACATCACACAAGAAGTAGATTGGAGCACTTCCAATACTACTATTGCCCAGGTTAATGAAGCAGGAATACTATCCACGAGGCAACACGGCACTGTAGACATTATCGCTAAGCTTGGAGAGATCAATGGTTTCCTAGTACTCACCGTAACCGAGCCTCTCACTATAGACTCAATCTCTCTAACCACTACCGAAAACGAATTACACCCTGGCGAGTCACTCCAGTGCCAAGTAACTGCACTATATCCCAATGGCGATACGAGTAACGTTACTCATGATATGAAATGGATAAGTTCCAGACCTGACATACTGGGAATAGATTCGAACGGGCTAGCAACAGCATATTCCACGGGAATAGCATTCATCACCGCTCTGCATGACTACAGAAATGACATAACATGCATCAAGGTGGTATCCCCTCAAGCGATAATAGAAGAACTACCTCCCACTACACTCATATCACTATCACTCATACCATCAAACGTTGAGTTAGTAGAGTCGGACAGCACACAGTTCAGAGCTGAAGCAACCTATTCGGATAGCAGCATTGCGGATGTCACTACAGAGGTATCTTGGCAAAGCCTATCTCCAGATATAGCCACTACCACTGAACTAGGTATGGTTAATGCCTTATCACCAGGAGTAACAAATATCACTGCCACTTTCCAAGATAGTGTCGCCTCCGCCACACTGAATGTAGAGAGCCTGATCGATCCTTCGACCCTACCATCGGAAGAACTAGATTCTACCACCAACAACATGTTGCAGGAGATGCTGAGCATTATGAGTTCGGATCCACAGGGGATGATCGATATGATCAAAGGCATGCTCACGTTCGATACTATAGAACAAATGTTCAATTGGCTCGCCCAACCAGATGTTTTAAAGGAATTACTTGAATTCTTATTACAGAGCATTAGGTCTGCAGTATGACGAAACAGGTTCTGAAAACAGGAGTTATCAAGACCATCCAATGGAGGTAAAGAGCAAGATGAAGAGACTTTCTATCGTTCTAGCTATTGTATGTTTGCTGTTGCCTATGCTATGTGGTTGTGGGGGAGGGAATAATAATGGCGATTCCGAAGCAGCTCACGAAGAAACAGAATTGGAGCCAACATTGGTATTAGTCTCGATTTCTCCCGTAACTGCAGAAACCCGAGTTGGAATTCCGCTACAGTACACAGCTGTAGCAACTTATTCCGATGGTAGTACTAAGGATATCACCACCATGTCCAATTGGGTTAGTTCCGACGAGTCGATAGCCACTATTACTGATTCAGGTTTGACAACAGGACTCTCAGAGGGAGAAGCTCGTATAAGTATCCAACTAGAAGAGCTATCTGGCACCTCTTTGCTAACAATTGTGGCAGGATTACCAATATCATCGACCAAGCATCTCACAATGACTCCGGAAAAGGCTTCCCTAACAATAGGTGAGAATATACACCTCCAAGCAATGATAACTAATCCAGACGGCACCGTAGATAACGTCTCTTCAGAGGCAACGTGGACATGCTCAGAACCAGCAATCATTAGAATCGATCCTTCGGGAGTAGCTACAGCGTTGACAAGTGGAGATGTAACCATAACCGTGACATGGCAAGACCTGTTGGGATTCGCCACTATGACGGTGCTCCAAACTGATAGTACATCTCTGCACTCTGTTTCTATACGTCCCGAGAATCCCAGAATTAGAGTGTCTAGGTCTATGCAGCTATGCGCAGTGGCAGAGTATAGCAATGGAGCACATACTATAGTCACTCCTCAAGTAGATTGGACTACATCAAATAATCGGATCGCAACTATAACCTCGTCCGGTATGGTTAAAGCGCTATCTAAAGGAAAAACCACAATCACAGCCTCTTTAGAAGGCGAGAGCACTTCAACCACACTATCAGTAGAAGACCAGCCAACGTCTGTCATGGTCACCGATAGTATGGGGAATGATGTTGAGATTCCATATCCCGTGCGTCGTATTGCCAGCTTTACACCAGCAGCTACTGAAGCAATTTGGGCATTGGGTGCTGATGATAGGGTAGTAGGCATCGATATGGCATCAAAATGGAACAAAGAGTTCTTATACACCACGAAAGACAGGCCATCTATTGGGATGGTGCCTGTTATGCCAGACTACGAGAAGATAATCAGCTTGCGCCCTGATATCGTTATCGCCTATGCAGATCCGCTCTTCAATTACCCACACTTAGAAGACAAAATGGCGTCTGCGGGTATCAAGGTATTGAGACTTGATCTGTACAAACCAGAGACCTTCTCCAGAGAGGTTTCTATTCTAGGACAAATCCTTGGCAAGGAAGACAAGGCCCAAGAATACATCGCCTACGCTGAATCTTATGCTCAACAAATACAGGATAGAGTGAAACACATTGATTCAGATGATAAGGCAAAGGTCTATTACGAATGGTTTACTCCCTATGTTGCATACGGGGAAGGTACAGGGGGATACCAGCTGATAAACATGGCAGGTGGAAGAGACATTTATTCCAGTGAAGGAGGTGAGCTCCTGCAAATGCCTGGTTATGTCTCTGGTGAAGGCGCCTACTATGCGACTATGAATCCAGAATGGATAGTTCAACAAAATCCCGATGTGGTTATAAAAGACTATATGAATGTTGACGACTACATGGCTATGGGGAGCAAACCATTAACCGTGGGTTATACGAGCGAACCTGACACCAATGAGATGAAGTCAGCCCGTGACGAAATTATGTCGCGACCAGGATTCAACGCCATCACAGCAGTACAAAATGGTAATGTCTATACTACGCCATTTACAGGTTTACTATTGTCACCCCGATGGTCAGTGGGGTTAGGATATCTAGCGAAGTGGTTCTACCCAGATATATTCGAAGACCTTGATCCCACAGCTTTTCACACCGACTGGCTACAAAAATGGCATGGATTAGAGTACCAAGGTATCTTCTTCTACCCTGAATACAATTGACATAAATATAGTACCTAAAGAGAGGTCGAAAAGTCCATTCCGCTAGTTTGTCCTGTGCAAAGAAAGGTATCGATGGAACAGACTCAATATGCAGATCGTTATACTTCAATCACCAAGCAGCGACTCGGGATACTAATCGGTCTCTCACTAATACTAATCGCAAGTATATTGCTTGCTACACCAACCGCACAAGTATCAGTAAGCCTATCTGATGTAATTCAGGTACTCCTATCTAAGATACCATTCCTAGATCAAGAGGCAGACCCTAATAATACCGCGATAATATGGGAAATCAGACTACCCCGAATATTAATGGCAGTAATTGGTGGATTTGGTCTGGCTATATCGGGAGCGGCCACACAAGGAGTGCTGCGTAATCATATGGCAAGCCCTTTCACTCTAGGGATATCATCTGCCGCCTGTTTAGGTAGTGTATTGGCAATCTTTCTTAACATCGAGATCGCAGGAAGCGATAAACTCGCCATTGTCGCTAGTAGTTTCCTATGCGGTATGGGAGCATTGTTGGTAATCTACTATGTCTCTAGGAAAAGAGGAGCCTCACCTGAAACAGTTATATTATGCGGGATTGCGCTTATGTTGATGTTCCTAGCAATTAGCTCGTCGCTTTCCTCCGGTGGAAGATTAGGCCTTCTTCTATGGGGCAGTCTACGTGATATTAGCTGGGATACAATCTACATCGTTCTAATTATAATCGTAATAACATTACCATTCATTATAAGACGATCTCTGGCTCTTAACGCTCTCGCTCTTGGTGATGATGTGGCACAAGGAGTGGGAGTGAAATCCAGGAGAGTTCGCTTTATAACCATGGTATATGCCACATTAATAGTCTCTGCTATTGTATCGTTCACAGGATTGATTGGATTTATCTGTTTGATTGCTCCATTTATTGCACGAAGGATAATGGGCAACGATTACCGTTTCATCTTTCCCTGCGCCGGATTGCTGGGGGCTTTAATACTTCTTGGCTTGGATACTATTGGTCGAAATCTAATACCATCTGTAGATATTCCAGTAGCATTCCTGGCAACCATAGTTGGGGTTCCGTTTCTCATATACATCACACTAACAAATCGGGGATATGCATGAGGTTAGTTGTTCAAGGTATTTGCTTTAACTACAAATCAAGAACTGTACTTAAAGATATAAGCATGGAGATTTGGCCTGGCCAGATTACAGCACTTGTTGGCCCCAACGGCTCAGGTAAAACCACCTTACTGAAATGTATAGCAGCTATGCTCAAACCCAATAAGGGGACTATAGTTGTAAACGGATATGATATGCAAAAGGTCGACTCAAAGAGGGTTGCCAAATCTCTTGGCTATGTTCCACAGAGTGCTCACAACGTATTTCCATGCACCGTCTTCGATGCAGTTCTGATTGGAAGAACACCCTATATGACATGGGGAGTAAAAAAGGACGATAGGATTATTGTTAATGAAGCAATGGATTCATTATCCCTTCTACACATGGCAGATAGGAATTTCAATGAGATCAGCGCCGGGGAGCAACAGAAAGTACTGATAGCAAGAGCTCTAGCCCAAGAGCCAGAAGTCCTCCTGCTTGACGAACCTACTAGCAATCTCGACCTAAGATATCAGCTGGACGTCCTCACCATACTCAGAAATGTGACAAGAGAGAAGGGTAGCTCTGCGATTATTGCCATTCATGACCTTAATTTGGCATCTCGTTTCTCAGATCAGATAGTGCTACTCAAGGATGGCTCGGTCTACGATGCAGGAAATCCTCAAGAGGTGCTCACAGTGGATAATATCCGGTCGATATACGAAATCGAGGTTGTAATAGGTGAGCACTTGGGTAGACCCAATATCATGGTAATAGGACCAGCATGACCAAGCATAATAAGGTTCTAATTATTTCTAATACATTCATATGAAATCATAAACTCGTGTGACTTTGTGATTCCAGCTAGGAACTATTCTAAATCTAATGCTAAGCATCATCACATAATTAATGCGCTAGACGGTAATGGAAGACTCTACATAATAGTATGGCTTCACATAACCATTAGTGTCCAGAATAACCGACTTAAGGTGGTTCTATAGTAGTGGCTATGACTGACTTCAGATGTTTATATAGACTACATCGATACAGTCCAAATATAACGAAGGTTTGTTACTCCTGTAAACACCTATGTGATGAAGGTGTATGACACATAGTGACAATCAGCTCAACTGTATCTTGGAAAAATGTCCTAGCTTTTTGACTAAGTTTATTCGTTGGCAAATTCAATGTGTGTAAATGTCATCAGGAGATAAAACAGCTATGCAACCATGTCGAACTAGTATCACCTTAATCACCGTCATGCCTAGCAACAGGGATATTGCTCTCGCTCTCCGCGAGATAAATGAGGAATACAATGCAGCGATTACTATGAAGGTGTTCTCAGTTAACGATATTGAGGGTGAATTGGTGCCAGAGGTCGACTTCAGACAAGCTTTATCCAAAAGTGACATAGTATTAGTCGATGTAAGGGGTGGTAACAAAACTGCCGAGATCCTTCAAGAAATGCTACCACAAACACAGAATACTGTAATTGTGTTAGTAGGTGGAGCCTCAAGAATAATAAGATTGGTCAGAATGAATTCATTCAGAATGGATTCGTTAATGGCAAGTCGCGACTCTCGTATTATGAAGTGGTTGATGAGATGGATTTCTGGAAGATTTATAGCCACAGGATTCGACTTAGAAGAGATGAATACGGAAGTGATATACGATGCCGATAAGTTATGGCGTGTTCTGAATAATAATCCCGCTATGAAAATTGCCAGATTCTTCCCAGTTGGTCGAATGAGGCATATGCGAAATTGGACCCAGGCAA
Source organism: Chloroflexota bacterium (assembly GCA_034189315.1). Classification (GTDB taxonomy): domain Bacteria; phylum Chloroflexota; class Dehalococcoidia; order UBA2247; family JAXHVC01; genus JAXHVC01. The sequence continues at coordinate 31,971 of JAXHVC010000092.1, read as the reverse complement.
TACAGTATTGGAGCTATCGAGATCCTGATAATGTTAAAAACCTATTGATACATGTAGCTTCAAATTATGGCACGCTCCGTGCGAGGGCTGCACCACCGAATATTCCTCCGGAATCGGGAATATACCATCCTGATGCACCTCATATATTCAACAGCTTATCGGAATATAAGAATTGGAAAGGTTGGAATAGAGATAAAACAGTGGGCATCCTACTATACGGAGGGATGCACTTCAACGATTCGAAGCCAACCACAGACTACTTGATCAGAACATTGGAACAAGATGCCAATGTCATTCCCTTTCAAACCAGCAAATTAACATACTGGAAGGGGATGGAGCAGTTCTTCTTTGAAGAAGGTCACCCCTTAGTAGATGCAGTACTTCATGTCATTTGGTGGAGGTTGAATGGAGGACCACTAGGAGGAAGCCCAATACCCACACTACATACGCTCGAGAAATTGAATGCTCCAGTCCTAATGACATCAATAATGGCGATGAGCACCATAGATAAATGGCAAGAGTCCGAAGCTGGGCTTTCACCTATGGATCTAATCGGCGCTGTAATGATGCCAGAACTAGATGGATGTATTGAACCAATCCCTTCGTGTGGTCTAGCCAATCATGGATACGATGAGGAAATTGGGGCACCATCTAGGAGCATGGAGGTAATGGAAGACAGATGTTTAAAAATATCAAAAAGAACCATCAATTGGATTAACTTAAAACAAAAAGAAAACAAAGATAAGAAGATCGCCATCGTGCTCTATAACTATCCTCCTGGAGAAGATAACCTGGGTGGAGGAGCAGCTTACCTAGATGTTTTTCAGAGCTTGTTAAACATATTGCAGGATTTACACATTCATGGATACACCGTTGGAGCCCTGCCAGAGACCAAAGAAGAACTCATAGGACTATTTCTGCAAAAGGGCTTGGTGAATTCTGGAGAGTGGAATTCCTATGATGCTCCAGACTGTGTAACGGTATTAGCTTCCGAATACGAGAAATGGTTCGATACTATCCCGGAGTCTCTTCACAACCAGATCACAGAGGTATGGGGAGAGCCACCGGGAGAGATCATGTGTCATGGCAAGCAAATACTCATACCTGGTATCGTCATTGGCAATGTGTTTATCGGAGTACAGCCATCACGAGGAATACATGAGAATCCACAACTCATATGCCATGATAGGAGCATTCCCCCACACCATCAATACGTAGCATTCTATCAATGGCTTGAAAATGGATTAGAAGCTGACGCGGTGATCCATCTTGGCACCCATGGGACATTGGAGTTTACACCCGGGAAAGAAGCGGGATTATCCCAAGAGTGTTCACCCGATCTCCTCATCGGACACTTGCCCAACATCTATGTTTACTGGATCGGTAATACCTCGGAGGCTACCATTGCTAAAAGGAGATGCTATGCCACATTGATCAGCCACATGTCTCCCACATTCACAAACTCAGGACTATACGACGAATACGCAGACCTAGAAGACCTCATCCATGAATACTACGAAGCTCGCAGTAAGAATACACCAAGATCGGATATTGTGTACCAGCAGATAGTTAACAAGTCACAGAAGATACACATGACAGGATCTGTTGATGAGTTGTATGACCAGCTCTTCGAGATGAAACGGTCGATAATACCTCGAGGTCTCCATGTCCTTGAAAATCGGCATGACGATGATGACCTAGTGGACTTCATGGCCTTTGTACTACGTTACGATAGAGGAAACATTAAATCATTGCATCGAATCATCGCGAATCGGAATGGACTAGATTACGATGAATTGCTTAGGAGTCCCGATCACATCATTCAGGGAAGAACGTATGCACAGATTCTCGCAGACATAGAGCTAGAAGTCAGATCGATAGCACTTGATTTGGTACACGATCACAATCCACACCAAACACATACAGAAGACACGGCCCAAACCATTTCTTTCGCTCGAAAGATCATCGAACAATATAACGATAACGCTGAATTACATGGCATACGAAAGGCTCTAAACGGAGATTACATAACACCTAACCATGGAGGGGATCCTGTCAGATCACCTGAAGTACTTCCAACGGGGGGTAATGTATACCAGTTTAATCCATATAAGATACCAACTAGCGCAGCCTATGAACGAGGTAGTCAGGCGGCAGAACAGATGCTCAGGACATATATCAACGCACATGGTAGATATCCTGAAAATGTGGGCATTGTACTTTGGGGTTTCGAGACGATGAATACAAATGGAGAGACCATCGGACTGATTCTTAGCCTGATCGGAGTAAAGGTTATACAGAAAGAAGGAGGGTACTTCCCAGATTTGGAGGTTATCCCTCTTAAAGACCTAGGTAGACCGAGAATAGATGTAGTAATAACCATATGTGGCATTTTTAGGGACACATTCCCCAACCTGATAGAACTTCTGGATAGAGCATTCAAACTGGTATCGGGACTTGACGAGGACGAAGACCAGAACAGAATAGCATGCCATACTAAGGAATTGGAAAGGGCTGGTGTGGAAAAGCGTCTATGCCATCTCAGGACGTTTGGGCCACAAGCATCAGAATATGGCACCCCGCTTACAACATTGATAGAAACCTCCTCTTGGCAGGACACGAACCAACTGGCTGAGATGTATATTACTAGCATGAGTAATATCTACGGACATAACATACACGCCACAACTTCGTCCAAAGTATTTAATCACCTGGTATCTACTGTTGATGTATGTTCACAGATTAGAGATCATCACGACTATGAAGTAACCGACCTCGATCATTACTATGAGTTCCTAGGTGGCCTTTCCTGCACCGTGCAGGCTCTCTCCGATCATAAACCAGATATACTTGTCACAGATACAACCAAGGAAGTAATTAAAACCGAAGACATAGCAGATACTATCAACCGTGGTATAAGAACCCGAACCTGCAATCCAAAGTGGATAGATGCCATGCTTGACCATGGCTATGATGGAACCCTCAATATAGCAGACCGAGTAGAATATGTGCTCGGCCTGGCAGTAACCACAGATAAGGTACAAAACTGGGTATGGGATGACATTACCGACAGGATTGTGCTTAACATGGCGGTTATGCAGCAGATGACCGATACAAACCCTTGGGCTGCAGCAAGAATCGTTGGACGATTGTTAGAGGCAGAAAAACGTGGCTACTGGTATGCATCGGATGAACAAGTCACACAGCTCAGGCAAATATATTTGGATATCGAAGGTCAAATGGAGGACATCTCCACCCATTGAGCACAATTTTTCACAACAGACTATTTGTTGAAATAACACCTTTACAACTAGTTGCATCACAGTGATAAAAGCAATGGTTCTTAAAATAAAAAGACTCGAGCTCAGCCGTGTGGCAAAGCAGCTGAGCTCGAGTTCTGGGCATCGGTGATTACGAAGCAACGCGAATAACGTATTTGATTTTGAGTATCAGGTTATCCTATCGATTCCTCTTTATCTAAAGAGATTGTAACACCTTCCGCAGCGATACTCTTCAGTTTTGCGCTTTGGCTCAATGCACTGGAATTACCATAGTACATGTGAAGAAGCGTATCCCCCTTCGCAATATATGGAATCTCCAACCACACTCGAGATTTTCCGTCTGTCTCCCATTCCTCAATCTCATAATTCAACATCAATTGGTCACCGCTCAAAGGAAGCAGCTTTTCATCTCCGGCTACTGCTAATGGGCTTAGGGACTCTGTGCTACCACCAGCTATCGTCTTTATGGAGAGATTATCTAATCCCCCCTTATTATTGGCTCTCACTCCCAGATATCCTGAAGTTATATCTGACCTAAGGTCTGTTGACTTTTTGGTACCTTCATGCTCAATTGTGGAAACAACGGTACCATCCTGCTTCTCGAGATATACATTTACATGGTTAGCAGTCGTCCATTGCACCGTCAGGGTATATGTCTCATCCTTATCAAATTTGCCTTGAATAGGTGCTTGGGCTACTACTGTCTTCTTGTTTCCCTGGCCTTGCTTTCCTTTCTCAAACCAAGCTACCCTTAGGATGAGCTTCTTATTAGTTACACTAGCTTCATAGTAGTTATTCTTATCTTGATAGCCAAATAGTATGCTCTCTACAATATTGGTTTTTCCAGTGATAGATGATACCTCTGCTTCATATTCTTGACCCACTTTAGTCATATCCCCGTCATTATAAATAATGTAGCCATTACCATTCTTGCATGACAATACACCATTGGTTGTTTTCCATTTCTTACTTATGATTTTCCAGCCATCAAGACAGCTGAAATCCCAATAGTTCTTAACAAGAAAGGATGCATCGGACTTCGCCACGGCGAAGGGATTTCCATAATACATGTAAATCGTTCTGCCCTTGGATGGAGTATCGGTGAGGCGTACCCAAATCACCATCTGCGTTTCTGTGAGTTCTTCAACCCAGTAGGATAAGGCATCTTTAACTTCCCCAAAACCACTTCCACCATATGGAGTACTACACTGATCGTTGTAGAACCGTAGATCATTACCATGCGCCACATGTGATAGCACAGCTGAATCAGTTATAACAACCTTAACATCATAATTAGCTGCCTTAGAATACAATTTACCTTGTATCGTCAGTGGAAGCTCGTATAGAGAGTACTCCACAGGGAACCTTAGATCGACTCCTTTGTCACCAACATAAGTGTAATCAAAATTATCGGAATTGAGAGCGACTAGCACCTTACGATCTTCTAACGTAAGACCGTCATCATAACTAATAGTAAGGGGAACTCTGTGGCTATGACCATCAAAGCCCTCCAGGTTAGCTTGAAAGGACTCCTGCTTCGATTCCATATTGTGTGTAACAGTAATAACGACGTCAACAGCACTGCCATTTAGTTTAATATCTACATCATTATATTCAGCAATCCCACTAGTAATAACATTTGTTGATCCACCATCTTTGCTGGACTCTCTTGCCAGATTACCATCATCATAGTAATACCTTACATAACTCGTCACTTCACTTGAGTCATCTATCTCGACAAAAGCACCGTAGTCTAATTCGGTTGCCCCTGGGATTAGATCAGCATAGTTCTCATCTGTAACATCTATATATGTCTCAACTTCGTTGGAATCATTTGTTATCCACTCAGCAGCCTGGCCGATACTGGCACTAATATTGAGCGATGTGCTTGTATCTTCTGTTACGGTGGATGTCTGATTTATTGATGTAGCAAGAGCAGGAGTAATCATGGCTACAATACCCAACCCAAGCACGGCCTCTATCAGGGTAAAACCCTTTTGTCGTTTTCTCTGCATTCTAGTGCCACCCCCTAAATCGAGAATGTAGTAAATTGTACTAACATTAAGTTAATGAAGGAGATAACAATCCGAACATTTCGGATAATCCTGAGTGAAATCTAATTAACTTTTAGTAAACGTTAGGTTAAAACCTAAGGTGACTAATCAGTAACAAAGCTGATAAAAGGGCATTACCTCTCAACTCTGGCGCAGGTAATAATATGGACAACGATATTATCGACTGGGTAACAAACTTCAGGGCACGCAAAGCTAACGAGGTAAAGAACCATTACAATAATAATTGGATTGCGTTACCTTTTCTGGACTGATAGGTAATCAAATATCCTGGAAAAAACCGCGATATTGAGTTAACACGGTCAGTTACTATGTAACAACACCTGCTGTAAACATATACCTACGGAGGAAAGCCAGTAGACTCGTAAACTCATAGCCATTACTGACATCCTGCTCTATCCATGATTAATACCTAAGAGCACCATTATCTACCTGACAAAACTCAGAATCATATCATTTCATTTGACACTGAAATCATAGGCACTCTACTACAGATAAACTAGGTACATTCAATTGACTGTCTAAGGAAACATTAACTAAACTATGATATGATAGCTCAGCTATAGCATATGATTGGAAGTACTTAGTATGGCATCCTAATGAGTGGAAATCTTTTCTGGAGCATTAACATACTATGTATTTTAGAATACAGACTGTTGGAGACCCGTTGTTGCCAAGAATTCGGTGGTCCGATGGTCATGCGCGAGGCTACTACAGCCCAGCAGGATAAGAAGTTGGGCAAGGGATACTCTTCACAGGTCTCTTACTTAGATAATACCAAGGCGTTCAGTCAATTCACCCGAATGGACAGTACAACTATGATGTTGAATAGAGCATGCAATCAAAAGAGGTGGTGAAGAGTATGCGGTCTCGCGTCACGAAGGGGGTGAGACTCACACATCAATTAGGAGAATCAATGCACCAAGCCGAGCAAGCACCTAACGATAAGAGAAAAGAGTAACGGAACAATGAAACACACACTATTCAAGCTAGCAATTCTAATGATGGTAATGGTTATGCTTATACCAGTCGTTGGCTGTCGTGATGATTCCGATGAGAACTCGGAGAACGGTGCGGGAGAGAAGCCCAGTCCAGACGAAGTCATCGAGCTACTCACTGAAGGCAATAACCGGTTTGTCTATGGCAAAGCCACACACCCACATGCAGATTCCGATCGTCTCAAGCAGGCTGGAGAGGAAAACCAGGGAGACCACGCCTATGCTACAGTGATTACATGTTCTGACTCACGCGTTCCAGTAGAAATGATATTTGACGCTGGTATTATGGATATCTTTGTCATCAGAGTCGCGGGCAATGTTTGTGATGTTGATGAGGCAGGATCTATCGAATATGGACTATCCCACGTACATACGCCGGTACTTGTGGTTCTAGGACATACCCAATGTGGAGCAGTTACAGCAGTAACCCATGCCGTCCATGGAGAGGGACATGAACTAGAGATAAACATACCTCCGCTGGTTGATAATATTGAACCAGCTGTTGAGCGTGCCATCGAAGAACACCCAGACATTCATGGTGATGACATCATCCCCTATGCTATCGAAGAGAACGTATGGCAATCAATTGAAGACCTGTTCATGGCCAGCCCTAGTACCAGAGACTTGGTAAACTCTGGAGAGGCCAAAGTGGTTGGAGCTATATATGATGTTGGAACCGGCAAAGTAACTTGGCTCCCCGAATCCAAGGTAGAAAGTATCTTAGAAGAGGTTGAGGCAAATCCAGACCGTGAGATGAATGCCATGGCCGATCTAGACCACTAAAACACCTCACTTAACCTTATATTAACAATCTATAAAGAAAACCGAGCTCAGTCATCCTAAGGTCCGTCTGAGCTCGGTTATATTATTCTTAAGGACTCCCCTCACCACATGGTTTAGGACATAGCGCGTTGTGGATTATCCACTTAATTACATCGACTCCTCTGTGCCTAAGGAAACTGCCACACCTTCGGCAGCGGTATCCGAAAGATCTGAATACCCATTTGATACGTCGGAGTTGCCATAATACATATAGAGCGTAGTATCTGTTGGCGGTATATAGGGAAGCTCCAACCAAACTTGAGATTCCCCATCTGAGTTCCAAGCTCCAACCGAATAGCTAAACATCACCTCACTTCTACTGCTACTGCTGCTACTGGTTGCACATTGTACTTCGGTACCAGGGACAGCCTCAGGGGTGAAAGCATCCTCAGCATCAGGATCTTCGACTATCACCCTAAGGTCATCTAGTCCACCCTCTCGATTCCCTCTAACCCCAAGGTACCCAGAAGTAATGTCCGGATTCAAGTCTGTATCATCACCACTACCGTCGTGGCTTATGGTACCGAGCACTGTACCATCCAATTCCTCAAGGCTCACGTTCACGCTTTCGGCATCCACCCATTCCACTTTCAGCAAATACCACGTTTCTGCATCCATCCCTTCAGAAAGCGCGACCTCTGCTACGACGGTCACCTTATCAGCTCCTTGACCATTCCCGTTTTGTTCATATGAAGCAACTATAAGTTGCAGGTTATCATCACCTTTCACGGATGCCTCGTAGTAGTGATGATCATCCTGATAGGCAAATATAATTCCCTGTCTATCAGTAGCGGCCGGAGATGGACTTATGATAATAGCGGAGTACGCTTGGCCTACTGATGTAACAACATCTGTAGTATAAATAATTCGGCCATTTGCACTATTAGACCTTAGCCATCCATCCTTAACATCCCATTTACCATCTTCGGCTTTCCAACCCTCCAAGGTGGCGAAATCCCAGTAGTTATCATAGAGAATAGATGCATCGGACTTTGGAGGAGCAAAGGTATTACCGTAATACATATAGATATCAATACCTTCTTCAGGAACGGCGTAGGCGCAAACCCAAACTACCAGCTGATCTTCGGTAAGCTCCTCGATCCAATATCCTAGGGCCCCGTCACCCTCATCAAAACCGCCTTCCCCATATGGTGAACTACACTGATCGTCGTAGAATCTCAGATCATTACCATGTGCAATATGAGAAAGCACCGTTTCATCGGTAATCAAAACCTTGGCAACATAATTAGTTGGATCTGATTCTGGTTCCCCTGGTATTGTTAGTTGCAACTCATGCAACGTGTATTCAATAGGGAATCTGATATCCACTCCCTCCCCATTGATATGCGAATAGTCAAACTCATCACGATCTAGAGTAATGAGCACCTTATTATTCAATAGATCAGCCCCTCCACTATAGCTGAGGGTAACAGGAATCCGGTGTTTGAACCCATCAAAGCCTTCCAGTGTGGCTTGAAAGGTTTCTTGTCTTATCGTATCACCATTGGTGACAGTCATTGTAACTTGAACGGTACCATCACTAAGATTAAAAATTATATCATCGGATTCAGCAATCCCCGTAGCGATGACATCAGGACCATCATCGCCTTCGCTATTGATCCGCATCAAATTGCCATCGGCATAATAGTACCGCACATAACTCACGACCTCGCCAGAATCATTCGTCTCGACAAAGGCACCATAATCCATATCTGTTGCATCCGGGATCAGCGTTACATAAGTTTCATCAGACACATCTAGATATATCTCAACATCATTGCAATCCGCGGTTATGCTCTCTGCAGCCTGGCTAATACTACTACTAGTTTCCAGAGCAGCACTTGTATCCTCGGATACACCTGCTGTTTGACTAATACCTGTAGTTAAAGCCGGTGTTATCAAGGCAATAATCCCTATTCCGATTATAGCTTCGAGTATTGTAAAACCTTGTTGTTTGTTCCACCTCATCCGAGCACCTCCTCCAATCCTCGGAAAATAAAAAACATTGTACTAAGATAAAGTTAAGATAAAAGAAAAAATAAAGAACTGGTGGGAAAACACTTCAGGAAATTAACGTTACTTTTTGTAAATATTGTGTAAATATTGAATATAACGATAGAAAGTAGAATTAACTCCATTATTAAATATGATACATGATATACTGATAGCTGAGTGGCTGATTGTATAATTAATTAGTTTAGTTAAAGATTAGTATAGTTTCTTTATATATCGAGATAACAAACGGTTAACAAGGCATCTAGAGGAATCAGCGTCAGAAATACAGCAATTCGTGCCAAACACCGTTCAAAGGTTTGCAGGGAACAAACCAAAGTGATATTGCTTCGGTGACAGGCAACTCCAATCAGCAATACGGTTGAAACATGTTTATTTGTCAGCAGGCCAGTGAACAAGGGAATCCAACAATAATGGAAACCGATGGTAATCATCATGAAGATTATCAATACTGTAGCTATTGATACATATAAGAAAAGGGACTCTGGGTCGGAGGTGCCCCAGAGTCCCTGCTATGATGCCCAGCTTGCTAATAAGATGAATTACTAGATTACTCGCTCTCACAGGGTAACTATCATCAAGGTCATCATTCGCAATGTGTAACCGTCCACCAGTATCCCTTATCATTCTGAGCGGATAACATCCCATCCCCCCACCAAGGGATATTTCTCGTTCTGTTCCTCAGAAGATATTCTGATGAACGGTTAACACAATGTGAAATGCCACGAAACAAGGAGCATCAGTTTACATCCACTGCTCAAGGCCAACCGATGCAGTCAATCCTTCAGCTAAAGAAACACTCATCTCTGCGCTTTGGTTGGGCGCATCAGGATCACAGTGATACATATAAAGCACACTTTCACCCATTGCAATATAGGGTAGCTGAATCCATACCAAGGATTCACCCCCTATGTTCCAGCTCTCCACCCAATAGGAGAACATTGCGGTTTCGGTCCCACGTGCCACTTGCGTCTCATTGATATCGGCATCACCTGCTAATACAACTTGCGGTACAAATTCACCAGGATCAGGAATATCACGAACCGAGATGTAATCTATCTTTCCTGCACGATTACTCTTAATGCCTAACTGGCCAGACTCCCACCCCATCATATACTCATCCTCATCAACATAGGTTATATTAGCAATCGTATCACCGCTCTCCCGTTCAACCAAATCAACGATAACTTGATCCACAGCTATCCACTGCACCCTGAGAATATACCACTCGTTTTCCTCCAGGACACATCCCTCATCGAGTTCCTGCACAGCTAGCTCCAATGAGTGTTTGCCTCCACCTCCCTTACCTTTGTTGAACCAATATACAGAAAGCTCCAATGTATCATTATCCACAACCGTTGCTTCATAGTAATTATCGCGATCCTGGTATGCAAAGATAATACCCTGCCTATCACTTGTAGCAGGCGATGGACCGCATATCAATGCCTCATATTCCTGTCCAGTTACACAGATGTCATAGGTAACATCGTCTTCGTCTCCATAGGCGATTATCCCCGCACCCGGATGAGATTGCAGACAACCCTCAGCAACCTCCCACTTGCCCCAAGCGCCTTCCCAATCTTCAAGGTCTGAATCGTCATCAAAGCCCCAATAGTGAGAACAGAAAATACTGCCATCCGATTTAGGAGCAGCAAAAGGATTACCATAGTACATATATACAGATGTACCTTCCCCAGGAACATCTGGCACCCTGACTATCACCTCTAATTCTGATGAACCCAGTTCTTGAACCCAGTAGGACAAATGGCCATCCCCTTCGCTAAATCCATCTGGACCATAAGGCTGGCTACTCTGAGAGGCGTAGAACCTCAAATCATTACCGGTTGCGGTTGCTATATGTTGCAGCGTTTCGGCATGGCTGATCACAATAGTAGCATCATAGGAAGTTGGTTCCGAACTACTTGGATCCCCAGGTATATCCAAGCACAGCTCATACAAAATGTATTCAGAGGGAAACCTAAGATCATTCCCTGTATCACCAGCATGCGAATAATTAAAGTTCTCTGAATCCAGAGTAATCATAACCTGACAATCCTCTAATGTGGTTGGTCCACTACCATCATAGGTGATAGTGATTGGAGTTCTGCATCTATGTCCCCCAAAGACTTCCAGCTTCGCCATAAATGTTTCTGACTTGGATGTATCCCCATCTGTAATAACAACCGTAATCTGCACCGCATCACCTAGGAACTCAAAGGTTACATCTTCATATCGCACTATTCCACGAGCAACGACTAGAGGTGCGTCATCATCTTCACTTGTTGATCTCATCAGATTGCCATCTTCAAAAAAGTAGCGCACATGACTGATAGCAATACCGGAGTCATCCAATTCAACAAAGGCACCATAATCCATATCTGTAGCAGTATCAATAAGATCATCATAGTCGGCATCATTGACATCTAAATAGACCTCAAATTCACCACAGTCGTCGGTTATCCACGCAGCAGCTTGACTAAGATTATTGCTAACACCCAATGAAGAGCTCGTATCCTCAGGTGTAACAATTGTCCGATATATTGCCGAGCCCAAGACAGGCATAGTTATAGATATGACTGACAACACAATCACAAGTTCTAACAGAGTAAATCCTGGTTGTTTTTTTCTCGTCTTAAACATGTGACGCCCCCTCCCCCTTGTACGTCTACTAGATATTCTACAAGGGCAAGGTTAAGAAAACGGGCAACAATGTGAAGAGCTTAAGTAATATTCAGTTAACTTATACTATCTTAACGTAATAATTGAGTTAAGATAGAGGTTAACAGCCGTAATGAGGACGATCGTAAGAGCTAGTGTTTAAGTTAACAATGTAAATACTATGGATAACATACTATAAAATGGGTATACCACTTTCTGAACGTGGGGTAAGAATTCCCCACTAATCAAGTAACAAAACGAACAAACAGGACAATTCACGTGAAGAGTCTAGTTAACAACGTTCCAGTCAAAGGAAAAAGATGGTCAGGGGTACGTGTATATTGATACACACATAGTTAAAGGACAAGTATCCGAATTATTGGGTAAGTGTATTAGCGCAAGACTCCCTCATGACGATCACCTTCGGCGCTGCCGCATATAAGAGGGTATCGAACGTCGATGTCATGGGCAAAAGCAACATCGAGAGAAAGGATACTTCGATCCCTTCCTCAAAAACCAAATACACCATCCGTTCAATAATGTCACATCGGAATTTTGCCCTATAAAAAATAACTTGGGTTACATCTTGATCGCCCCTGAAGGGGCTCCCACAATAAGGAAAACTGTGGGAGAGGCTTTAGCCTCGATCTCCTCTATTTAATCTGATCATGTCATAGTCATGAAATACCAGCTATATATACCATATCATTGCGAACCGCAGGTGAAGCAATCTCATCGCAAAGAAGAGATCGCCACATCATGCTTCCAATTTATAGAAAGTACTCCTCACGATGACATAATGACATAGTCTGAAAGTGGAATCTAGTTGACGACAAGATAGCACTGTCAACAGGAGGGAGCCCGCTCTCTCTAGCTATCTACCCCACGGGGGGATAGGAATTTGAAATTCCTATCCCTTGAAGAGCAATATCATTAAGTTAATGATTTGCCACTGTAGTAGCCAATCAGATGCTTCAATCCCAAATTCCAAGCACTAAATCCCAGACAATATACAAGCTCCAATGACCAAAACACGCTAGCTCACCTTCCTTTTTTTTCAGCTGGTTGTTGAAATTTGCTGGAAATTTGAGCTTGGTATTTGGAATTTCATCCTCTACCCTCACTATCTCAATAACAACATAGGAGCAGGTGAACGATTACTTGTTTTCAAGGTAATAGAAAAAAGCCCCTCGACGCATAAGTGTAACTACATCGAAGGGCCCACCCCATTTCCTGTCAACTCATCTTTATCCTTGCCTAATCAGTTAGGACTTTCTTATATTATAGACTATCAACAAATAACCGAATAACTTTAATACCATAACATCATATGGATTGCTCGTCACCCAAGACAGTTGTTACATCTGCTTGAGGAGTTCCAATAATTCCAGAATCCAAACTTGGCACACCATCCTTGCCATAGTACATGTAGATCTTAGGATCAGACTCACCTACCTCCGAATGTGGTACATAGGGAAGCGTTATCAGAACTTCAGAATCAGTATCCCCGCTGGGATCCCAGGACTGGATCGCATACGTGAAGAGTAATATGCCTCCATCAATAGGTACTGGTAAGCCAGTACCTATTGTTACAGTTGGATAAAAGGTCGGTACCGATCCATCATCTATATCACCTACTCTTAGGTTATCTAATCCACCCTCCCGGTCACCTCTGACACCTAACAATCCAGACTCCCATGTTTCCATATCTAAAGTCACATGTATCGAAGCCAATATAGTGCCATCCATTTCCTCTAGAAACACTTTAGCTTCACTAGCCGAAATCCATTGCGCCCTCAGAACATACCATTGACCGGAAACATATTCGTCGGGTGTAAAAGATGCTTCACCAAGCATAACATTATTCGTACCTCCGCCTGATGGTTTGGTATATTTCCATAGCTGAATAGTATCCTTACCTGTCATTATAGCTTCATAGAAATTATCCTTATCTTGATACCCAAATATTATGCCTTGGGCCCCGCTAGCAGCTGGAGATTCGCAGAATATCTCCGCTATAAACTCCTGGCCTATAAAGGTCATAAAGTCATTGTGTGCAATCCATCCCTCACCGGAGTGAGAGGCAAGATAACCATTATCAGCATCCCAGGATCCCTTATCGGGGGTCCAATCGCTAATATCCCCGTCATCAAAGTTGCGATAGAAATCAAAGAATGCACTGCCATCAGATTTCGGCTTGGAGAATGTATTTCCATAATACATATAGATTTGGGTTCCCTCTGGAGGGATACTAGGCACTTTAACCCACACCGTCATATTAGTATCGGAGAAATCCTCCAACCAATAGTCCAATGGAGAATCATCTTCTCCAACTCCATCTGCTCCATACGGACTACTGCTCTGAGTGGTATAAAACCGTAGGTCGTTTCCTTGAGCAATATTCGCCAACGCATCAGCATCTGCAATCTCTATTACTACCGGATGGTCAATCCATTCATCCACACCATCCCCAGACAGGGAAATAGGCAGCTCGTAAACCGAGTATTCCATTGGGAAGCGAAGATCATCACCCTGATCGTCTGCATGTGAGAAATCGAAGTTAGTCGCATTGAGCGAAACCAATACCTGTCGATCTTCTAAAGTCAATCCTGTATTGTAGGTAACTGTGATGGGCCTTCTATAGCGGAACCCATCAAAGGACCGCAGCGCAACAACGAAGCTATCCTGCTTCATCGTCAATCCTTCAGTAAGTGCAACCGTAACCAATACGGCATCACCATTGACATCTGTCACAAAGCTAACATCATCATATTCGGCGATTCCCCCAGCAACAACCGTGGATGGCTCCCCATCTGCACTAGGATCTCTAAACAGATTACCATTATCGAAGTAGTACCTAACAACGCGAACAACTCCACTGCCATCACCTATGTCAACAAAGGCCCCATAGTCTGACTCTGTACCATCAGGAACATATGTAGAGTATTCGCTATCGTTAACACCGATAAAAACATCAGCTTCATTGGAATCACTGGTTACTTGCTCAGCAGCGAGGCTAAAGCTGTTGCTGATAGACATTTCTGCATTCGTAGCCTCTGGAACAGTCATTGTCTGCAGAATTGCCATGCTTATACCAGGCGTGATCAATGCCACAATCGATAGAGAAACCACAACTTCTAGCAAGGTGAATCCTCGCTCTCTCCGAAAAACCTTAAGCATCGGATAACACCTCCCCCCTTTTTCTTCCTATGATCAACGTAGTAAGACATCTATTGTATAGGGGTAAGGTTAAGAAATCCTATAATAATATGAATAATGGAGGTAAGGTCACGTGAATATTGCATACCTTGTCATGAATCCATGGTTAACAAAGAAAGAAGTACAATACTGGCATCAAACAAGTCTATTACTGCACCAGTTAACAGTATGAATATACTGGTCAAAGTACAGTCAATGCTGCATAACCTCAAGAAAAAGATGGGAGAACGGAGGTTTACCTGGTCGACAACTGAAGCCTCAAATGCTGGTAAGAAAAGAAATCAATTCAGGTAACAATATGCACAATCCAGATAAAGACAGGTTAACTATACATAACTATTAACAACCAAAGGTAACAGAGGATCTACTTAAGAAAGCTCTGATCAAGTCCCAATTACCAAGATGAATAGCTTCGGCAAAAGATGACGTTCTTGACTTATTCAGAGGTCCCTTAAGAACATCAAAGTGCGATAGCGGAGTACATTATCCTAACTTCACGATATATGACATTCCCTAGGAAGTCACAAACAAGAAACTATAATCGAACCACACTTACGGTAATCACCCGCTAATCGCCTCGATACTTCAATTCACATCCCAAAAGGAGAGGAGTATGATACTAAGAGATACAACAACAAAAGTAGTTAAGCATTTGTCTCCCCATAGCTAGGTAATGACAGATACAACTCCCATTTGCGAAAGGCCTACTAGCCGTGCGAGAGGATGTTGGGCAAATGAGAATGTTGTTGTGTCATATATACATTGATAGTTATGACTACTCGCTTCAGGTGGCATGGCAGCTAGAGCTCTCATCTACTCTAGATAGATAGTAATAGATCAATAACGATACAAAGTTAGAAAGCCGACTATCAATTATCCCAATAAGATAAGAGAGGGTATGCGAATGAACCAATCAGATATGTATGATTATCAGAGCTACGAGAGAGCACTTCAATTCGATGAGCGTGTTTCCAGGATGGGCATATTGCAACATTTAACGCAATTACTCATCGATGAATTAAATCCCAGGGAAGGGGACCGCATACTAGATGTAGGTACCGGTACCGGTAGGCTTGGTCTCCAGCTCTCGGGACTGGTTCCCAACGGTTTAATGACAGGTATAGATTCGGGATATGGAATGCTCCGTGTGGCGAAGGAAAAAATACAGAAATTAGACTTGAAGAACGTGCTCATAGTGCGTGGTAGGTCCGAGGATTTACCATTCGCTTCCCAATCATTCGATGCCGCTTGCTTCATGCTCAGCCTCCACCACTTCACCTCCCCTAAACAATCCATGGAGGAAATCCATCGGATACTCAAGAACAGCGGACGACTAGTTTCATTGGACCCTATACTAAATGACGTTCAGGATGAAAAAGAGAAGACATTGGTTAATCTGATCGAGGAAGCCTTCCAGATGGCGCATGGAGCCGAATTCCGTTTCTTCACTGTTAGCCAACTAACAACTCTCTATGAATTAGCGGGATTTTCTATCAACAGCTCTGAAGTTTACGAGTTCCCGTTTCGAGATTGTCAAACACGAGCAATACCCATGGGCCCTCATTGGTTGGATGCCTATAACATGATCAGGGAAACGAAAGACAAGAGTATTATAGATAAATTCGAACAGGATTACTTCACCTTTTGGGAAAGTGGAGGAGAGATCATGGCGAGGGGTAAGATGAGCTGGATTGTCATCAACGCTACAAGAAACTAGTGTAGCAAACTCACTCCTGCTAATATTAGCCACTACAACCATAAACCATATCCCTATTAAGAATAGTGCCCATAACAGAGAACCATAGCAAGAGGAGATCAACAATATGAAAGTCGTAGCCTTTAATAGCAGCCCTCGAAAAGAAGGGAATACAGCCCTTCTCGTCGATCGTATACTCGATGAACTATCCAAGGAAGGGATCGAGACAGAATCAGTGCATATTGGAGGCAAGCCAATCAGGGGATGCATGGCCTGTTTCAAATGTGTACAAAACCAAGACAAGCGTTGCTCTGTGAGCACAGATATATTGAACGAGTGCATAGAAAAGATGCTAGCATCAGACGGCATCATACTCGCTTCGCCCACGTACTTCGCCGATGTAACTGCCGAGCTAAAGGCATTAATCGATCGCTCGGGCATGGTAGCCAAAGCAAATGGTGATATGTTCAGTCGCAAGGTGGGAGCAGCCGTGGTGGTAGCAAGGCGAGCGGGCAGTATTCATGCCTATGACACAATTAACCACTACTTCCTAATTAGCCAGATGATAGTCCCTGGGGCCAATTACTGGAACATGGGACTTGGTATGATGCCCGGAGACGTTGCAGGGGATGCTGAAGCCATACAGACTATGACAACTCTTGGGAAAAATATGGCTTGGCTCATGAAGAAGACCCATGGCTAACCTGCAAAGAGATGGAATCAAATCAATCCCATGATTTAACCGAAAAGTTACAATGATCGTACAGAACCTCTTTGACGGTATCCCTCAAGACCTGCCCCATGAGATTGTTGATACTCTGGCGATAGGTCATAGGGCCAAAATTGAGCGCATCGTCTCCAAAGGACATTCATCCTCGCCTGGTTTCTGGTATGATCAAGATGAGGATGAATGGGTGGTCTTGCTCAAAGGCAAAGCAGATCTAGAATTCGAAGGGCAAGCAAGTATCACTACCCTGGGGCCTGGAGATCATATACTAATACCTGCACACATCAAGCATCGAGTTAGATGGACGGATCCCGATCAGGAATGCATATGGATTGCTGTCTATTTCTAAATCATCCCACTAATAGCAAATCCACAAAGCGGCGTTTCGTCGCAAACAACCAATCTAGAGCAAATAGACTGTCTATCCAATATGATCCCCCCCGAAACCTAGGGTTTATTCTTCTTGTTCTGATAATAGTTCATATATCCAGCAGCACACACTGGCATGAAGTCGTATACCTGATAATCATATAAAGCCTTATTCTCTCGAATGGGGTAGAGCTCTTTAGCAGCTTGTTGCTGGAGGAGCTCAGCAGCTTTTTCAAGGTTTCCCTCCTGCGCCGAATCCTTAACTATACTATCCCATAGCTCCACCTCACGAACAGCCTCTTGAAAAGCCCATTCCACTTTACGCGTAACGCCAAAATGGGTGAATAGCAGCATCTCAACATCCAATGTCATTAGTTCTTTTACAGTATGAATACACAAATCAACGTCGAAATCCGGGGGAGGCGTAGTGGGGATCAGGATATTTTCGTCGGAAGATAAGACTCCAACTACATCTCCCGTGAATAGACCTTTGTTCTTGGAATCATAAATGCAAATATGGTGTCTGGCATGCCCTGGAGTATGACTGATTGTCAGTTGTTGATCCCTACTCAGTTCGATTATTTCCCCATCCATCACCGATTTAACTCTTTCTTGATCAATAGGCACCATAGGCCCATCACGTTCAATGCCCTTATCGCCCTGAACCTGTCTTACAGAGGCCATTAGTCTTGATGGATCCACAAGGTGCTTTGCTCCTATCGGGTGCACCAACACCTGGGCATTGGGCATTTCTGAAAGCAACGTACCTGCACCACCTGCATGATCAAGATGAATATGTGTAACAATGACATATTCGATATCCTTGGGATCAAAACCCAAATGGCGAATTCCGGCAAGCACTGTCTCGGCAGAAGTTGCAGGACCAGATTCTATCAGCGCTGGCTTATCCTCAGCCAACAGGTAAACAGCAGTAAATTCGGGGATGGAATACATCTCCGTATCAATCATAAAAACATCCTTGGCTACTTCACGTGTCTTACTCATGTCTAATGCCCCCTAGATTAGTATGCTTGTATTTCTCATAGAAATGTTTCGTAACCGGAAGGCTGGCGTCAACCTACCCATAAGATACAAATAAACAGGCGTCCACCCTAGCTTTATCCTTGACAGCTCGAACATGCATAATCATTAGCATAAACGACTACAAGTCACCTGAGAGGTTACTACTAAGAATAATTGTGCTGATATATCCAGTTCAAAACAATTGAGAAGAACTCATCCGGCCGCTCCACATATGGGAAATGCCCGCTCTCCTCAATAATCATCAGATTTGAATTGGGAACAGCCCGATGGATAATACAGGCCCGGCTGGGAGAACATATGAAATCGTCTCGACCAGCAATTATGAGGGTAGGAGAATGTATCTCTCTAAGCGAAGAAGTAATATCATATTCATCCATCAGTTTCTGACCTTGTCTACAAGCAGCAGCATTCCAAACGGTATCCGCAAACAACCGGTCGGCAAGAGTATAATCGTATTCATAGAAATACAGTGGTAGAATGGCACGGAAATCCGCCTCCATCTCACCATCATCCATGGGTGGTGCAGCACCCAACCGTGCAAATACGTTTTCACTAAGGGACTTGCGACGAGCGTTCTCAACAATCTCCCTGCCATGATTGAACGATGGTGTTGTATCAAGTAGTACTAGACCGCTGATGCATCGAGGATAACGTAGAGCGTATGTTAGGGCTATGCAACCACCAAAAGAATGCCCTATTACTATAACCTTATCAATGCCAAGATATCGACGTAATGCATCAGCGTCATCACAAAGTCGGGCCATAGTCAATGTAGAAATAGGAGGCCGTCCAGAGCGACCATGACATCGATGATCATAGTAGACTAAGTTAAGAATCTGCCCCAGGGTATCAAGCCAAGGATGAAGGTATGTATGATCTAGCCCTAATCCACCATGCATCACTAGTGCTGGAATTCCCAAGCCAACCTGTTTATAGTAGAGGTCATCTCCATTGATAGTCACCAAAGCCATACACATATACCTTTGTGGCAATACACTAAGGATTCTGATCTATTGACGTAATCCATATTAGTTACGATGAGCGTCAGTCTAGCATTCATATCTTCAATAGGTCAATTATAGGTATCTTCATACTCCTGGATATCTGAGAGCAAATCAACGCCTCGACAAGGATATTCAACAACACAATGAGGCTTGGGGCACAGGTTAACCTTGAACAATCAGTTTGTGGCATAGAGGACACATTTCACATTAGTACTGTAGTGATGGATACACAAGTACTATTATATAATAACAGGGTTTCACAACTCAGGGAACGAGCTGTGAAACCCTGGAGACGCCCCGGAATGACCGAACTTTAACAGGTTTATTCTATTACATATCTACCCAGACAAATCCAGTGAACGCCATTACACTATATGAAGAATGTAACCTTTACTATACTATGAACATCATCTATGGTTCTTAATCACAGCATCCGGTATATCTGTAGAGGTAAAGTCATCCTGCGTCTCTTCATGCAACATACTATCGCCATACTCATTGTACGGTATAATAGAGGACTTCGCTCCATTCTGTAACTTGAGCTGAACGGCTGTGTCTTCTGGGATACTAAAGTCTTGGGCCCTCTTATCGCGAAGCAACTCAGGAAGTACCGTTCCTAATAGTAGCGCCGGAACCGCAAGAAGGGCCAAGAGCTCCTGCACCTGTAATCGGTTGGTGAGCAAGCCATATAATCCAATAAGTAGGACCGCGCTGAATGCAAACGTTATAAGGATATATATCAGCCCTCTGGTGCTCCACATTGGTATAAGGTTCTGCGGTTTCTTTTCAACTCGACTCTGCACAACACACCTCCATCTTATGTGAGCTGTAATGCCAAAAGTATGTTCGTAGCCCACTGAGCCGCTATGGTGTATACTACAACGCCAAAGTAAAAGTAAAGGTATAATTGGTTAATATCATGGCAAATTTATCATATAAGTTAGGTAATAGTATAATCAGTGAGCTTCCACTTAATAGATTAAATACTCCTTCATACAATATACAAAATAACCAGACTTATGCCGATCAGCACTACCATACGCTCACATAAGTGAAAGCTATTTCTCCCGAGTTATCTCCTTCTCCTTCTCCTTCTCCTTTTCCTTCTCCAGCGCTTCCTTTAGTTTGCGATCCTCCCATCCAGTGCTTAATACAGAAATCGAATGCATTACTAGAGCAACTCCCCATCCAATCGCCGCCCAATAAAACCACCAACTTCCACCAGTAATCCCGTCTATGAGTACCATCAGAATGATGACCACCATATAAACGGCAAAATGTCTGTATAAACCTGCTAGCTCCACCCACCATTGTTTGATACGTTTGATCATTCCATCCCGTCTACTCACAGCACCCCCCTTCTACCCATAGCTATTACATGTGCGAACACGAATCACTTATACACTACATCCTCAGCTGGAGCCTATCTCTGTGCAATCCTTGCCATCAGACCAAACGACTCAAATATATTCGATGCAGGACGATTGATATCAAATTCCTGATACAGCGTGAGGACATTGATTGCAATTCGCTCCGGATTACCCCATGAGGCATATTCACCTAAGGGGATATCCATTGCAGCCTCGGAAGGTGAAAACCCAGCCTCATATCGCTTCTTGGCCTCATCATGGATATACAGGAAATAGCCCTTGACATCCTCAACCCCTCGCTTGTCTGTAATTGGGCCATGTCCAGGGACAATCACATCAACATCCATGGAGAGGATAAGATCACAAGCCTGGATCCAATTACCGACAGGTCCCACCCACATTATCGGCGTACTACCAATAAATAGGATGTCTCCTGCGAAGAGGGCTCTGTCCTGGGGCACATAGACTATCACATCTCCCAGAGTATGCGCCGGCCCAACCTGAATCAAGTGAACCTCTTTATACCCAACAAATAAATCTAAACTCCCATCAAATGTCCTACTGACTCTGGGTAATGAAATCCCGTCGAAGTTGAAGCTAGCAAAACATTGAGCGAAGTAATTTCCCATCTCACCCATATCGGCTGCAGACTGAGCCACTTGTGCCAGCATTTGTGGCGGCATCTGAGCCATCTCCTCTGCGCATGCTATTGAGGCTATTATCTCGGCGCCTTCAGCTAACTGGTTACCATAGCAGTGATCTCCGTTGGCATGAGTATTCACCAGGATATCAATACTCTCAGCACCAGGGGTTGCTGTTCGCAGTGTATCCAGCATCTCATGTGTCATGGGGAGATCAAACAACGTATCTACTAATAAAGACTGTCCACAATCCACAACCAATCCTGCATTGCTCCATCCCCAAGAGCCATCCGGCTGTAGATAAGCATATACCCCGTTACCAATATCATGAAGTCCCCTAGTGAATTCCCATTTCGACAATCAGCGCCCCCTTCCTATCTATATACAGCTCAACCAAAAGTTATACATAATGACTATGGTATTATTCACAACCCTGATAAAACAAAACCATCCCAAGAGGTTTCAATCACATTAGTGTCATCAATTTAAACAACACGGCCAAGGCAATCACTGAGGTCTTGGATGAAAGCGTCAATTGACTGATCGGTTGTATCCCACGAACACACCAGGCGAGCCCCCCCCACTCCAACAAACGTATAGAAGTGCCAACCCTTTTGATGAAGCAATTCCACAACAGCATCCGGTAGGGCAATAAAAACTGAGTTGGCCTCTCTAGGGTACATAATCCCTACACCAGGGATTGCCTTAATGCGTTCCTCTAATATGTCAGCACACCGATTAGCATGCTCGGCATAGCGCAACCAAGCCCCATTTTCAAGCACACCCACCCAAGGTGCAGCCATGAATCTCATCTTGGATGCCAATTGGCCTGCTTGCTTACACCGATAAGCAAATTCCTCTGCCAATCCTTTATCAAAAAAGACCACGGCTTCTCCCACAGCCAGCCCATTCTTAGAGCCACCGAGACATAACACATCTATTCCACAATCGACTGTTAGTTCCCTAGGTTTGACCTTAAGAGAAGCAACTGCATTGGCAAAGCGGGCACCATCCATATGTAGCCTTAGCGAATGCTTATCTGCCACCTCTCTAATGGATACAAGTTCATCAGGTGTATATACTGTTCCAACTTCAGTTGCCTCTGTCAAACTAATCACCTTCGCCTTTGGATAGTGAATATCTGTTCGCCTGGTTACAAGGTATTCTGCACTGTGAGGATCAACCTTCCCATTCTCCCCCGAAGCAAGCCATAGCTTTGCCCCATGAGAAAAAAACTGCGGAGCACCACATTCGTCGGTCTCAACATGAGCCAATTCATGACATACAATACTATGGTATGGTTGACAAAGGGTAGCCAACGCCAGTCCATTCCCCGCAGTTCCATTGAAGACAAAGAACACCTCACAATCCGTTTCAAACAGCTCCCGGAATAAATCGCATGCTCGCTGGGTCCAACGATCCTCGCCATAAGCATACTCATGGGAATTGTTCGCTTGTATCATATATTCAAGGGCTTCTGGACAAATCCCGGAATAATTGTCACTAGCAAACTGCTGCCAGGGTATATCAGAGGAATTCATATTTGTCGAAATATAATTTCTCATATCTCAGAATTAGCCCTCCCCTCCTATCACCGCGTGTTGATTGGGAATATGCACACTATCAAGAGATTAGATAGATCGTAACTGCACACAATGAAATAACCACTATCCAGCTAATGATTACTATTGAAGCTCCCAGCTTGGCTATCGGCTGACCGTTGCTCAAAGCAAGCTGTACCTCTGCTCTACACTCATCCAAGATGTCGCCAGGAATCACTTTGATTGCAAGAGCTATGCCAAGAGGAATAAGAACAAGGTCATCCAAATAACCAATTATAGGAATGAAATCAGGAATCAGGTCTATGGGGCTCAGTGCGTAGATAATGATAGCCGCGACAAGCAGTTTGGCATATAAAGGAACCCTGGGATCCTTGTAGGCCAAGAAGATGGCATATGTCTCTCCCTCTGCCCACTTGGCTCGATTTCTCACCCGCTCAATCATTTCAATAAAACCTTATGAAGGCAAACCACTTCTTTTAAAAAGATAGCTAATGTGGCAAAGGACTGTACAACATCCTAGGATGGTTTAATAGGGAGTCTCTGGACTTGACTCTAAGCACTTTGGATTATTTGATATAGTTCATCCACAACTCTCACTAGTTCACGAACAAGCTGGCTATCGCTTCTATCTGACAGCACCTTTGTCGATTCGCTGTAGTACCACAACGTGCCATTCCTGCCACCCTTAAAACGGTCCCATATAGCATCCCCATTAGTATCGTACTCCATACATAACGCACGAGCATTGTGCAGCTTATCTGCCGCTGTGACTCGAATCACTTCGGCCGAAGCGTCGTAAAGAGACGCGATAAACCTCTCCTTCCGTTCACGCCATGGTGGCTTAGGCATGGTCTCGGCATCGCTACAACCATCTACAATTGCAACCACTCTGTCCCCAAACCTTCGACGAATCTCCTCGCGGGTAGTTCCACCACCCTGATCTTCGACAGCATCATGTAACAATGCTGCAATAGCCTCATCTTCCCCTCCACCATCCTCAATCACGAGAGCAGTTACTGCGAGTAGATGTGCAATGTAGGGAATATCCGATGATTTACGAACCTGCTTCGAATGAAGCCGGCTAGCAAACGAGAGTGCTTGATCAAAGCGCTCACTCAATATTCCCTGATCGATGTACTTGGGCATCACGATATTCCTTCCCGTTCATACTACTATCGGACGATCTCGCTTGTGATCAACTATGCAAAAGAAACCAAATGGCTCCTTACCGCGATTAAGTAGTTGATGGACCGCCAATGGTCCAACATAGGCCACATCATGTATATTCACAACAATCTGTTGCCCTCCCTTGAGCAGAATACCCTCGCCTCGCACGCCAATAATAATATGTTCGTGGACATGCTTTTCAAGGGAGGAATAACCTCCCGGTCCTATTTCAAAATAGCGCACGTCGAATTTCGTGTTTTCGCCAAACCGACCAACTAGCTCATGCCGAGTAATGTCTTTGAAACGCCCATCATCTTCAACTGCATACTGAGATGCTTCTCTCGAAGACCAACGGAAATCAGTGCATTTAAGCAATCCAAGGGTATCTGTCTGAATATCAGATACAGCAATCTCACAAGAGGAGTTAGCCTCGGAAGCAGGTTTAGACAACTCTTCATTGGCACAGGAACGAATCTCCTCCATAAAATCCCGAGTCCCTTGTGACAGATCTGCATGTCGTTGCATTACAGATCCTCCGATTAGTATAACGGTATCCTCACCAAAGAACCTCACAACATCTCCGATTCGATTAACCTGCATTCCCCCAGCAGGACATGGGAGAGATCCTCTCCATTTCGCTCTAGATTCACGCAATGCCCAAGCCAAGTCGGCACACTCTTGAGTGGTAAAGTGAAACCTTCCTCCTGCATTAGGGAAAATCGAAATATCCACACCCAACAATCTGAACAATGTACCCAACAAAACAGCAGGAGTCATACCATGTTTTCGATCATGGAAATACACTCCTGTAAGAGCTGGGTGTGTCATGATAATCACGCCGTACTGCTGTGACAGGTATCGGACCGTATCCAAACCAACTAGCATTGGTGCGATAAGAATCCCCTTCACACCATGACTGACCGCATATCTAACTTGATCCTCGATTTGGTCAAATCCCCCTGAAATCATAGGGAAATAGAGAGTTCTTCTTCCAGTATGTGCACTGGCTCGCTCAACTGCTTTCTGACATAATTCCACACGTTCCCTAAACGGGCTAAATCCTTGATCGGCAATACCATGGTCATCTTTGACAATATCAACCCCGCCACGAGCATACGAATCTGCTTTATCTGCCAGCTCACCGGCTGATAGTCCCATTGGTTTCAGTGCAGTGCACGCCAAAGGACGGCCATATACACCTAAAACCTCCCTCAATCCAAGGATTCCATATCTTGGCCCAGGGAAAACACTCTGTAGGGATCCTGGAATGGAGAAATGAACCAGCCTGATATTGTCCTTCAACGAGATGTTACCAAAGAGCACATTCAACAACTGAGGAACACTGAAACCAGATATATCACAGCGGTAGCTAATCACTACCTGATAGAGTGGAGACTCTCCTTGAATATGTTCAATTGCTTCAACCTGCCCAACCAATCCTTGGTTAAAATGTTCTTTTGGGATACAGTCATAAGGAACTTCGACAGTCTGTTCTACGGCAATATCACGTGCAACCTCTTCGATGTTTTGACTATCATGTAATGTTATATGATAAACAACGGAAAATCTCTGCTCACTCTTCTTCATGATCGGATGAAAATTCTTTACTCTATCATAAAAGACAAGCCTCTGTATTATAAAACAACTCAGACAAAAGACACTCACCACAAATCTATATACCATGATATGGGACTTGTCCAACTGAGTCACATAATAGACTTTTCCATGATAACAGCCTTACCTCCAATAGTGATGGCCCAAGTTATCCTATAGAATCAGGTGCTAGTATAACATTGTCCAACCTTCACTCTTATGGTCATCCAGACGAAAAACTCCACATCTCTTTGTAATTATTCTCCATCGTAGCAACTCAGCCTATTCAAAAACACTTCAAAAGAATACTAATCCTCACCAAATTTGTGTCGCCTGACCATGCTGTTTGATAGCCTTCTGTATATAGTCACATGTCTCACCTAGACCACTTGACTTTCTGGCACTACCGTGTAGAGAATACTGTAATCATCGTGGTTCTCCCACTTCTTGAAACACCTGATCACCACTGTCCACGGTGCTAGAACGATAGTCAATTTTCTAGTCTATAGAGAATGTTGATTCGTATAAGCCAATCAGATAGTAATTGGCTACCCGCTTGTCTTGACTGCTCTATTGGTAACCTATCGCTATCTATCTCGAATATGTGGAAACTGTTGTTTCCATCCCGACCTAAACAAGAGCTTTCGTCTACGCTAAAAAAGTGATGAATTTCAGTAGACAAACCTCAATAGAAAACCGCCCGAGTAGTTCTTTCAATCAACAATAAATGGGGGAATAAGTGATGACTCCAGAGCTGGTGGATCGTATAAAATATTGCATAGCCATAAAGCAACTAAGTCCCAACACAGAGGCAACTTACATAAGATGGAGCAAACAGTTTATGGCATTCCATAACCAACAGGATCCCGGTTATATGGGTATAGAAGAGGTGAGCCAGTTTATGAACCACCTCACCGTAAACAAGAATGCCTCTTGTTCAACACGTAATCAGGCCCTAAGTGCCATTATCTTTCTATTTCGAGAAGTTCTCCAGCAAGATATCGCGTGGTTAGATGAGATTGAAAGGGCAAAGAAACCCTCAAGACTGCCAATCGTTTTCTCCAGACGTGAGGTTAGAGAAGTTCTATCTCAACTACGTGGAGCTAAGTGGCTAATGGCGAGTCTACTCTATGGTTCTGGATTGAGATTAATGGAATGTGTCAGACTACGTGTAAACGATATGGATTTCATGAATAACCAGGTTGTTGTGAGAGATGGTAATGGCCAAAGTGACCATATAACTTTACTACCTACCTCATTGAAGAATCCTCTTTTGCAGCACCTTGAAATGGTAGAGAAAACACACAAACAAGATGTTGAATTAGGTCAAGGGACAATACAACTACCTATGGAGCCAAACCAAGAGTCATTATTGTCGAGTACAGATTGGAAATGGCAATATATATTCCCCGCAAGTAAACCATCTAGGGATCAGCATACACAGATAATAGGTAGACATCATGTTAATGAATCGGTCATTCAACAAGCTGTAAAATGGGCCATCCATTACTCGGGAATACCCAAGCAAGCAAGCTGCAGTACGTTCCGACATTCGTTCGCTACTCATCTATTAGAGGAAGGGTACGATGTACATACCATCCAACGACTACTGGGGCACAAGAACATTAGTACTACAATGATCTACACTCATGTTTTCAATAATGAACGGAAGGTGTTACGCAGTCCGCTAGATTGGGATGATATGTCTATTGAGCCAAATCGTTTGAACTGGGCACCCTACTATGCGCCCGATAATACAATAAGCAGCACAACTCTAGACCAAAATGTTAATTATTGATCATTATCAGTTGAGCAAATTGAGCTATTATGTTACCCAATCCATCACTCAAACGGATTATAGCCAGGTTTGATATAGAGATTATCCTTGTTTCCAAGTATATCCGGTTTATAGACTGTATCAGCCCATTTGTCTGGATCGATCTCCTCTATAGCAACAGATACCGTCTTCTCCTCGCATTCGGCAATAGTCATTACAGCCTTTTGAATCTCGCTCTCGAGGCGTTTCTTCTTTTCTTCAGATCTCCCTGGATAGAGCTTGACTACTACATGAGGCATCGTAACGCCCTCCGATATTCACTCATAGGAGTACTATACTCTACATGCAATTTGAACATCAACAACAATGTTGTCCTGATAAAAACAAATGATGATGATTGCACCAAAGTCTAGATTCATGCTTGTGATCGGGATCTCAGATTGCTATAAGAAAGCCAACAGGAAGGCATTATGTACGCCTCCCATCCATCGTCCTCACAATCGCACTCCACATCCCCCATCTAGCGATTTCATGGAATAGGAATGTTGTGGGAAACAGGGCTAGAATGCCAAGTCCAAATAATGAATGAATAATATACACGTAGTCAATTGGCATTGGAATAATGAACGATGAAAGCACCGCCACATCCATTGACAAGACAACCATACCAACCATCTTCCTTTGATACCCCAAACGAGAAGTTCTCGGAAGGCCACCAGTACGTATATTAGCAGCCCTTGTAACTTCATCAATGGGCGTAATCATGCCCCTCTTTCCGAGTATGCTCATTATAAATGGAACACTCATGCCCACCGTCCCACACACCAGAGCAAATATGAATATTGGGATCATGGCATCACCAAGGATACCTAGGGCACCGGTGGTTCCAAAAATATCCTCGGTATGCGCAAACCAACCAAACACAAGGACTAGAAACTCTGGCAACGCCATCTCATCAGCCTTGTTCATGGATGCTATGGCTACAATAAGGTAGGATGTAACCGCAATAAAGAATCCTATGTGATATAGAATATGACCCAAGAATGTCCCTCGGTTTGCTCTTACCCAAAATGTTGTATGAGAACCCACGATAACCTCAGACATTGCTTGAGGAAGTGAATTACCTTTGGCAGGATATGTAGTCTTGGTCCTCCAATTCATTTCGCTTTCCATTGTTATTCGCTTCCAAGCATAGCGTATTAATCTATAAACGGTGCCAAGGATAAATATCCCGCATGTCACAACGGCATAAATAGGCAATAACTCTTGTATTATGTATCCCGTAGATATCATCTTATAGCGCCACACCCATTGGCATGAGACCTCATCCTGTGCAACTGACCAGATTTTGTTAAGGCTTTTTCCATAGCCCTACAAGCAATGCCAGCGACCATGTCTGCTTCTGCACTGAGATTATAGAATGACGTTATATCAACCAATGAAAGGTAACACGTAGTACACGGTGTCACGACATAATCTGCGCACGTCTGTTCTATTTGTCTTGCCTTAAGTACCGATGCCTCTCGCCTGAGATTTCCTCCATTATTGCTGGGGACCCACATTCTCCATGGCCCGGCACCAGCATTACAGCAATAGTTATATGCCCTATTAGGTGTCATCTCGACAAAGTCGGTTACACATAGTTTCAAAAGCTCTCTCGGCTCTTCAAAATAGCCAGACTGCCTGCCGGTCCAGCATGGATCGTGATAGGTCACTTTCATATCCAGCCTCTCAATAGGGATCCGTCCGCTTTTTACCTCGGAAAGCAGCAACGGATCAATATAGGCAACCTCAAGCCCGAATTGTCTTTTGAGGATCCTGGAAGCATCGACGCAATAAGTTCTCACATCGCATCCGCATTCCCCCACAATTATCCCTTTACATTTCAACCTTCGAGCTTCTTTTTCCAATCTTTCGACAAAGCCTTTACCAAGCACAGGATCTACAACAATTGTCTGCGCCTCTGTTCCGGTATCTTTTATCTTGGAACTAAGCGTATAGCTCACACCTGCCGTATTCAGCATCTTCGCTATATCCACTACAGCCGCAGGTATGTTTGCATTGATGATTGCAGAGCATACCCATAGGTAATCTGCCCCCACATGATCAACAGGGATGGTGATGCCCTGTTCTTTCCCTGATCGAAGAATTTGGCCTACGCTATCCTTGAAGGAAAGCCCAAAGGAGTGTTTCCTTCTTGTCGCGTTCCTTTTTATGGTTCCTACAGTACCTGGCACTATACCTGCGGCATTTAGGGCCGTTCGCGTTATCTGTGTTATTCTCCTATTGGAAACGCCATGCATACACGCCAAAGAACACCTACCACACATGGTGCAAGAATTCCAGAAAAGGCTCATAGCCTCCTCAAGTTCTTCATCGCTGGGACCACTCATCAGTCCCAGTCTTGTAAGAAGTCTCCCCCTTGTTGTCAGGTGCGTCCTGTAAACCTTGCGTACAAAGTCCGATCTGGTCTTAGGATGATACTTTGGATCATTAGTCACCAAATACCAGGCACAGGCATGACCACAATTACCACAACCGATGCAACCTTCAAGGTGAACTTCACAATCCTGAACGGTCAGCTCATTCTCAAGCGCCTCAACGAAGCGCTTCATTCTCTTATTCTTATCCACTAATCCCACACCCAGAAAAATATTGAGATTTATACTCCATCATGATTTACCTACAGATCCATCAGAGTGATTGAAACCAAACACGGCCGTTATACGAATGTCGATGGATTATTGTCTAATATGGAGACCTATACCTAAAGGCAGGAAGCACATTGAAGGAATGAATCTGGGGAAAGCAATCAGGCAAATGCCTATTTCACTTATAGACTATGATTTATAGTTACACATGTCATAAGATGAAAAGGTACTGCCGATCAATCCTGTAACGAACACAAATCGCTAAACCAACCAATGAGATAAAATACGCTTACAAGCCTTTATTCTCACTCCAAGCTCAACAAGGAAACAGCCTCCTCTATTCCAACACCATCCCTCACATTAGTTTCCTTTTCTATGCTCCAGTACCCGTATACACCATGTTGGCATACTGCAACTAACTTACAGAATACGATCTATGGACGAGATAAGCAACTTAAGTTAATGGTTAAATTGGAGGAGCAGATTAGTACAATGTCATAAAATTAATCAGAATACTTCCGGATAAGCACAAAAGCCCCTAATGTGTGGCAAATCAATATGTTACCTGGGGCTGTATCATTTAACCCATGACCACCTAATAGAATGGGTGATCAATGAACCTTAACCCCTACACCATGGACATCGTACCCTTTATGTATGGGTATCAAAGTAGGTTTGAATCGGCCCCACTTCAAATGAAGAATATACTAAACATAACTTAGTTATACTGGTGTATACAGGAGAAGGATTTTCAAGTGCTACTTAAGGATAATGTCGCAGAATATCCATGCGAGTGAGAGATTATACCTGGCTATCGCGGGATTTGCATGACATAAAATACATATCCGTAATAAAAGGAGTACCTACTATACATATCGATCTCCCTTTCATGCGATTCGATCACCGCGAGCGCTTCAGGATCCCCTCTATACTTATCGCGTATCCTAGGGAGTCTGGACTGGATTGGTAAGTAGTAATTATCCCACCAATCCGATTCCGGGAGTACAAATTGTCCAATCAACTCATATCCCGTCTCATGTATGACAGCTAGGTTAGAATCGATATCTTGTATTTCCGGGTATTCCTCGGTCCAGAAGGACAGTAATTCCTCAGGGGGACCTGCATGTATCCAACTAGCTTCTGTGACCGCAAGGTATCCATTCTTCTTAAGCAATGGTTTCCACCCACGAAGGGCGTTTCCAAACCCCATGATATAGGCAGAACTCTCTGCCCAGATCAAATCGAAGTTGTGTGGCTCGAAGTCAAGGTTCGACATATCACCACTTACAGTGATAATCCTATCGGCG
>JAXHVC010000091.1:0-41054 GCA_034189315.1 Chloroflexota bacterium | reverse complement strand
ATGAGATTAGTAAGATTAAGGTAAGAGAACCCGATAGGTATTTAGATATTACAGATTATACCTACATGGTGTCGAAGCATACGACATTAAACGAGGTGTTGGCAGTAGCAAAGGTAGTAGAAGCACGAGGAGAGAAGACATTTTTCATCTCAAGCATAAGGGAATTGGATAATCCAGATAGGGAATTCTTCGCCGACACGGATAATACAATGCCGGTGATAGAGTATAAAGGATTGGTGCATGAGTTTTTGCGGGAGTATGATGGGCAGATGAGGATACATGTCTCTAAGCGGGGGGTGTTTGAGAGTACTCTACGTGGTGGTAAGAATAGGTGTCTGTTTGCGAATGTGTTAAGTGATGGCAGGATAGTAAGGTGTCCATATGATATTGTTAACATGAAAATAGAGGATGATTATTGTTTTGGAGATAGGTACTGCAAGCAGAATAGTACCTGCCTGATGGATAAGGTTGTGTATAGGAGGAGAGGATAATGTTAACTAGTGAAGTTGAAAAGATTCATAATGAAAGTTTGACGAGAGTGCGTGTGAGTTGTGATGAAATGCATGCCCATACAGCTAAGTGTCTATATAGCGATGATCCACGTGATGTTACTATATGTAAGCTCTGCGATACAATACTGAAAGATCGCAAAAGACTCACAGAGGTGTGCAAAGAAATAGATAGTGAGGGCTAGTGATATTAATGACTACTGGAGGAGAGATACATATACATACTCTAAGACCTGTCGCTAAAAAATTAACGCGTGCGAATTGTCCTGACTGTTGTCATCGTGCTGTAATAGCTAACTATTTTACGCCTTGGTACGGATGGGAGTCTACTTGTCTGCGATGTGGTAGGAGCTGGCGCGATGGTGAATGGATGCCATTGTGCTGGGAACCACAAAGCAGACCAAAGGCCATTGCTGCTGCCAAGAAACGATGGCGCACTGCCATATTAAATGGATGGGAGGAGATAAGGTGATTATTAAAGTAAAGAAGCTGCGTAATAGTGCGTATATGCCTACTAAGGGGAGTCATTATGCGGCCGGCTGGGATTTGTATGCTGCTGAGGATACCTGGTTGACCGCGAATACTGCGGTGTTTGTAAGGATAGGATTGGCAGTAGAGATACCAGAAGGGTATGAGGGACAGGTTAGGCCGAGGAGTGGGCTTAGTGGTAAAGGTGTACAGATTGTGTTCGGAACAATAGATAGCGATTACAGAGGAGAGGTGAAGGTTGGAATGGTGTATATTCCGTCTCCTCAACGTTATTACTACCCTCACATACAGCGATATTATATAAAACAGGGAGATAGAATAGCCCAGTTAGTATTGGCCCCCGTGGAGAAAGTATTGTGGCAAGAGGTGGATAAGTTGAGTGAGACAGAGAGGGGCAAAGGCGGTATGGGGTCAACCGGGAGATAGTTGATGATGGATGGTATGGAATATTTACCGAATGTTTATTGATTGTGGATGGAATGGGGGGTATAATGGAAAGGAAAGGAGAGTGAATAGATGGTAAAACATAAATATTGTGGAAGTAGGGGAAGAGAAGTTATGCAGAGGTGGAGAGTAAGCGGGGAAAAAGAAATAGATTCATCATTTCAGGAAATAGATATAGGTAAATTCTTTTTGTATGATGGTGGGGCCTATGTAAAAACCTCTCCTGTGGAGGGGTTAGCTCCAGGAATAAGAATTAAATTAACCGAAGATCATATTGTGTCATTGTTATATGTTGTTCACAGTGATGATTATGAGTTGCTGTTGGCTCCGGTAAAGCATAAGGTAGTAGAAAGAATCGGAGGATAGGCATGGAACGTAAAGAAACTATAACTAGAGAAGTAGCACTGGTCAGGTCATGTTGTACTGACATAGAAGATTATCTTCTTATTGGAGATTGGATCGGTGTCATGGCGTGTAGTGAGATGATATTGATTATGGGTAGTAGGATGGCGAAGGAAGCAACAGAAGCGGTGTATGAGGAGGGTAGATAATTTATGAGACATTCAGAAGCCATAACAAATGGAATAGTTATAATTAGGGGTTATTGTGATGTAATGGAAGAGGCCGTGCAAAATAAGGATTGGGCTAACGTGATAGCATATAGTGAGTGTGTGATATGTATGGAAAATATGATAGCAAAGGCAGCAGTAGCGGCATTCTACGAAAAAGAAAGTTATTCATAGGAGGGTAGATAATGGGAGTGTATTATAGTAAGGGGGCAGGGATGAACTTAGTGGAGATTGAGAAGGAGATAAGGGGAGCGCAGAGGTTGTTAGATAATTCCCTTCTTACACCAATAGATGATATTGGATTCATAGTTGTAGAAACAGATGATTACACAGCGGGATACAACAAGCTAGAGAGATTATGTGAGTTTATCAACGACATGATAGATCAAGACTGTGATATTTATAGGAGGTAGAAGTAATGGAATATCAAGATATGATTAATAATGGTATGGTAGTTATTGAGGACAACTGCGCAAAAGTAAAGGATATTATGCGCGAACGGGATTATGCTCAGATAATTGTACTGTGTGAGAATATAACTTTCATGGCCAACGCGATGAAAAAGGTGGCCAAGGATGCAAAAAGAGAAGGTAATAACAGCAGGAGGTAACATGAACAAAGGAGATATGGTTTTATTCGAGACCGATGATTGGATTGCAATATATGTAGATGATAAATTAATTACTGAGGGGCATGAAATAGAGCCAATTACTCTAGCCAAATTAGTCATAAAACATAATACCGATGTTATCTATAGCCTTTACTTAGAAGAGGATCACCCCTTTATTGAAAATGGCATGGTTTTCCAAAGTAATATTTGGGATAATGGGATCACAATGAAAGAGATCGAGGAGGATGGAGACATAATTATTTTAAGGGAGGTAGTATGATAGACTGGGAACGTGAGTATAATAGGCTAAAAGAGTGGGTAGTGAATCTCCAGCCTTATTGCAATACGTGTTGTTCGTGCATTGATGAATGCGATGACTGCCATAGGAAGATGTTTCAATGGCAATGCGATCCCGATACATTGCCTAAATTAGAAGATGATAAGGAGGTAATTGATGGGGTGGAAGTATAAAGATAGGGTAGAGTGGTATACAACATTTGATGAATTAAAACCGGGAGAGTATTTTATTTATAATACAAAGAATGATGTGATGCTTAAATTATATGAGGGATATTATGTTGATGGTAGTGCAAAATATGTTCGAATAAACGGTTATCCATACTGGGTCAAACGGGTTTACCCAATAGCAGTAGAAGACGATGATATAATATTTTCAGAGGAGAAGCCAACATCATGATAGTACTAGAGAGGGTAATATGGTATAAGGCAGGTGATGTATTCCACATATACACTAGTGGAGATGAGCATTTCGGCACTCTGGCCTGCCAAGAACACCTCATCGTAGATCAATACAATCGAATAGCTAACGACCCCTTTGGACTGTATATAGGCATGGGAGATAAGGGTGAATATATTACCCCTACAGATAAACGCTGGGAACAGGAACTTATCTCTCCGTGGGTTGAGCGAGATAGGATAGCTTATACCCAAGCTAGGCGATTCATAGAGGTAGCGAAACCAATACGTGATGGGAGATTGCCGTACAGTGGAGATAGTAAAATGCTGGGGCTGCATAGTGGTAATCATGAAGACTCCTATGGTAAATTAGGAGCTGATAATATCCACCGTACTATATGCGAGGAGTTGAATGTGCCTAGTCTGGGTCGGACGGCCATCACAAGGATCAGCTGGAGAGAAATCAACGGTAACACTACCTGGAGTATGCTGATAAGGAGTAGCCATCCCGATGTGGGAGCCGTTACTGAGGCGGGTAAAAAGAAAAAATTATTAGACACGATGAAGAACTGGCCGACATGTGATATAGTAGTTATGGGGCATATGCATAGCGTTGAGACCGCGGAGATTACATACAAGGACCTGAATAAGGCTGGACATATTGTGGATAGGGACAGGGCCGGAGCAGTGACGGGATGTTGGTATGAGACTTACCTTGAGGGAGCTGAGACAGGATACGGCGAGAGGAAAGAATACAGCCCATCTAAACTGGGGTGCCCGGTATTCAAGATCAACCCAGCTAAGAGACAGATTAGAGTGACGAGGGCATACTAGGGGGTATTATGGCAGAAAGATCACGGAGTATACAGATATTCTATCGACAATTAGCCACAGGAATAGAAGAGGGGTATGTAGATGGAGGAGATGAGATAGGGCATGAAATAGATGCTTGGTTAAATGGGGATTTGTTTGACTTCGAAGCTGACTACATTAAAGACCGGCTGGAAGATGAGGTAGGATGGACCCTAATCAGAGATAATGGGAGGTGGATAGTTGATAAGATATAAGTTCGATTTAGAATACGGCGGTAAGGTGTATGAGGGAATAGAGACAGCACAACCACTAGAGAAATTGATAGAAGGAATAACCTATCTAATGGCTGGAGTGGAGTGCCACTTGGGAGTA
This sequence comes from Chloroflexota bacterium, assembly GCA_034189315.1. GTDB lineage: Bacteria > Chloroflexota > Dehalococcoidia > UBA2247 > JAXHVC01 > JAXHVC01. The sequence continues at coordinate 36,552 of JAXHVC010000091.1, read as the reverse complement.
TGCTTCAAAACAGAGGATGGTCCCATCTCAATACCCGGAGATCGCATACACAAGGCGAAATTTCATATGTCATTTGGATACGAGGAGGAAGGAAATGCACAGTGCCAAAGCGAAGTGGTTGATCTTAAGTTACCTAGTGAAGGAAATGAAGAGTGAGATGGATGAGCCGTGTGGTACCATCTGCACGGAATGCCCGCTGTTTAATGCTACAATAGGGTGTAAGGATAGGCGGGAGCAAATACAGAGTGCTCTTAATACCTTAGATGTCGAGATTAGTGGAGCACTAGAAAGTTACTATGGAGATGAAGCTAACCCAGTATTAAAGATGATAGAATTATAATGGTGATATCATGGCAATATATATCGAATCTCTGGCAGAGGCGTTGGCATCTGAAGAGAGTGTGGAGGAGTGGATAAAGCCGGGGTTGTTGATTAAGGGGGGAAGGACTGTCATATATGGAAAGTATAAGGCGGGTAAAAGTACCCTAGCTCAGTATGTGGGACTCGTATTGTCAGAAGGAGCGCCGCTATTCTCCAACCAACAATACTCCGCTAATGAATGTAAAGTACTGTATGTACAGTTAGAGAATCCGAGGTTGGTATTTGTGAGTAGGTTAAGGAAAAGTATAGTGGCATATGGTGGAGAAGCGCAAGATAATTTCTGGTGTGGTACAGAGTTTAAGTGGAAGTTGGATACGGCTGAGGGACAAGAAGAACTACATAGGATATTAGATCATTACAGACCGGGAGTGTTAATCATAGACCCATTATACAAGACCTTCTCTGGCAGTGAGAATGATACCGAGACAGAGGGGATAGTATTTGATGCGTTAGATACTATACTTCCCCAGTATGATACCTCCCTCATCACAGTCCAGCAACAGAGGAAGACGAAGGTGGATTTTAGAGGTAGAAGTATGGATCAGGGTGATGATGAGATAAGAGGAAGTACGGCACTGGCTGGATGGGTGGATAGTATTGTAGGGATACGGAGAATGCAGGGTAATAGACGTAAGATATCATTTACACTCCGCCATTCAGATAGGGATCAATTCGCAGCAGTAATAGAGTTTGATAAAGAGACGGGGTTATATACCTTTGTCCATGAGTTAGAATAAATAAAAAAGAGAGGGAAACAGAAAGGAAGGTAATATGCGAAGTAAGAGACAACAAGGTGGGAATTTTGGTACTACACTACAGGAGTTCAAAGGTCGGCTGGTGAAATATTCTACTCAGGAGAAACAAAATAACTTCAACCAAAAGAAGATTGACACCGAGGTTACACTAGAGTTTTCTGAAGTGGAAGTAATCCGGTCCAAAGAGGCATACGGTGCAAGTACGGCAGAGCTCCCCATTAAGTACTCTGATTACCTTGGTAGTCAGTGGGTGAGCTTAGAGGACAGCATCCTTACCATCACTGGCGAGGAGAAGTTGACTGACGAGGTCGGCCCTATTGACCTAGTGGTAGGTAGCGTACTCCATATGGATCAAGTTCCCCATCAATACGAGGATAAGGAAGGCGCGCAAAAGGAGACAATGTGGTGGGTAGCAAAGGGTATTGAGGGTTACTCCTCTGATACTCCGGCTGAGAGGGCTGAAAAGCTCTACGCTGCAGCTGCTGGCGACATGGCAGTGTTCAAAGCTACCGCAATGCAGGACGCAGTAGTTAGGGAAGACAGTAATCTATTGTCCGCTATCATGAGCGGGAGTTACAAGAGCTAAATTTTAATATGGGGGTTTCCTCTCTTTCCCCCCATATAATATATAGGAGAAATATGAAAGCTGAATTAATTGAGTCGGTAGATGCTGAGGCATTAAAACAGAAGTTGATAGAGAAGTATAGATTACATTACGAGCGGGAGGGGATTCATCTCACTGACCTCCTGGGGTGTATGAGGAAGAGCTACTATAATAAGACGGCCTTCCTCCCCCCTTCCGATAGTACTATTTGGAACTTTGTCACAGGGCTGGCATTACAGGAAGTATTGATACAGGATGAGGAGGTAGTGTTTCTAACCGAAGGAGATATTGTTCTCAGTGTGGATGGGTTTACTCAGCTGGGGAACATAAAGGAACTGAAGACTACAACGAAGCGGGAGAAGTCTCTTAACAAGGATATACTAGAAGATCAGTTGGAAGGTAAGAGTGCGGGATGGTTGAAGCAGATCATGGGGTATTGCGCCCAGTTAAGGATTAATAAGGCGTTATTATTGGTGTTGTCGATGTCGATACCGAAGGAGTTATATTCATATAAGATAGAATTTGAAAAGGGTGAGTTGCAGGAAATGCGGGACTATCTGGCTTGGAGAGGTAAGGAGTTGAATGGAGCCTTAGAGATGGGGATAGTGCCAGCAAAGGAAGAGAATTGGTTCTGTAAAGATTGTCAGTATAGCACCCAATGTGATATGGATAGTAGGTGTGATGTGGTAGAGGAGGGAGAATGATTAAGTTACTGTCGATAGTGGGCCCATTAAAGAGGGGTAAGAGTACCGTAGCTTGTTCCGGCCCCAAGCCTATGGTATATTTCGACCTCGAGTTGGGTTGGGATAGGGTAGAAGATAGATTTAAAGAAGGAGATATCAAGCTAGAAAGTTTAGACATGGGAATTAATGTCCCCATACAAAAACAATGGAGTCAATTCGAGACTGCATTTAATAAGGCGCTATTGGATAATGATGTGAAGAGTATTGTACTGGATACTGGCAGTGCTGTGTGGGAGATGAGAAGAAGTGTGGGGTTGGCAGAAGTTCAGGCTACTAAATCTGATAGAGAAAAGTTGGCTAAGGTAGAGTACACCCCTCTTAATGAAGATATGAGAAAGATGTTCAAACAGGCAAAGGTATATGGAAAAGTGCTTATTGTTATTCATCATGTTAAGGAACAATACCTTAGCAATCAGCCAACGGGTACCCTAATCCCAGATGGGTTTAAAGAGACGGGAGATTTTATGGATTTAGAGCTCTGGATGGATATAGAGAAGGGTAAGGATGGATTATATCATCCCTATGGTATCATTAAAGAATGTGGGTTGAGTATGGCGGCTACGGGGTTGAAAGTACCAGAGCCTACCTACGATAAGTTGGAGACGTTGGTTAAGGGGTTTAGGGGGGAGGTATAATTAATGTCCATAGCATACGACCTAACAGAACCTATCTCCGTACCTAACCTCATCTCTAAAACTACTGCTGTGGTAGCGATGGACCTAGCCCAACTCGGCCTACTAGACTACCTCTTCTACACCCATGACTATAAGTCCGTCACAGTAGAGCGGAAGGAAGTACACGACTTATCCAATAGGGTAGATGATCTTGAATTGCAGCTGAAGAAGGCGGTAGAGAATGCTGACAGGGTAGCTTTAATAATAGAGGGAGTGATGGACCCGATAGATAACTCCACCCTGCTATACAAACGTACTACTAATAAGAAATACTTCCGGCAAGATAGACTAGTGCCGAGGAGTATTAGATACTATCAGGGGTTTGTAATTAGTCTGTGGGAAGGATATGGGATTCCAACATTCTTTACGGCATCAATAGAGGGAACAGCAGAGTTGTTAGTGCAGTTGGAGAAGTATGCTCTAGACCCGTCCCACGACCTGTTCCATAGATATATCAAGCCTAAGGTAAGCCATCAAGACCCGAGGATAGATAGGTTAGTTGGGATAGGATTCGGCCCTAAGCGAGCCGAGGCATTAATAGCACACTTCGGGTCAGCAGGGAAGGTGATGGAGCTATTGTTGAATGATAGGGAGAAATTGACAGTAGTTAGTGGCGTAGGAAAGAAGACAGTGGAGGAGGTATATAAGGGATTACTATGAATATGGTAGATGTGGTGAGGAATCTATGGCTGAAGAGCCGGGTTAAGTATGAAGACGAAGAGACTTACGGCGACTTGATTAATACAGTATGCAGTGAATGTAGTACTGAATGTGAGATGCAAGAAGAGTGTCTACATTTTCAACAGGTATATGCAGGAGCAAAGTTAACTAAGTTCTGCAAATTAGAAATCGCGCATGCCGATATGATGGAGGAGAAATCATGATACAAATAGGAGCACATAATTACAAAATATATTTCAGAGATGATTTATATGATACTTTCGATTATCTAGGTATAGTAAAGCACGACACCGATGTTATCCTTATAGACTTCACATTATCAGAGGAGGAGACATTGTGTACCTTCGTTCATGAAAGTACGCACTGTATAAGTAAGAGATATGGCCTGAGCCTAGATGAGAACCAAACAAGCGTAATAGCAGAGGGGATGACGCAGATACTACTACAACTATTCCCTCTTGAGGACTTAATCACCGCTATAACATGGGTGAGTGATAGTGATAATTAATGACACTGGGAAGTCTATGTCAGACATCCTTAGTGACCTCCCTACCTTTCCCTACCTTAGTGTGGACACAGAGGGGGACAAAGACACGGGTGAAATGCTTGGGGTTAGTATAGCTTGGAATAAAAATGAGGGTGTCTATTGGAGTATAGATGACCCAGATTTACCCCGCGATATCCTGTCTAAGGTCCCCCTCGTAATCCACAATTCCTTTTATGACATGCCAGAGTTAGAGGAAAAAGTGGGAGTAAGAACTACTCTCTATTCTGATACTATGTTGATGGCGAGGAGTCTGGGACTACCGGGGGCATTAGATGACCTCGCCAGATACTATCTCCATATGGAGTACAAGCCCGTCATGGAGTTAGTAGATGGCAAGAAGGTATCATACGAAACCATCACAGCTAAGGGTAAGGTGAAGATTAAATCCCGTAAGATGACACTTAGTGATGCTGACCAGGAAGAGGTTGGCAGGAGATGTATCCAACATGCTAGGTGTGCATGGGAAGTGGACAGAGTATTTAAGGACAAAGCTCCCAGAGCCTATCATATTGATATAAGTACTGTGCCTGTAATCCAGGACATGCATAGGAGAGGGGTTAGGGTAGACAGTGCCTTAGCTAGAGAAAAACACGAGGAGATGAATTTCCATCGTCAAACATTAAGGGGGTTAGGGCTGGCCTTTGGAGTGGATATCTCTAGTCCAGATATCCTATCCCTTAGATTACAACAGGAAGGGCTCTTTACTCACCTCACAGGCACTGGTAAGATGAGTACTGATGAAGAAGCACTACTTAAGATACGAGACCGCAGTAGGTGGCCCGACATCACTCTCCAATACCGCAAGTACCAGAAGTTAGATTCTACCTATGTCATTCCCTTAATGGATGTAGATAGGGTATATAGTAAGTATGCGTTGGTGAGGACGGGCAGATTCTCCAGTGCCAAACCTAACCTACAAAATATCCCAGTTATTCTCCGGGACCTATACCTACCAGAGGAAGGCGATATGCTCTGGGACCTGGACCTTAAACAGATAGAACCACGAACTATGGCGTATGCTAGTGGTGACCCACAGATGATAAAGGATGTTAATAGTGGGAATGTATACAGGCCATTGGTACAGGACTTTGGCATTAGATATAGGACTGCTAAAACTATCTGGTTGGCATTAGGATATGGCGCCGGAATAGATAAGATAATAGAATCTGCCGCTAGTTTTGGAGATGCAATAACCAGACCTGAGGCAGAAGATTTACAAAGGAGAGTATTTGCCAGGTATAATGTGTTTGCTAAGTGGTGTGAGGAGCAGGTAGAGCTAGCCATCTCTCGCGGTTATGCTGAGATGCTGGATGGTAGAAGACGGCCTTATGATGATATCAAGGGAGACTACGCCATTGTTAACACTATCATACAAGGTACGGCTAGTAGTATCATTAAGGTGGCGATTAGGAAGGCTTGGGATTTAGGAATTACCTTACTCACTACAGTCCATGATGAGCTAGTATGTTCGGTGAGAGAGGTTCCTGATGTGAGATTGTTTGAGGATATATGGGATTTCCCTGTACTGTGGGATGATGGAGTTGGGAGAAACTGGAAGGAGGCTAAGGAAGATGCTGGGTAGTATAATAATGTGGATGGTATTGATGGGGCTGGTGGCCTTACCTTTATTCATTCTTATTAAGATTCAAAATGATATTAGAGATATAAAGGATAAATTAGACAGGAACAAGTACGAGTAAATTAATTCTAACCCCTCTATCATTTCGGTGAGAGGGTAGGCAATCCCAGCAGGGTAATTGGATATGGTTTAAAGAGCAGAAGGGCTCTCAGTGATAACACAGAAGGAGGATAAAATGAATAATACAAGAGATGATTGGGATGAAGGAAAGTTGGAGTTGTGTAACCCGGAATATTTTAAGGTGCAGATAACATATAATACTTCTTTATACTGGGAATTAACTGAAGAAGAAGTAGACCGACTTGAGGGCAAGCTTAAAATGGTAGAAGAAATGGCCCAGAAGTTAGCGGCTAATATGTTGAAGGGAACTTTAAAGTACCCCCATGATGATTGGTCTGTGGAAGAGTGGATTGACTTCCTTGTAGACGATGCCTCTGATACCTTGAATTATGCATATAAATTAAAGGAAGCGTATATGGAGGAGAAAAGTAGGTGGGGGTGGTAAGGTTGACTCCCTCCCTATAATATGTTATACTATAGTATTCAACTAAAATTACGGAGGGTGTTATGGCTTGTGTGTGTAGGGAATGCGGCAGACCAGTAGATTGCGGCGATGAGATATGTGATCTGTGCGAAATTAATGAATATGTAACTTGCAATTGTGGCGAGACTAAAATTATGGGAGTGAGATGCCCTAGGTGTGGGATTCTCTACAATACAGACCCCAAATGTGGCATGTCGTGAAAGTATCACAGAGAGCAGCTACTAAAGGACCCAGAATTTAAAATAGAATACGATAAATTAAAAGAGGGAGGTGTTTAGCCTCCCTCTCTTTTTAATCTAACTTCCTCCCTGGATACTGCAACAGTCTATAAAACTCCGCATATGATTCATCTGCCTTGGCCTTCAGCTTATCAATAAACCCCATCATCTGTATCATGCTAGTGTCTTTAATCCTGGCTACATCAAGTAGGTTATCGTAGTTCTCTTTTAATAAGGTGGCCACTTGGATACAAGTCAGAGAATACTCATTATAAAGTTCTGCTACTCTGCCTCCAGTATTGACAGTATTAATCTTGTCATCTCCTGTCTCTAAGAAGTCCTCAACATTAGGATTACCAGTAGTAGTGTCAATCCACGAAGAAAATGCCGTAGCATACCCATCCAACCAAGTCTGTAAATCTGCCCGAATGTCGGCAAAGTCCACATAGGTAGTACTAGACTTTAGCTGCGAGGAGAAATAATCTCCCGCTGCTCTATACACCATCGCCTCGGCTCCCCTAATAATTGCCTCATCGAAGTACTCGGGGTAAGTGCCGTCTGCGCTAGCTGTAGGTGCGGTATGTACTGTATAGTACCAGATAGCTATATGATAGTTATCTACAAAGGCCTGCTGTGCTTCCCTCTCTAAGTTGGTAATCTCCAGTAAATCTCCCCACAACTTCCAATCACATTTACTCTTGGGTATCATACCTACAGGATACTCTACTCTCTCAATTCTATTGGCAGATAGTGAGGAGATGTCGATAGTGGTACGGGATTTATCGTAGTCTATTTCATATCCGGTGCTGTTTGCCATACTACCACCAGAGATGTGGGTTATCTTCCCGTTACTATAATCCATAGTATAGTCAGTATCTCTGGTATAAGTAGTTCCCCCACCTACTATAGTAACAGTCTCAGAGTCCCAGTCTATAGGTTTATTTGCTAACTCTACATATGTCCCCGCTGCTGCTGCAGTAGTGAATGCTTCATCTGTAACTTCATAATCAATAGTAACTTCATATACCTGCTCTCTAGGGTAGAATCTAGAAAACTCAGCTACTATCTGTTGGACATAGCGAGTGAGCATTGCATCAGACACCACACTAACTCCGGCGTCTGTCCAATACCCCGCTCCATCCTTTTTAATCTCTGCTATCATTTCGGTAAGTGTCATATAATCTCCTTTGTTTTAGCGACGCTACTGTATCCAGTGCCGCCTTCAACCTCCTCTTAACTACTTGATTCTCTTCATATAACTCAGCAAAGTCTCTATTCATTTTCTCGTACTGTGCTCTGGTTATGATTTTTATGGGGAGGGCGAGGTAATAACCTTGCCATAACACACCTCCTTAACCTATTTGAGAATAAAACACCTTGCCGTGGAAATGCCTGGTACCTCCTGTGCCATTAAAGATACTAATGGTAATTGCGGGAGATGTTCCACCACTTAAAGTACCAGTAAAAAAGGTGAGAGCAGTATAGGTAGTACTTTGGTCATGCGGGCCATGAGTCTTAGAATAAACTACATTTCCATCACTGGATGTTCCTGCAATTGTTAACCCCCATTGCTCTACTGTGTCTGTCATATTAGACCCCCGCACATAAGCGGTGTAAAGTTTGTTACGATCTAAAGTTACGTTTGCCGAAACAGAATCATTATCATCAATATCTTGATCAATTAATTCAGCAGATTCAGTAAATCCCATATTTTCTATATGAGGTCGGGCTGTCTGGGATGATTCTACAGGGACCCTTTCTATCATTGGCATGGAGGGAGCACCAGAATCTGGGGTGAATCCCGTCATCTGCCCACCGAGGAATATAGCGATTTTATATATATCATTATTATTCTCTGCGGAGGAATCATAAGTCCTTTGTATACGGTGAATGTAGCCTGTGGTGGTTTTCCCACTGCGGGTATCAGTTATAGTTATCTTATCATAGAGCTTCTGAGAACAGTGTATAGGCGCTTCCACATACCCCGTAGCTATTTCATCCTGGATTTTAGATAAGGTAGCATTGGCAAGGGCCTGACACTTAGCTGTGGTATCCAGGATTGTTATCTCCTGTACACCATAGTAATAATATCTAGGAACAACATACCCCAATGCTGACTGTGAGGTGCTATCATCAGCATCTGCCGATATAACAGACCCACTGCTATCTGTACCATAGAATCGTACTCGGTTAGGGATGACAAGGGTGTCCTCATCTACTGCTACCCAGAAGGAATTATCGTCATTATAAGTATATACTACTCCATGATCATCCGGCTTTATTACATGGAAGTTTCCATCGGCTCCCCAGTATAGATATGTCTCTGTCATCTCTACCAATTGCCGGATAGAACTTCTATCATTAACTATTCTAATAGCAGGAGAGTAAGTATTAATAACTCCATCATCATCATTAAGTAATATAGCCTTACCTATAGCATTCTGAACCACGGTTGACATGATATAGATGATGGTTTTATCATAGTGGTCTGTGTCCTCATTGACCTCGCCGCTTGCCTGGTCGGGGTAATTCCAGAATTCTCCCAGGCCTGGATTAGTCACGGCCAACAATCCCCAGGCATCCATACATTCCAACTCCAACATTAACACGCCCTCGAGACTTACAAACCTTTGCTTATATACTGTTAGTCTTTGCTGAGTAATCTCTCCCTCTCCACTAAATCCGAAAGTTACATATAATTCCCGTCCTACATATGATTTAGAATTTAATCCTTGATCTGAGTTATCCAGTCTAATAATCCACCTACTACCGTACATCATCTCATCAGATTCTACATAGGTTATCTCAGTAGTGTCATAACTATCTCCATGTACATATACATGGACGGCGGGGGTATTAGATGGTAGTCCCTGTCCTATAGTATTTGTAATATCTATAGTAACTATCTTCCCATCTGTTTCATCATAATTATAAACAATTGCATATACCTCTTCGAATACGTGAATACTTTTACTTATATCCCCGCCCCCGGTTGAAGTATCATAAGTTATCGAATCTATTTCATCCCCAATATTACCCAAAATGTCAATGGGGTAGGAACAGAACTTTCTATCATAAGAAGGGAATCCTGTATTATATGAAATTCCCATCACTCCAGGTATAATCTTAACTAAATCAAAGAAATACCTATCATCAAAAGAGATATTATCTATAGCTGCACTTACATTACCGCTGATATCTATACTAACAGTATACATATATTTATAGTCAGTGAAGTTACATGCCACAGCATAGATATTACCCACAGCGTGTTCTATTCTAGTATCTGTAGACGCCGCTGCCCCTAATGAAAAGGTAGTGTAGTCAATTGATCCTGTTATATTACCATCTGCCTCTATACCAATAGTTCTCACAGTAGCAGATGTATTGTTATCTCCATTATAAGATATAGCAAATATGGTAGGAGTTATCTGAACAACCGACATCCCATTACAATAATTAGCATTGAATTGATAAGACTCAATAAAAGTTATAGTCCCATCATTATCAATTGTTAGTGTTTTAATAAAGCCACTATTCCATGAACCGGTATGAACCAATCCAAATACCGTACCAGAAACTTTAAAAATCTGCATATCATTCATTGTAGAGCCGAAAGTATAGGAATCTATCTGGGCTCCTATGGTACCATCAGAAGCAATGGAGTGGGTTATTACATATCCCTGACTACTAGGACCTAAATAAGCTATGGCAAAGATATCTCCCGATACATGACATATATTAGTTGTAGTACCGTAAGAGGCGTCAATTTCAAGATCGTCTAACTTAGACATGGTTTCTCCATCATCACTGATAGAGACGGTAGTTAACCATCCATCCTGATCAGGTCCTGTATAAGCAATGGCATATGTAGTTCCTGAAACATGGACTATCTTAGGGTCTTCACAAATAGTAGATATGGGAGTGCTACTATCTATTAAGGTAAATTCACCTATAGCCATTCAAACCTTCTCCTATCTACCTTTTTAAAATATTCCTCACAACCTAGGTGTAATCTACAACTGGCCATAACCCCATCAAAGTAATAACTTGCGATATTGCCCCTTCGTCCTAATACAAATGGAATGTTGGGCTCTCCTGCTTCTACTGGATAGGCTCCATAAATCTGATGTTTTTGTAGCCCATATCTCCAGCCACCATAGGTACTATTATAAAAATCATAGAAACCAATGGTATAATTCCATTCAGTAGTGGCAGTGATTGTATTCCAATAAGCATGGCGATAACCAGTAGCTTCGTCATAAATATCAAGATATTGCCGATTAGGATCACGAAATGTTAAAGCATATCCATTATTTCCTATGCCAGCTAATCCATAACCCCTGCCAAAGAACTGCATTTCCGATGATGTTGTATGTTGCTTAACCTTGCCACCCAAGGTAAAACTTTTCGCAACGGCAAGTCTAGTATCAGTACTAAAATCCACATAAGCATTCGAGCCGTTGAATTCTATTCCATCCAATTGCCAGTTAGTATTATAAATAGTCCCCGTAAATCCATATACATCCTTACTCATAAACTGTTCACCATCTAAGTAGCGCAAAGGCAGGTTCAATATGCAACCTACCTTCACCTCTCCATTATTCTCACTACCTACATGGCGTTTTAATCCGCCAATCCTCATAGCACTTCCTTATAATATTACTTCTTCGGTATCTTTAGTCTCTAGCCAAGCAGCGAATTCGGCAAGGGCTAATGACTTCAAAGCATTATACTCATACCCGCCAACTTCCTGCTCTGATTCAACTATCGCTATGACCTCTAAGGCCTTCATCTCACCATCCTCTACATCACTCCAGGAGGTAATGAAGTCCTGTTTTTGGGCTTCTGTCATGGGAGCAACCGGCATGGATACCGTACCTGTCCATCCAGTAGTGGCCTCTGTTACTTCCATCTGCATTTCAGGGTAATTAAACCCACTATTTCTATCTCTATTGACCTTATGTGGTTCTCCAAAATTAAAATAATATGTTGCCACTTTTCTCCTTAGTTGTCTGAGGTCTGTATTATCCTCACATAACTGCTTGATTTTACTTTCGCTGTCACTGTCTCTCCCACCGTGTCGCACTGGACCATTAGTTTGATGTAGATTGGCGTGTCTGTAAATATTGTTAATTTTGCAAACCCCTGTCTAGTTCGTTCTATTGAGCCGGTACCTGATGTATCGATATCACTTTCAGTTACTAGAGAGAATAAGTCAGTGTAGGTACTATCATCTACACTCCCAGTCCACTTCCACTTACCAGCTGAGTTGTCTGCTGAGGCCTCTAGGTCTATGGTAAGCCCCACTTCGACCCACTTGGGGGTCCCTGTAAACCCTACATCAACTGTAAACTTCGCAGCTTCTTCTAAACTACCAACTGATGTTGTAGTATAGGAAGCATCTACTCCTTCATCACCTGCTCCCCACTGTACTCCATCAGATGTAAGGTCCTTGTGTATTAGTCTATGTTCGTAATCTACTAGTTTAAACTTCTCATTCATCCAACGGAGAAGTATATGTCCGTCACCACCCATTATATCCCAGGCTCCTTCGTATTAAATTTGCCACCAACTGATGTACCAGTTGCTCTCCTTGCCATATCATATGCCATTGCAGCGCACTGTTTCTGATCCTTACCCTCTGCAACACACATCTTAATTGACTCGGATATTGCCATGCTTATCTCTTCTTCTGTTGAATTGGGGGTTAAATTCTCTGTTGGCAATGGCATTACTTCTTTAACCTCCTATACTGATCATAAACACTATCTTTTTGTTTTTTGTTCTTACTTATTTGGCGAAGGTTACCGCCGACATTAAGGGGATGCCCAAGGTTAGAAGATGTACGGGGTTTTTTACTTTTAATTCTTGGCTTAACTCCTACTAATGCCCTATGTGCACGTGGTCTTTTTAATCTTCTTGCTGAAGGTAGTCTTATCGGCATGCTACTCCTTACTTTTAATTCTAATCCCTAATGCTCCACCTATAAGGGCTGCTACTGTACCTATTGCTGCGGTGAAAAGTGTACCATTGATTCCATTTGATAGGGCTACACATTCCATAATAGTAATTGATCCTATTCCCACACAGAGGATTATAGTTGCATTTTGGCTGATCTTAGACATGAGGAACCTCCCAGGTAAAGTTAGGGGGAGGAAGGCCCTCCCCCACTATATTTATACTCTACGATTAACCTTAACTTCAGCAGCTATAACCTTTATTGCCTCATTAGTGGAGACGTTAGAGGTGGTGCCTGCTAGTTCTAGCAAATAAGCCTGATCTGTGGCGACGGTTTCTACTGCACTCAGGGTAGCTTCAGAGTCGAAGTTCCCGTCAGCAGTAACTTGGGTAATTCCACCGCCTGTTACATCTGTGGTTGTAATAGGATCGGCCTTGTTAACCTTCACGAGTTTGCAGTCGAAGGTACATGTATCGCCACCCTCTTCATGCATATCACCTACGATCTTGTAGGACACAATCTCATCACCAATTTTGAGGAAGTCAAGAGGCATCCAGCATTTCTTGGCCGAAAGGTTGGCAGCAAGAGTGGCCCCGGTGATTGCTGGAGTCCAGTCTGTACCAGGTGCGGGGTATTGGAAGGTATCAGCTACAAACTCTAGGGCGTCTGAGTGGCCTGTTGCTGAGAAGTCACCTGTGATAGCCACATCTCCGGTTATTGCCTCGTCTCCCGTACCCGTAATTCCACCGACTAGATTAATATCATCAGCTCCGCCACCATCTGCTGAGATTGTTAGCTTACCATCAGCATCGGATTGAATGAAGATACCAGTATCACGAAATTGGATTTTTTTGTTGGTAGCTACAATAATATCATCATCTAGTTGATTGATAGTAACATCACCAATAGTTATCCTAGACATATCTACCGAGATCATGGTATCGCTGACGGAAATACCAACTATCTGATTTAATGTACCAGCAGATTCTACATAGGTACCTGCTGTATCAGACAGATATACATCACCATTAGCGGTTCCCCCAGATAGCCCATCCATAACCGCGGCCATGGCTGCCATAATCTGGTCACCACTAACACCATCATTAAGCGCAATCATTCTTGCAGCATACTCACCATTAGCATCTGCCCGTACCCAACCAGAGTTATATCCAATCGGGTCCCCTGCTGAAACGGTTCCAGCAAGGGTAACGGGAAATGCTTGGGAAGATGCTAGTATTATTCTACTTCCTTGTGCATCTGTTAAAGCCATATTGTTATTCTCCTTAAATTAATTTATGCTACGACTTCGGCATCGGTAATTCCATCAATACAACCAAGAGCCTTTGTGGACCCTAGTGCAAGACAGAGGTAAGAGAGAAGTCGATACTCTACCGCGTTGTAATCAGGATGGGGATCAATGATTTCCATCTTGTTAAAGTCAGGACCGATGGTATCAGCAATTGCTACCATACAAAGTCCACCTTCCATAAAATGCCCGAATTTAATGGCGAATATACTAGAGGTAGCTCCGCCTGTTTTGGCACTGTAATCTCCACCACTGATGGTCTCTGTCTGAGTTAGGAAGTCGGAGCGAAGTAGGGGTACGCCCAATAGGGAGCTAATTCTTCCACCCATATTAGTTGGGTTAAGTGACCCAAGAGAAATTCCACCAGGATAAACCGTGTTGGTTCCTCCAGTTGTGATACCTAGGTGACCAGCGGCATCGAGCCTTCTAGCTACTTCGTGTGTGCAAATGAATAGGTCTGGTTTAGGCTTAACACTATCAAAAAGTTTTCTAACATTCATGAATGAAAGTGCATCACCAGTACTGCCACTTCCTTGGTTAATTACCATACTGGAATCTATTAGAGCATGAAGCCCGTTATATTCCTTTGAATTAGTTGTGGTATTACCATAGATATGAGCATCCTCCATAGTCCACTTCATACCCTGCGCCATTTCCTTCAACATCTGAGCGGTCATATCATTGGGGTTTCTGAAGGTGTCTCTCATGAACTTATCCTCAAGCTTAGGCATAACCAACTGTTTGATAACAGCCTCTTGTTGTGTGCCGTAAGTCTGATTATTAGTAGGAGTAATCTTCTCATGATAAGTAAGGAATGTTCCAGTAGGATATGTATCCTGCCTATTATATAAAACACTAGGAGAATTAATACCCACTAAGGGAAGGAATTGATTAAGGTCTCCTTCCTTCCATAACTCTTGCACAACCCCAGCGTAAAGAGGGGATTGTACCAATTTCTCTGCTTCTGCTAAAGTTTCCCAGTATCCAACTACTGCCATTTTTTATTTCCTTTCTGCTAATCCTTGTTTAAATAATTCTAATGAGCTTGCGGGCCTCATTGTCTGCCCTCCACCTGTAACATCTGGGTTGGGGGAAAGTTTAGCCTTTTGGGCTGCCAATACCTTTTTCATTGCGGGAAGTTGGTCAATCGGGATATCCTTTACAACATCCTCTTCCAATCCATACTCCTTCACAATCGACTCTCTACTAACTGATTCTAAGGCACTGGTCTTCTCTTGGAGTTGTGTCTCCAACAAACCAACTTTCTCCTGGAGCTTGGCGAGCTCATCTGTGGGTGTTTGTGGGGCAGTTTTAATTTGTTCAGACAGACGTTCCACTTCTACCGCGAGTTTATTAACTTCCCCCGACTTTGCATCTAAATCCTTGAGGGTAGATTCAAGAGAGGTTTTTGTGGCCTTATGCCCCTCTTCTTCTTTCCTCAACATCTCTTTAACCCCGATATATTTACTCTGCGGTACTGATTGTTCCTGACCTCCTGTGCTCTCTGGGTTGTCTGTTCCTTCTGCCATTATTCCTCCATTACTTTTTATTTACTATAATTATACCATTTTTTCGCTTTAAATTCAATTAGTACCCATCGGCATCCTCCTTTAATCTACCTAATGCAATGTCCTCTGATCTGAACAGGGGATAGTCTGTAAGGTAGTGGGAGTAGGATGGTTGGAGAGTTAGGTCCCGTCCCCTACTTAACCATAAATTTTCTCCGGCCTCTGTCTGGGCACTCTCTACATACCCGAAGAACCTCAACCAATAGTCTGCTTCTGGAAACATCTTTCGATACCTCTCACGGGCTTCAGAGACGTGTCTATGGTAATTTGAATATAGAGCTTTATCAGTGGTATCTTCCATTGGCGTATATTCCCCACGTATAATCTGCATTATAATGTCCTGTTCTGTTTCATTATATCCCTCTAACACAAACTTTGACATATTCCAATAAGTGCGGAGGTACTTGTCTGTTATTTCCTTTTGTAGGGCATCTAGGGGGGAAGCATACTGGGACTTTTTCAGCTCCTGCCATTGATCACTAATGCCCCACTCCTCTGCGGTGTCGTCTATTATGGCTCTCTTAGCATAGAATGTATCCCAATCCTTACGGATATATACAGAACCATCATAAGCCACGTCTCGTACCTCTTCTGGCTCAAGGCTGAAGTAAAGGTCTGAAAGGAGATAGATAGATGCTGGTGGTGGCAGTTCTCCATAACTAGACATACCTATAGTTTTATACAACTCCATCCTATCTTTAATTGTACGGGGTAGGGTAACATAGTCAGAGTTGTTTTCTATGAGGGTATCCCAGGCATTATGTTCCTTACCTTCTAGATCATCAGTCTGAGTTTTCCACTCCTGGAATGTTATGCGGTTGTTGAGCATATCCAAGTCTAGTTGTCGTTTTTGTAGGGAGATGTCCTTTCTCAAGTCCACATAGTTAGAGAGGAATTCACGAGAGGCTCTCTGGTATTCCTGCTGAACGAATGGTCTAATGGGGGTAGTTATCCCAGACCAATACAATCTCCACTCAGTGTTACGAATTAACTCTACCTCCTCTGGGGTGAATCCCCTACCCATAAGTTGCGAGACTGAGTATCCCCTATTCCACGCCTGCCGTTGTTCTTCCTCTGTCAGGCCTGTGATGTCTCGTATTATGGCCTGGTACTCCTCTAGACTTTCTTCCCTAGGTCTGGAGTAATATCTCATACACCCCAACTGCTCAATGAATATAGCATTGGTAGAGTAGTCCTTATGAGCATCTTCCCATATTTGTTTCATAAGAAGAAGACGTTCAGCACGAGAAGATTGTGTCGAGTCATCTGACTTGCGAGCTTCCTCTAGTGCCGGGTCATCAGCAAAGGGATGGATGTTACCTTCTTGTATTTCATTCCAGATGTCTAGACCAGTGAAGGGCTGGCGTTGTTCCTGACATTTCTGGGTGCTAAGTTCGAGGACATTATATTCCCAGTATCTACCACCCATGCCATGCCTGAGTCTAGCAGCATGAGTGTCCATCCCTGGGACCTTCTCTGCTAGGTGCCACATGGTAGAGAGTGGGGTAGGGGTAAGTGCTCCAAACTCTGGTAAACCCCTAGTCTCATATATATTCCAGCCAAGGGAGATGAGAATGTTGGGGTAGAATCCTGTTCTCTGTTGAAGGTCGAATAAGGTTGAAGCCACATGGTGGTCGGAGCTATATTCTGGGAAATCTTGGAGTAAGTTCCACATACCTCCCATGAAGATGGTACCTCGTAGGGGATTAACTTCAAGGTCTGTACCTGGGACTCTAACATATCCCCTATCAGAGTATTTAGTATAGTGACTATATGTCATAGGAAAGATGGGCTTGGTAGCTGCTAGTCTAGTTAGCCATATGGGTCTCTGCCATTCATATCCCCAGAATGGATAGATGAATTTCATTAGTTGATCCACTGCGGTATTGTTGTCATAGGTGGGGAAGGTACGGTAGAAGTCTCTGGTGGCTAAGTCTCCCGCCTCTTGTGTTATATTGAGTAGCTTGCCCTCATCTATTGAAAGATCATCTGCTATGGACTTTAATGCATTCTCTACTAATGGGCGGTTCTTAACTGACACCATCGGGGTCCTCTTCAACATCTCTATCTGTAACCGGACCGCCTCTAGATTGTCGGCTTTTCTAGTAAGGGAATTCATTCTCTGCGGGTCTTTGATGTTGATGTTACCCCAGATATCTCTATATCCTTGCCGTATCTGAGCTTGGGTTACCTTATGCCCCCCCTCTTCTGCATATGCCTCTACCATTGCTACAAACATATTCTCATCTTGAAGGTAGGCATTATCAAGGATGGATTGGGTTAGGTTATTGGGATGGGCTCCTATAATATGGCCGATGTCTTGGGTTGAAAGTACTTGCTGCGGGGTGAAATCCTTAGCTGGGTTAGATACAAATACACTACCATTGATCCTATCCTGCCACTCAGCCTTTCTCAGTGCCATTCTCTTTCCAACACCACGAGTATATATCTCATTAATGCCGGTATAAAATCTATCCCAATCCTCGCTTTTCATCTTCCATTTATTATTAGTGGCAAAGAACTGTTTACGGTAAGTGAGAAGTTCGGTTTGGAGACTTTGATAGTACCGGCGTTGTTCTATTAGGGTATCTAAGGAACGGGTCTGGTCTTGAAGTTTAGTGCTCTTACGGAATACTCTCGGTAACTTACCCTTCATACTCTCTATAATCTCATCTAATACTTGGCCAGACTCTTCTACGGCCTCATCAAGGTTCTTAAGTACCTCATCCCATAGTGCGGACTTCTCTGCCCCAGATTTCATGCTGGAGGCAAGACGGTATGTAGTCTCCATTACATGGGTAGGGAACTGCTGGTAACAGTCTGACAGTACCCTAACTGAATTCAACATATGGAAGTAATCATCTTGGGATTTAACTGGGGTGGCTATGAGATCGTCCTTCACCTGCTTAAAGTTCTGGGCTATTTGAGATGGAAGGAAGGCATCATGGGCCTGCTCTATCTCAAGGGCCTTCTTTATAGTATCATCTGTGTGAAGGAATATGGCTTGAGAATCAATAGCATCATGGAGGAATGTGCCGGAGTTACTATTGGGGTCTATCCCGGCAACTATCTTATGAGCTTCCTTTTGTTTGAGAGTGGTTTCCTCTACGGTATTAAGGAGATTAGTTATATTAGACTTAGGATTAGGAGTGAATGTGGCAGTTACTAAGTCTCGCTTTAGCTGTGTTTTAAGTTTGGGGGTAATGGGTAAACTATCTATCTTATTCATCTGGGATGTGAGGTAGTTTGATAGTCGTACATCCTTCTTAGCTATATTTGCTAGATGGTGATGGAGCCTCTTCTCCCAATAGCTATTCCTCATCACACTGCCCCATTGGTTACTCTTACGAATAAATACCTCACCTAACATTAAATCTTTGCCGACCCTCTGTTTCCAGAACCTAAATGACTTCCAATCCTTAAGGGCTACTAACTCCTCCTTGGCATCTATGATCCCCATACCTACAGCATCACCAACTTCATCCTCCCAAGCAAAGGGCTTGCCCTTTACCCAGCCATAATTACGCAACATACGGGAGGAAGTTATCTGACCTGGCATAGCTCCCCCTACCATACTTCTAAACCCACCTTCTATCACATTGAAGATGGTGTAGCCTGAGAATCCGAGATATAACTTAGCTGCGGGCCTTACTGCCCAGGAATCTAATGCCTTCACAATAGTACTATTAGTGAATTTATCTACCTCGTAGGTGAAGATTGATCCTATAACCCCCCTCTGCATTCTCTCTGCTCCTATCTTAGAAGCAGCTTTGGCATTGGGGGCTTTAGATACAGCACCATAGAAGTCCAGAAACTCTCCATTAACCCGCTTTTTGAGATTTTGGGATATCTTTAATGGTGTTAGGTGTTTCTGCTGTTCAATAAAGGCACGAGATGGAGAGTTAAACTTGGTGGTTAGGTACTGCCTCACTATGCCTGCATTAGCCATAGTATCATTAGCACCAAAGGAGTGAAGGATGAGGGATATTGCTTCCTCTTGGTCTCGTGTAGAATTAAAGAATGCTTGCTCCATTCTACTATGGATACTCTCCATAGCAGTAGGAGTCACATCATCCGCATTTGTAAACCTACCTCCCAATTTCGTGCTTAATTTCAATATCTCATTCTCATCCATGGGGTTATTAACCATAAGGTATTTATATAATACCTGCATGTCTGGTGATGCTCCAGCTTTCCCACCCTCATCCAACGTCTTCAACAACACCTCTACTACCTCATCTGTGGTAACCTCATCCATATGTTTGCCAGTCTGAAGTACTATGGTTCTAGTGAAGGCTTCCTGTGCTCTTGTAGCCTCTCCTAATGCCATTTGAGATGGAGTACGAGGGAGGCGGTGTATCTTAGACAACATGGCATCGAATGGTACATTGGCAGTCTGAGCAAAGGCCGTGTCCATTCTAGCTATTGCAGCACCGGGCCTACCTAACTTACCTATGGTACGGGGGATGATACCTATACCAATATAGGTAGCGGGGTCTACTGCCATCTCCGTCAACAACTTCTGATACCAGGGAACATCCCACTCCTCAAATCCTGTACTAGCAGCCATCCAGGGATTGTCCCCTTCATTCCTTGCCTCATTGTACTTAGCTATTAAGTCAGTCTCTTGTGCTGCCCACTTATCTAAGTCTCCAGGTAATTTCTCGTGGGACTGGGCTATAGGGAGTGATGCTCTAGATACATAATAACCTAATGGCCGGGTGATATATTTATTATAGAGGTTGAGCATCTCCAGGGGACCAAGCATGGGCTGAAGTATGAGCTGCTTTATACCCGGTGGCGGTACCTCTGTTATTTTCCCTACCTCACTAAGCTCCTTGTCATATTGGATATATATGTCCTGTATGGCCTGAGATAGAGATACTAACTCATCTTGTGGGATTTCTGTCTCTGGAGTAATCTCCTTTAACAACTCCAGTGCTTGCTCATCCGTCATACCTTCTGGAATAGTGGGGGTAACCCCTCCATATATCTCCTGTAGGGCCCTTGTAATAGCTTGTGAATCCCTAACTATAGAAGCACGAGAGAGAATGAACCTGGGGTCTCCCTGCTGCTTTAATAGCTCCTCTAATAATGCATCCTCAAAGTTTTCTACAGCAGTGGGATCAGTCGGGTCCGGCTGAGTTAGAAGCTCTCCCGCCAATTCTCCTTGATGTAGTTTTATCTGGGAGGTAAACCATCCCTCCTCTTCCTCACTCCACTCTACTCGGTTAAGTGCAGGTAGTGAGGCGAATAACTCTTCTCGTGTTGAGATTGGGGTTCCTTCTAATGCCTTCAATGCCAGGAAGTCTTCTACTGCTGGACCCAGCCCTGCCGCTGCCTGCTGTCGTTGTAAACTTTGAAACTCCCGCAACTCCTCTTCTGGCATGGAGTATGGGAATTTCTTAGTTAATATATCCTCTGAACCATAGGGTACCTTCCCCATAGTCCACCTACTGGGTTTGGTACTTAATAACCATCGACCAGGCTTTTGCCAGTCTGGGATATTCTGAAATTCCTCCTGTTTATTTACCAGTTCCTTACTTCTCTCCTCATCCTGCTTGGTGAATTTGGTAGGGAATGAGGATTGAACTTCTGTCTTTTTCTTTCTACCTGTTATAACACTACTTACTAGTGGAGATGAAATGGGAGATATTATAGCCATGCTATCCTTCCTTATTCAGGTACTTCTATTTTTCCTTGACCTGTCATAGCCCTAAGTTCAGCAGGAGAGAATCCCTGCCCCGCTACTTCTGGCGGTACGACTTGAGATGGTACAGATGGGCGGGCTCTAGGGGCGGCCTCTGCCCTCATAGCCTCAGCCTCAGTTGCGGCAAGGGGAGAGGCTGATCCAGGTGGAGGGATACCAAGCTGTGTTCTCAGTGCATTAGCCGCCTGTTGAAATAACTCTGCTCCTTCATTATCTCCATTAGCAGCTAGGTACTTGGCCTGGTCTGAGAAGGCCTTAATCATTTCTATATTCTGAGTTACTGGGTTGGCTTCGGCTCTATCTACTGCCAGCCTTCTCTTAACATCTTGTGGGTCAGCTTCAAACAATATCTTATCTAATATACTAATCTCATCTAGGGTACCTTTAAGGCTATTAGCAATAGTGGCTCTCTCCATCCAGTCCTTGGGCGTGGCAAGGTCTCCAGCTACTGTAATCTCTACATCCTTGGGGATATCCTTACTCTTTAACTTCTCCTCAAACTTACCACGAATGGTGAAGGTCTTACTAGATGACTTGAGGTTAGATAGCCAAAATCTATCGCACTCACTAATGACAAAGTCCCGGGCCTTAACATACGCATGAAGTATTTGGTTAGCAGAGGATGAGGTAAGTTGGGATAGAGCGAATCCACTGGGCATACCAGACTCTACTACTCCATGGAGGGCATCTGTAAAACTTCCCTTCTGTGCCTCATGACGAAAGAGGTCCATTATGGTAGTGAATCCTTGAGGAAGCGGAGGTGGAGTCATAGGACCAATACCTTCTCCAGGCTTAAACTGAAGCACTGATCCTCTCTTCCTTAAATCCTCTATATTAGTTTTCTTCTCACCACTTGATTGTTCTATATATACTGGCTCTACAGTATCCCGCAATCTCTGTAATAGCAAACTGTCCCATTTATTGATTCCATTATAGACTTTTCTATTGGTCTCAAATATACTCTGACCTACTAACCCAGACCAGGTTGAGGGTTCTAATGTTCCATATTCAGAGAATCCACCAACTGGAGCTACTAGGATGTTGATATTATCACAAGGCATATCCGCAGCTACTACATCTCCACCAATCAACACGGTATTAATCCACTTCTCTTCATACTCGCTATACCTAAAGTAATTATCTACCATTACTGATCCCACATTAGTATATGGATCATATCTCCAGTTATTCATCCGAGCCCTATCCTTAGCGACATCAATAGGGAGGGAGTATTCATGCACTACCTTTAATACCTTACCATCCTGCATGTAGGGGTAGACATTGTAGGGGTTCCAGAGAGTGACGTCAACCGTGGCAGTATCTCGATTAAACTTCTCTACAACAGCGTACCAGCCATAGACTAACATATAGAAAAGGAATTCTTGAAGGAATGGGGGTTGACCCATCTTCTGCCTCTTCTGGTCTATGCTTCTCCACATATACTCACAACCACGCTCTACCTTACTCTGCTTGTCCATCTCGAATTGGTCATGGCCTATGATAGGAATACGATGGGTAAGGTTACCAGCAGAGAGGAGGTATGTAGCCATGTTGTAAAATGTCCTGGGCTCATTACTAACATAACTCTCCATATCCTTCTTTTCTAGTTTATCCTCTAAGGCCAATATCTCATACCACTCCTTCATCTTTGATTGGCGCTTAGTCCAAGGAGCCTTAAGATTGCTTATCTCTGACATCCATTCTGCTTTATTCATAATACTCCTATATTAAATTCTACCCCAGTTATCACCATATCCTGGTACCTGACCTATGAATCCCCTACTGCCACCCTGGTCCTTCTTTACAGCCACGGCTATCATAGAGGCAATGAGAAGGTCATCCTCACCGGTTGGTTTGGGTTTGATGGATTGGTTTAGTTTGACATATTTATATCCCCTAGCCTGCCTCACCAATCTAATATCATATACCCCTATGTCCTCTATACTATCTCTAAATGTACTAAAGAGATAATTACGTGTCTGTTCATTAGTCCACCACCCAGGCTTCCCCATGCTCTCCCCGGTGGTGAAGTTATGCTGGATGTATAGGTTAGGGTAACCAAGGTTCTTAAGGTGCGCCAGCACTGCATATCCAGGCTGATTCCTCTCCACTGCTAACAATGCCCAGTTATACTTCTTTCCTATATTATATAGCTTCTGAGCGAAGTACTCTGGGTCTAACTTCGCCATAAAGGTAGCTACGAATTCATCATTCTTGTTTAATACGCCTGCTGCTGAACTAGTTACTGATCCCTCAGAACAGTCTACTCCGATGACATATTCTCCATCATCTGTAGGCTCTTCCCATATACTAAACCCATTCTCCTCTACTACCCCCTCATAGCATTCCTTACTCATCTCATATAGAATGTCGGGGGAGAATACTGGGTCTCCTACCATCTGGAAGCAGGTCATCTCATCCTCTGGGTATTCAATGAAGAAGGACCTTCCCTTGTTGGCTATCTTCATCCTTCTCCAGCGTATCTGATCTTCTGTTAGATTAAACTTATCTACTAGTTCTGACTCTTCCCCGCTGTAATGCAGCAGGTCTCTATCATCTACTAGGGCAAGTTCTGATCCTCTAGGTAGGGCATATTCTCCATGTAGATACCAAGGGAAGAAAAATGATTTATATGTGGTCTTACCATCTCTGCACAGGCACCAGAAATCATAGAAGTCTCCCTCTCCATTGGGAGTAGTTTCCATGAACAGTGTCCCACTACTAGCTAGAGCATCCTCAATAACCTTAACCTCATTAAAGTTATCATAGAAGGCGCACTCTGATAATAGTACATAGTGTAGCGTGTCTCCTCTACCAAACGAGAAGTTATTAGGTGTCCCTACATATATCTTACTATCCATACCGGGGAATGAAATCTCAGATTCATTATCCTTACCTAACTCAGGCTTAACACTATTAGGCAGATTCATGTGCTTGTGGATGAATTTTAATCTCTCTAGTAGATTCTTAGAGGCAAATCTGTCATGGGATAGGATAGCAGCTCGGGTTCCTTCTATTGTGATAGCAGTAATAAACATATCAGCTAGAATATATAGGCTAGTTCCCATCTGTCTAGCCTTAACAATAACATTGTGATGTCCCTTATTAATAGCTACATATCTCTGTACGGGGTTAAGAATAAATGGAACTACCTCCCTATCCTTATTAGGTACCCGTATCATATTCTGTATAAGGTTTATATTAACATCTGGGTTAATCATTGTTTTGTGGTTTAGACGGGTTGAATGGGAGTAATGGTGCTACTTGACTACCATCCCCTAGTTGATCCTGGGTGATGTTGAGTATAAGCTGTTTGTAGTCTACTGCTGGGGCTTCCTCCTTCTTCTCTAGGTCTGTCATAAGCTTACTATAGACTTCCCTACCTAGTTGGGTCTTAAGGAGTTTATATTCTCCAGAAGTAACTTCTTCGTATAATGTATCTATTATCTTCTGTTCCATTAGCATGGCAGTAGTCTGAGTACTTCTCCTCAGCATTCTAACAGCCTCATCCCTATAGTCTGCTTGTAACTCAGCTATATTATCTACTATATATCTAAAATATTCTTTCTCTTGTCTGAGTTTCTTGTAATGAGGGAGAGTAATACCTGTTAGTTGTAGTGCTTCTTCTTTACTAATACCGGCTATGCGGTAGAGGAGGAATTGTCTGTACTTATCCCTACAACCATGTAATAGTTGCTTAAGTTCTGACATAGTATAATTATACCATA
Organism: Chloroflexota bacterium; assembly: GCA_034189315.1. Taxonomy (GTDB): domain Bacteria; phylum Chloroflexota; class Dehalococcoidia; order UBA2247; family JAXHVC01; genus JAXHVC01. Next base: position 11,492 of record JAXHVC010000091.1, on the reverse strand, counting down.
ATGTAGGTATAGTAGTCAAGAATTAGCTATAACTTTATATCTCACTAGTGGACGAGTGAACAAGCAATTATTTTATTCGTCCACTCACGGAATTTAGATATTTTATAGGTGGACGATTGACGAGTGTCCTATCATTAGAAGAGTTTATATGTCCACTAGTGAACAAAATTTTTATTTGATAAAGAGTATAAGTGAACAACCATAGAACTAAGTTATCTACTAGTAGTACATATAGTACTCTATATTTAAATAATATTAAATATTTCTACTCCCTGCTCGGTAAAAATATTTTCATGATTCTTGACAAAAAGATAGAATATAGAGTATAATATTTGAAATAGCTCGAAAGGAGAAAATAATGAAAATAGGGTGCGAGAAAACAAATAGAGAGGCAGAGTGTAAGTATTGTAATGAAGTAATAGAAAAGGGAGAACCAAGGATAACTTCTTATACAAAGAGAGGTCAGTGGTATATACAAAAGAAATTTCATGTTGGATGTTTCTTAGAATATGTTCCGGAATGGGTTGAGAAGTCGTGTGAATATGCTCAGAAGGTAAGGGAAGAGAAGGGTCCTATAGTTAGGCAGAGTAAGTACCCTGTGGATAAGAGACAGGCTATCTATGCTATTAATAGTAAGATATCATACCATAAAAGACATGGTCATGAGGATAAGGTAAGGACCCTATCTGCTATGCGGAATAACCTTATCAATGGTAAGGAAGCGGTGGAGGTTATACGGAAGTACCCCGTAGAGCACCGTGAGGCTATCTATAACCTACGGAGACTACAACACTACCATAAGAAGATGGAGAACTATGACAGGGTGGATGAGATAGAGGCTACAATACAGGGGATGATAATGGAGGAGAGTAATGGATAACAGGATGGATGATGGGAAATTCCATAACACTCTACGTCATATAGATGAGACGGACGGTAAGGTATGGAAAGATTACCAATCATTGATTAACTTAATAGATGCCTCCCCTAACTCATACTCACTACGGGAACATATCATATGTGAGATTAATGTTAAGGGTGATATGGATGGGGTAGATGCCATCCCATACATTATCTCTAAGTGGATGGTTAGGTTGGAAGAGTTTGGGATAGGGGAAGTAGAGGAGCCCCAACCTGTCCTACCAGCCCCCTCTCCTGACATAGACATGGAGGAGTTGGTAATGTCGGTAGCCCTAGACTACTTCAATGATGATGTAGATGCTGCGAGGGATTATATAATATACCTATTACGGGAAGAGGCCGGTATGGGAATTATAGAGATTAGTAAGAAGCTGGATATGGCAAAGAGCACTGTTAGTAAGGTGTATGGTAGGATGGAGAAGGCGGCAGACGGAGACCGGTCTATTAGTGAAATGCGGGAACAGATAAGGAAAGGGAGTGAGGTGTAGTATGGAGGAGGAGGTACCAATACCCACCCCCATGCCACTCCTCAATGCCCATTATCAATTTATATAAATAATTATTAGAGTAGGGTATGGTTTGGGATTTTGATAATAATAAAAAATGATATCTGGGACAGAAAGGATACAATACACTCCATTATAATATTGATTGCAGTATGGGTAGGGGGGTAGGGGGGTGAAGTAGGGGTAACTTGACATAATAATCTGGATGGGGATTATTTACCTAGCCTCCACTCCTCGTTACCGAAAAGTTATGGAGTGTTGACTGAATTGGTTATGTTATGTACCGGAATTGTTACTTTGGCGTGGTATGATACATGCATGATCGAGTTGAGGCAGGAGTGACACGAGAGCCCACGATCGAGACAGCTACGGAGCGAATGACACGAGCTTGTAGTTAGTACATTAACAATAGAAGATAGCGCCAGCAACAGCTCCGAGGACTTAAGGCAACTAGAGTGCAGAGCTAGGCAGCAAGACGGTAGTGGACACGGAGGTAAGATAGATAATAAATAACAGCAGGGAGGTAACACAATGATACTAGACAATATTTATTCGGTGGTTGGTACAGAAGTCTATTTCATCCATGACGGATGGATAGGGCAGGGTGAAGTAGTCGGGGTATACAAGACACTCTACAGTGTGGTCGTAGAGTTGAGACGGGAGAAGGATGAAACGAGGTATGTTGTCGATGCCAGCATGGTGTTCGACACCCTTGAGCAGGTCGCCTCACCCATGGCCTGTATAGGCGAGGCAAGAATGTTTACTGGAGAATAGTAACAGAATCCACATAGAGCCCCTTCTCGGCTTGCTGACGGGGGTTGTGAGAGTCGGGGAATGGGATAGTATGGTTGATAGATTAGAGACTGCGTGGTGAGAGATAGGTAAATAGTTTGTATACAAAGTAATTTAGGAGGTGTAGTAGGTATGGCATACGGAAAACGTTATCAGGTTGTCCAATATCAGAAGAGGAACGGTCCTTCATCGCGATGTAGTGTAGGGTTACTAGGTAGTGGGTTACTGTGGAGGAAGGCATTGCAGGCAGCTCGTAGTCACAAGTCGGAATGTCCATTGCAAGGTAGGGTAATTCTGCCCGATGAGAGAATGGAGTATTAGGGGGTGTAGGTAGTATGTTGAAGTGGGTAGTGGGAACTGTGTTCGTAGGGTATTTGACGATAATGGTAGTGAAAATTTTGGCGGGATTTATGGTGATTCTATAATTAGTTTGTGTACAAAATATCTGTAGGCGAAGTAAGATAAGTAAGCGGAGTGGGGGGCTATGGCGAGAGAGTGCGGGGAGGTGATGGAGGTAGGCGAGGAATATAAAATGGAGAGTAGGGAGGGATAGTATGAAATATACTAAAGATCATGTGGGATGCTGGATAGATGGTGCAAATGGTGAGACACATGCAATATATACATTGATACAGTTGGTTAGTTGGTTGGAGAATCCAGACCATGTGAATATTATATCAGAGTTAGAGGAATGTCTCGAAGATGATGAATACATCGATGAGTGTATAAATAATGCAGTAGATGTGTTGCAGGAGAATACAGATGATGGTTTGTCCTGGATATGGTATAATGGTGGTGACCTATGTCTAGTTAAGGATGAGGATGGTTGTTGGTAGGGGTGATGAAGGTAGGTAGGGAGTAGTAAGGTGGGATAGTAAGGAGGTAACATGAGGCCGCGACAAATAATTGACTGCTTGAAAGAAGTGGGCAGATATAGGTTTGAAAGGTTACTTAGTAATTATGGTGAGGATGTGATCGAAGCAGCTATTGCTTGTGATGTTAGTTTAAATGATATCGAAGAGTCGTATGTTGGGTATTATTTTAATAAAAAGGAATTTGCTCAGAAGATGATATTAGATAGAGAACTTCTTACAGACTATTGTATACCACCTTGGATACATATAGACTGGGACAGAACGGCCACAGATTTGATGATGGATTATGTCGAAGATGACGGCCATTATTTTAGGATGATGTAGATAAGAGAGGGGGTGTGGTATGAATAAAAATAGGCGGTGTTTAAAGTGCGATGGTATAGTTAGAGATGATGGTGATTATTTGTGCGTGAATTGTAGAGTAGAGACCTTGATAGATGAGTTGGATTGCGCTATGTTGCGGCTTAGGTGTATCAAGGAAGATCTTGAGAAGCAGCTTGAGCGGTTAAATGTGGATGAGGAGGGATAATGGGTAATTGTCATAAATGTGGGATTAATTTTGTGAATGAAGATATATATGGTGGGTTGTATTGTCCTAGATGTGTTGCGGAAAGGAATAGCCCGATAAAAAAGATAAGGGAATTAGAGAAACGTATTGCCGAGTTAGAAAAGAGGGAGGAATAGATAATGGATACATTGGTGATTGTTAGCTGGGGGTATTTGGTGAGTTGTGCAGAGTTTGGATATGAGGTGTGGGTAAGAGATGACGAGGAAATGGTGAGGTTACCGAAGGGTAGTGATCCACTGTATAGGGGGAGGTTAGTGGAGTTGGTGTTGTGTGAGAAACATATGGATATAGAATGGGGAGATAAGTGGGGGATGTTTAGCGGGGTAATTCCGTGTAAGAAGTGCGGGAGATTGACAGCGGAGAGAAATAACTGGGTTTGGTTTACATTTTAAGGAAGGGGGAGTGAAGTGATGGCAGAGTATCGACTATACAATGGCAAGGAAGTTACTAAAGAAGAGATTGAAAAGGCGGTGAATGAGGAGAGGGCATTGATTGTGTATGAAGATGGGGACGGGGGGAAGTTGGTGTTTTATAAAGATTATAATGAGGCGCTTGCAGTTTGGGATAGCGAAGCATGGACAAAATGGCCTAGTGTAGAGGGGGCATTGTTAATTGCAGGAAGGAGTACAGTAGTGGTAACAATATTAGTGAATGGGCAGAGAGTTGAGGTTGAAGATGGGGATAGTTTGTGGGTTAATTCTGTTGAATGTCCATATGGCTCAGGCGTAACAGATTGGATAGAGATAGAGCGGCGCGGGGAAATAATATTTAGAGGATAATTTACCTAGTTGGGTATGGTATTTATTGTATTGGGTATGGTAGTGTGGTAGGATAAGGTAAAGGTAAGGAGGTAGGAAGATGACAGATGATGAGGCGAGGATTATCGAAGAGGCTAGGAAGTATTTAGTGGATACTGCTCCTTATGGAATATATCTAGAACAGTCTCCGGCAAGGGAAAGACTATGGAAATTGGCCCATAAGAAGCCACAGACTAAGCAAGAAAAGGCATTAAAGTTTGTGGAAAGGGTATTAAATAAGATTGGTATACACTAAGGGAGGGTGACATGTGTTTAGATCGTTTATCAAATGAGGCTCGCGATGTGGGTATCCTGTACGGGATATTCGAGGTAAAGAATGGTGTGATACATAGATTATTCCGCGACTCTATACCATTTAATGCCGATGAAGATGGCTGGGAGCATGCAGAGTCAATCAATATTGATGGCATGCTTGATTGTGACTGTTCGTGCGATAGATATAAGACGGGGTTTCACATGTACGAATCATTCAAAGACGCGAGGGATAAGGCTGTACAGTATGCATTAATAAACTCTACGAGAATTATTATAGTCACTTTTGAATGGGTTGATATGCGAGCACAGGGAATGACTAGTTTCCCTGATTATGCATCAGTATCAGTGGTAGGTGATAGAAGACCGCTGGAGATTGTATGGGATAGCAAACATTGGTAGTAAGGTAAGGGAGGGTAATATGTGTTTGGATTATTTATCAAATGAGGCGAGAGAGGTTAGTAAGTTGTATGGAATATTATTGAGGAGGGGCGATGGAACAATCGAACGACTACATCAGAGGAATTATGGGTTTGATGTAGATGATGCCGGATGGGAGCATGCTACTGATGTATTATTAAGGAGTGCCTCATTGGATAGGTGGGGCGTCGAAGAACATTATAGGTCGGGGTTTCACATGTATGAAAATATAAAAGATGCTTTCGATAGAATAGATGATTGGATAGATGAGACAGCTGTTCCACCTAAAACTATTATTATAGTCGCTTTCGAATGGACTGATATGCGAGCACAGGGGAAACAGGCCGGCAAAAATGTTTCTGTAGTGGGAAGTAGGGCTCCTTTATATATGGTTTGGGATAGTAGATATCAGAAAAGGGGAGGATAATATGTGCCTAGATTACTTGTCGGATAGGGCGAGAAAAGTTGGGAAGTTATATAGTATTTTGGTAGTTGAGACGGATGGAATACAGAGGATGTTTCGGAAGCATGCGCCTTTTGATGTGGATGAGGATGGTTGGGAGTATGCTACCAATACTTTACTTTCCTGTGGGAGAAGTGTTGATGAACATTATAGGTCGGGGTTTCATATGTTTGAAAGTTTGAGAGATGCGATAGACGTAATAATGTTTTTTTCTGATATCAGATTTTCTCATAGCATTATTGTTGCTTTCGAGTGGGATGATATAAAAGTGCAAGGGGAAAAAACATTTAAAAATGTTTCTGTAGTGGGAGCAAGGAAGCCGTTGTATATAGCTTGGGATAGTAGGCATGAAGGAGGGGAGTAAGATGATAGGTAGATATTCTAACTCAAAAGAGTTAAAGGTTGTGTTTGAAAGGTTTAGCACTGGCGAGGAGATTAAGTATAGACTTATTAAGGTTAGCGGTCCCACTGCGAAGAAGTGTCCTAAAGGATTTCTGCACGGAGTACCTAAGTTCGAGATTTGGAGAGGAGAAATAGGAACATGTATCGAGGTGGTTGATGAAACTGAGAGCTTTTTATTGCACGATGCACTTATTATATCTGAAGAGCACTTCGAAATTATATGTAGAATTTTAAGATTAGCATGCCAGAGGTATGTAAGGCTGTCTAAGTGTGATGTCTCTGTTATTATAAATACTTGGTCATTGGAGTAGGAGGTAAGGCATGATGATAGCTAATCAACGAGTATGGTTTGTGAGAGATGGCAGAATTAATCGGGGAGTGGTGATTGATTGGGGCAAGTTGGATGGCGAAGATGTTATATTTGTGAAGGGGCGTAAAGGATGGACGGATAGGATTTGGGTTGTGAAGGAGGGAGAGCATAACAAGGTTGTTGAAGGGGGAGTATAATATGCGCGGTTTAACTTCAACAAGTATAACGAGGGTACTAATAGAATACGCTTTAAGAGATGTTTTGATGGAGCAAGCATACGAGGTATACAAGTGGCAAAATGAGGTATTCGAGGACCGGGGGGATGAATTCACACGAAAGCAGGCTCAGACTTTCTGTGATAGTTTGAATATACCTGTGGTTGTGGAAGACATTCCTGATTTCGAGGTAGTAATATATAGAAGAATAGGTAGATTTTGCCGGGATACTCTCACAGTTGGTATTGCTCCTGGATGGTATCAGTGGCATAATTTTCTGCATGAGCTTGCTCATCATTTGGTTCGGGGACCGCATAACTATCACGGACCTCGTTGGATTGAGATGTTTGTCAAGTTGTTGGTGTTGTTCGCGGGGTATGATGAGTATAAGTTATGGGAATCCATGAAGGAGTATAATAGGTTGCATGTTGAATTTGCTAAGTGGGAGGAGCAGTAAATGGTAGTAGTAGATAGGTATGATATACAACCAATAACTAAGGAAATGGAATTGTGTTTGCCGGCGGGGGCGAAGATTTTAGCCTTTAAATATGAGCGCGGGGGAAGTTATTTATGGGTGTTGAATGAGGTGGGGGAAGAGTATGAAAGAAGGAAATTTATTTTGGTATCAACGAATGAGGTATTACCGTATACTAAGAATGAATTGGTTTATATATGTACATTTGAGGCGAATTGTGTATTACATTTATTTGAAGTTGTGGATAAGCTGTGGAGAGGAGAGGAGTAAGTAATGAATCTGAAACTAAAGCAGGCAATAGAGGAATATAAAGATAAGCTGAGTAGATTTTGTCGAGGTGAAAATATAAATTTCGGTGAAATAAGTGATGGAGTAGCAAAGGTATTACTTGAGGAAGATTTGCGAGGTAGTAGAATATGGGTACTTTACGGAGATTCCATTGGTTATGGGGTGATAGAACAGGTACTCGAATATTCCTGGACAGATAGAAGTGGATTATTAGTAGACGTTGAACTTAATGGTATATGTTTGAGGATATCTCAACATTGTTTATTTTCCAGTGCTAATGAGGCATTGGAGATGTTATTGTTTTCACTGGGAAATGGGGGTGTAGGTTATGATTAAAGTAGCTATGACAGGAGCAGCAGGAACCAAGAAGAGTACGGTGGCGAGAGAGTTGGCAAAGGCATTTGATTTGGTATTGGTAGAAGAGGAGGCACATTACAGGTTAGCTCATGGATTAGAGATGGATAACTACGCCATCGCAGTGAGACAGCTGCAAAGAGAGTGGGCTGGGATGTTACAGGCAAATATGGAGGATAAGAGAGGGTTTGTTAGTGAATGTAGTGTAAGGATGGCTTTTGTGTATAGTTGGATTCTTTCTGCCGCCGAAGATATAGACGAATATTGTAGTATTTTCGATCTACTTATTAATTTCGGGTACTATGATGGATGGTATGATGTGGAACTGCATTGTATGATGGATGGAAGTAAGTTGGAAGATAATGGGGTGCGGTATGTGGGGAAAAAAGCAGAGAGGGTAAGGAAATCCATTCAGCGATGCCGGCTTTCTTGGGATAAACCTTTATATGGTACTCCGGAACAGAAAGTAACCCAGGCGATAGGAGCAGTAGCGGGGGTGTTATATGGGAAGTAAGAGGGTATTTTATGGAAGTAATGAAGAGGTTGATTATGCTTTGTGGAATCTATTAAGAGCAATACAGGAGTATGCTGAATATCTTAAGAATAATTTAATAATGGGATTAGCAGATGAGGAAGGGGTTGATTTACACTCTATCGAAATGTGGGCATTGGAATTGATTAATTGGAATACTAATGCTAGACATAAATTTGAAATAAGGGACGGGAATTTGTACTCTGTAGTAGGGGAGGATAATAGTGAAAGAGATTAAGTATTTAGATAAGGTGAGGATTACACATAAGTTAGTTAGGACTGCAGATTTTTATGACTTGTATTGGAGTAGGGTAGAGTATTCTCGGAGTGGAGTATGTTTAGGAAATAGAACCTTATCAGACGGCGAAATGGTATTAGTAGATTATAATCCTATAGATGGAAGTAATAAGTCTTACGAGTATAGGGCAAAGGAATATCATAAAGTATATTTAGTGTCTCCGGGCCCTAATGTTAATCCAGTATATGTGATGAAAGAAGATATAAGTAAGGAGGACGACAATGAGAGAAGAGTGGGATGGTGACGAAAGAACAGAAAATGTAATGTTGGATATAATAAGGGATTATGCGAGAGAAGAGGGGATACCCGAAGAAGATGTCGATAGAGCTATGGTTAATATAACTAAATACTTAAGGCAAAGTTTGGGCAGTAAATATAATTGGAAGATAGAAGACGGGAATTTGTGTACTAAGAGGAGGTAGTATTAATGAAAGTAGTGATTAACAGAGATTATGGTGGGTTTGGTTTATCAGAAAAGGCGTACGAGGAATTAGGTTTAGAGTGGGATGGGTTTGGTTATGAATATTTTTACGATCGCAGTGACCCTAAATTAGTTGCAGTAGTTGAAAAGTTAGGGGAAGAGGCGAATGGTAGATTTGCAAAGCTGAAAGTCGTTGAGATCCCAGATGATGTAGAATGGGAGATAAGCGACTATGATGGTATGGAGATTGTAGAAGAAGTACATAGGGGGTGGTATTAATGTTTACTAAGAAGTGGTTTTTAGGGCAGGCAGTGTTGTGGCCAATAGGGTTGATGGTTGGTGTGCTGTTAGGAGTAGGAATAGTATGGACTGTAGAGTACGGAGATTGGATGTTTACGGTGCTGGTGAGGAGTTTGATAGGAGGGTAGGTAAGGAGGTATAATGTTAAATTTTTTTGATGTCAGAGTAATATGCTATAATGCCCCCATCAATAATTTTGTAATCGGTCGCTATGAAATATGGGGAATAAAATACGCTGGATATGTAGATCGAGTTAAATGTGATAGGTCTTTTCACGCTACAAATCCTGAGGGTCATACGCAATATGTGGTATGTTATGAAGATTGCAATGGTGATGGAGGAAGCGAACGGCTATGTCCTGAGTGTTATGCTCATCTGTTGCATGAGCTTACGGGTGGAGAAGTAAGGAAGATTAAGGAGGAATAATGTTTGAAACACTAGAAGACATTGAGGAAAAGATAGAGAGGTATGTAGTTGAAGCAGAGACAGCGGCAAGTACAGGAGATGTAACCGAATCAATAAGGTTGTTGACAGAGATTGCTGGACTAAGTGTTGATTTGGTGGTAGAGGTTAGAAGGTTGCGGAGAGTGTGTGAGGGAGTGGAGGAGTAGATATGGACCGGTTTATAATATTTATGGTACTAACAATACCTTTGGCGATAATGGCTCACGAATTTGACTTACAGGGATGGCAATGGCCCTGCCTATGCATATGGTGGGTGGGTGTATTGGGTTCAATAAGTGTCCTAATGGATGATTAATTAAGGGAGTAGGTATGGAGTGGTACGACTGGTGTGTGCTAGGTCTTTGGGGAGTAACTATTATATGTGTGATAGTTGGTTGTGTGATGATATGGAGAGTATAAATTAAGGGAGGTAATGATGACAAAGGATGAGTTTCTTAGGCTAAGTGGGATTGAACCAGAAGAGATAATGTTAGATATACTAGAAAATGAGGGTGGTTCAGCGAGAGCATTTGTTACTATATTTGAGGAATTTGTAAGGGAGTATGCGAAAGACTGCGACGGCAAAGAAGAAGGTGCGTTATTAGGGATAATGTATCTTGGATATAAAATAGGGAAGGGGGCAATAAAAGATGAAGATGGAGTTTAATGTCAAGATGTTAAAGGATGTAGTAAAAGGGGGGTTGATTTATCATGATCAAGATTTTTATATAAAGGGGGAGACAGATGACAGGGTTGTTACTTGTTATAACCTAACGACACAAAGTACTTGGTGTATTCGCAAAGATAGTGTTAAAGTAATTGATACCGGCCTAGTAGTAGGGAAATTAGATAAGGAGGGGAAGTAATATGAGAGATAAAGTTACGTGGGAAGAAGCAACAGAAATAGTGATGGAGAATCTAGCAAACCCAGAAGAGATGGAGAGGTTGAATAATATGTGGGCAGAAGTAGCCCAGATGCAAACTACTGTTACCATGGATTGTGCAAAGGAGCTTGGGGTATCAGAAGAGGAGGTAATAGCGGGGGCGTTTCTGTCTGGTGCCACAATTGGATATTGTTTAGGACTGAAGGATGGTAAGGAAGAGGAAGTGTAATATGAAGTGGATACCATTTGGGTATGATGTTGTTAGGTATCGAGATCTGCCAGAGGATACCTACTTTAGGGAGGCCGGGAAGAATGAGGTATGGTGTAAGGCAAAGGGTGCAGGAGGTATGGTAGTGTCATGCGGCAATGGAAATGTGAGGACTGCTAGATTTAACGATGATACCCTGGTAGTAGAGTTGGAAATATATGAAGTAAAGAAAGGGGTGACATATTTTAAGGAAGTTTGGAGGTAGGAATAATGTATTTCCCTTGGGATAAATGGGAAGAAGTTCCCGTAAAATATCGCCCCACTGTACAGATATTTGTAACAGACCGCTGCAATCATTCCTGTCCTGATTGTTTCGCTAGGTATGCGATGGCGGAAAGGATAGATATGAGTGTGGAAAGGTTTAAGCAGGAGTTGGATAGGGCTGGAAATAAGGGAGCCAAGCAGGTTAATCTCTTAGGGGGCGAACCTACTTTACACCCCGATATAAATGAGATATTGGATTATGCTGTAGGTAAGATGAAGACTACATTATATACTAATGGAGCGGGGTTAAGTAAGGTAGATGTAACCGGAGTTACAGTAAGACTATCCATTCGTAATGTAGATGAGATTAGTAAGATTAAGGTAAGAGAACCCGATAGGTATTTAGATATTACAGATTATACCTACATGGTGTCGAAGCATACGACATTAAACGAGGTGTTGGCAGTAGCAAAGGTAGTAGA
>JAXHVC010000090.1:0-7056 GCA_034189315.1 Chloroflexota bacterium | reverse complement strand
CCGCTGGTTTGGCCAGGTAGCGGGGCCAGGCCACATCAAAACCGACCAAATCCGAGGTCGCGAGCCACTGAACACCACCGGCCGGCCAAATGTCCAGCTGTCCCTGCCAATCCGTTTCACCTGGAGGGACACGGTTGAATCATCACAAAATGTTCCGTCCGAACTATACAGGTAGTTGCATGATTGTCTGGTGCAAGGGAGAAGAATATCCATATTCACTTACAAAGGGTGGTGGTGGTATTCCATATGTGGAGGATGTGATGTTAATGGATCCCTTTAATATGCCACCTGAAGATACAGGAATACTGCCTTCAAATATGGAGGCCACGATGAGTTACTATCAGGCACTACGCACCTATGCGTTTTACAAATACGGGGTAGGTTATCCTACAACGGCTTGTATACCTGGTTTGGGGTTCTTTGAGCCTCCATCCTAATCTGAGAGCAACAACAACAAGAAGGAGGATGTGAGAATGTTTAGAGAAGCGCTGTCACTATGCTACCAGGGAACACCAACCGCGGACAATACAGCTCGCCTTGCTGAATGTCTTCGGCTGCAGAACGCTGGTGATAAACTATTCGGCCCTTATGAGCGGCTTATGCCAGGATCCTACAACATCTACTATCGGCTGAAAGTTGATGACCATGATAGCGGCAATGTCTTGGCTACCTTGAAAGTCACCTGCAAGAGAAATTCAAGTACGACTGTGCTTCGGAGCAAGCTCATCTGTCCGAGTGACTTCAAGAACGAGAATGAGTGGTACTTCTTTGGTATGTCACATGTCAAGATTGAGCGTGAAGACACAGAGGTGCAGGTGGAAATAAGTAGTTTCAACAATGGCCTTGGTGTAAAGCTTGATGTTGACTATGTGGCCTTATTCCCAATAGGTATCGGTGGTGCCGATTACAAAGCCTATGAGCAGCAGACAATTTATGATGGGAATGGGTACCTGGATGACAATGAGTCTCTGCTACTGACATTATCCCAGCCAAAGGATGTGATGGCTACCTATTGGATCGAAACAAGCCTGGGGCAGAACTCCTCTGGTAGTTGGCGTAAGAAGGCGATGTTGTACAACTCTAATAATAAGGTCGTGGGCGCCGTTGGGTGTGAGGAGTTCTCTAACCCGACATCGTTCAACATTTTCCACGACACTGTCCATTGGTATACAGGGCATTCCGATGGGGCCTATACGCCTTACCTGTATTTCAGGCTGACCAATTTTACCGGCAATGATGACATATCCTATGACGTAGTTATCAAGCGTACCTGTAGCGCTATCTTTGATGGGTAATACGGTCTCACGATTTCTGAAACGTAGAGATATTGAAAGGGAGGAAAAGAAGCATGACAACTGTAAGTGATGAACTGAAAGCATTACAGAAGAGCGTAGCTGCACAGATGAATACCATCATGAGTATGAGGTATGTGGAAAACGGTATTCCCCTGAAGAGTGTTAGGGGCGAAAAAGCCCAAGATGTTCCTCAACACCCTGCCCCAGGAACTAAAGACTGTATTTTGAAGAATGCCTATGACCATCTCGCCGGTGCCTCTGAGCGTATTGGCCAATCGCTTGCTGCATTAGCAGACACTGAGACTGCCTGAATCGAATAATAAATGTCTTACGGGTGGTAATGATCTGTTTCGAAGAAGGCCATTATTATCGATAGGAGCAGCAAGAAGACGATAGTGACAACGGTAAGAACTGGGCCAAATATCCAAAAGGGGATAGCAAAGGTGACGGAGTATTTCCTTGCTGGCTGTCCGTAGGAAATAACAACGAGGGGGAGAACAAACCCCAACACGGTAGCAATGCAAATGAAAGTTATCCATGATGAGAAAGATCCATCCCAGTCATGGATGACCATGAGCAACGAGAAATAATAGGTACCTGCAGCTAGCAGTCCAAGGAAGAAAGAAGCAGGAACCAAAAGGATGCTTCTGGCAGACATGTAAATTATGGTACTTAAGCCTATACATAATGTCAATGCACGACTTGTATGATTTGGGTGATATTACCCTAGGTGAAGGGTTAGGCAATTATGGGACTGACAGGTTTCGGAGGATCTGGGACCACGTTCATAGAGGGACCCTATTCCTTCGATAATGAATTATGGTTTGCCCAAGAAGGATACTCGCCGCACTATGCGGAGCATATCGTCGATCCTGTTGACGGGAAAGAAAAGCTCATCATGGCGGACCCGCACACTCGACACGCTGCCATCCTCTACAATCTACAAGACCAGCGTATTGAGTGGGAAGCACAGGTCCCTGGATGGGATGAGACTGAAGGCGTCATCAACAACCCGCACACGGCTCGGGTAATCATGGAGGACGTGCCCAACTTCGGAGATGTCGGTGATATATACTGCTGTGACAGATATCAGAGAATCATCGTCTTCGATCGTGCCACCAAAGCGGTCAAGAAAACCATCACTGTCAGCGCCGCTAACGGGCAGTGGGATCCTCAGTGGCTACATGAAGCCTGCTTGAGCGTAGACCCTGATTATCCGTCTCTCATCATCACTGACTACAATGGCCCCTCTGGGTATCACTATGTAAAGCTACGCATTGCAGATGAGTCAGTGACGTGGAACAAGGATGATTTCGGACATGCCTCCAAGGTGTGTCCTATCAAGGGTGCTCATGCCTCCTTGCATACACCAGATTACGGCGGCGACTATCTTATCTGTCAGAACGAGTTCTGGGGGGCTGTCTGGGAGATCAGGGATAGCGACGGAGAATGGACCTGGGCAAGACCAAGAGATCGCAGAGGCCCACCTCTTGTTTCACCTCATGGAGCCTTCCGTATGGGACGGACAGAAAACATTGGCTGGGTAACAGTCGTTGGAACAGAGTCAGGCGGCGGAATCATGGCCATCCACATGATCGGAGCTCCGATATGGAGTATTGGCGATAGGGCTGCCAAGACACAAGATCATTCAGCGTCTGTTTATACTGCGAATGTCACTGGACTTGGTGAGGTCACGCATGTCTTTGCAACACTTGATGGGCGTATTGGCTTTGTGGATTGGAATGGAGTCAATCGCTCCAATGTCGGGATCCTCAAGAGGATCCCGCAGAAGCAACATGTTGCCTGGCAGCTAGGCTGGGTCCACCCTACTACCAACGACTGGGACTTCATAGAGTACGTCCCTGTGGCCGACTGGGATGAGACCTGGCTCATGGTGCGCAATAGAGGATCAAATGCTCTGAAGCTCTACATAGAAGGCTGCGTAGTGCAGTCAGCAGCTATGAGCGGAGACGATGGCCGCATGGAGACCTTCATGCCCGAGATGGATCTTGATGGAGCTGGAAATATTGAGATCCAAATAGATGCGGGAGAAGTCTGGAGCTACAAAGTATCTCGTCCCTACTATTACATCCTCCCAATGGTAAAGTCGGCCGTGGCTGACACCCCGACTACCTATGATCTGTATTTGGATCACAAGAGAGATTAAACATGATAATGCGCATGTATCCGTTCTTCGCTTACGCGTCAGGACCGGCCGAGGGACTGACGCTATCAGACATTGCCATTACAATTCTGCGAGTGGCCCGGACCGACAAGAGTGTCACAAAGGTAGTTGATGCAGTTCCGGCTCAGGCGGAGATCGGCAAGGGATACTATGCCTATTTTTACGATGCCACTGATCTCGAGTCTTATGACTATCTGCCATTTGTGGAGTACACCGGCGCTGAGCCAGTCAATCCGAGCTTCTACGCTGGAGATCTGCTGGACGTCACGGTAGCAGGTGGACTGTGGGGGCCTGGTGCCATCGAGTGGACCTATACACTTACCGAGGAGGGAACAGGCACGCCGATTCCCGATGCTCAGATATGGGTGACAACCGACTTGGTGGGCAGTCATGTCATAGCCAGCGGGATGACTGATCAGAACGGGCAGATCAAGTTCTACCTTGATGCTGGCGAAGTATACATCTTCCGAGCGAAAGCTGGCTATAACTTCGCCAATCCAGACACGGAGGTCATCTCGTAAATGGCAGGTAGCGGAACAGGCACACTGGCAGTTGGCGGATTCGAGGGCTACGCAAGCCTCGCCGAGGCGAAGCTGATGATAGGCCCCGGTATCGATGGCACTGATTACGATGTGATCCTGACGACCATGATTAAGGCAGCCAGCGCGGTGATAGACAAGTTCTGTCGCCGAACGTTTGTGGTCGATAATACGGAGGAGACGCGCTACTTCGATGCCTGGGGCAAGACCAGGCTACGGATCGATGACCTGCGGAGCATTACGAGCCTGAAGGTGGACACAAATGGAGATGGCACATTTGGGACTGAGCTGGGCTCTGCTGACTATCTCCTGCAGCCAGCAAACAAGACGCCCAAGCTGTGGATAGAGCTGCGGCCCACAAACACGAAGCTGGCGAAGTTCCCGAAGTTCAAACAGAGTGTGGAGATATCAGGACTGTGGGGGTATGGGGACAGCGTGCCGGATCCAATCAAGCAGGCGTGTATCATGCTCGTCGGCCGATGGTTTAAGAGAAAGGATACTGCCTTTGCCAGTGAAGTCTCCAATCCTGAGTTGGGACAGATGGTTGTGTATCGCCAGCTTGATCCAGATGTGAAATTACAGCTTGTGGGCTATCGCAGGAACCCAGGAGTGCTAGTCGGATGATCGAGATGGAGCTGTTCGGAGACAAAGAACTGTTGAAGAAGCTGGATGCCGACGAGCTCGTCGGCCCTCCGCTGCGCCATGCCTTCGAGGGGGCAACGGAGTTGATTGAGGGTGAGGTGAAGCTGGGCACGCCTGTTGACATGGGCAATCTTCGGAGAGATATCACACACGAAGTAGCGAGTGGGCCAATTCCGTTGTGGGGGAAGGTAGGGACACATTCGAAATATGCCAAACCAGTTGAATTTGGCAGTAAACCTCACTGGACGAGCGTACGGAACCTCGAAGGCTGGGCCAGGAGGCATCATGTCAATCCCTATGCTGTCCAGAGAAAGATAGCGAAGCATGGGACTCCTGCCCACCGCATGTTTGAGCTTGGATGGAAGAGTTCGGAGCGGGATGTGGAAGAGTATTTCCAGGAAGCGGCGAAGGCCATCGAGGAAAGGTTCGGGAGATGAGTCTTGAAAACATACTGACGCAGGTTGCCACCGTAGCCGGGAGTATCCAGGGCATCAAGAAGTCGCACAATCTCACCCCAGAGAGTATAGCGGAGCTTCCGAACGTCATATGCTTTCCTTCGGCGGGCGATGTTGATCGAGCACCGAGCCAGCGCATTACCAAGCACAAGATCAAGATGCAGTTCAGGGTATCAAGGGCGAATCTGCCTTCTGCCGAGAAAGAGGCCAGGCCCTACCTGGCTAAGGTACTGGACAAGTTCGACCAGAACGTGAAGCTCAATGGCTCTTGCGAGAACTCAGCGATCACTCATTACGAATATGGAGCTTTGGACTTCGCTGGAAGTCCCTACCTGGGCTGGAGCTTCGATATTCTGGTCACGGAACAAGAGTCTGTAGAGTTCGATGCCTAGACGAGGAGGTAAGTAAATGGGAAATAAAGCGTTCATGCAGCACCAGATAGGGAAAGAGGTTACTCATGGAACCCCTGTGATACCTACCAACCTATTGACGGGGAAAGTGACTGCAACGCCGAAATGCGATGTTCATTGGGCCCAGGATCACACCGGGCTGTTGTCTGAGAACACTCGCTCGGTGATCACAAACAAGTATACCGAGGTCAGCTATGACGGAAATATGACCTTTGAGCAAATCCTGTACTTCCTCCTGATGACTGTTAAGCGAGTTAACCCTGTGGAGGGAAACCCTGACGCTGTTTTGTATTGGGATGGTGTTGACTTTAGCGATTACACCACCGAGGTCACGGACAACAATGCTGGTACTCACATGCCGCTGGATGCCATGGCGACAACTCACTATGTGTATGTTGGACTTGGTGTCAAGTATGGCACCGTCAGGGTCGAAATGGGTGCGAACGTGAATGACATCGCCTCCGTGCTAAGCGCTGAGTATTCCAGGGGTGGAGGCACCTGGGGGCCAGTGACCATTGAGGATACCACGGGATCGGACGGCAAGACGTTTTCGCAGAATGGCAATATCACCATACCTACTTCAGCTGTACCTAGCGATTGGGCAGTGGACACAGTCGACACTGAGACGCATTATTGGCTCAGATTGAAGGTGAGTGTCCAGCTATCTGGCACTGTTGACATTTCAGAGATGCGGTGCGCTGGGCCTGCTTATACCTGGGATTTTGATCCCAGCCTGACATCTACAAACAATCAAGACAGCTTCACCCTGCGCTCCGGCGATGATCAAGAGGTGAGGCAAACCTCCTATGTTATTGGGAAGAGCTTAGAGATCAGTGCGAAGGCAAACGATGTAGCAAAGCTCAAGGCAGAGATGTTCGCCAAAGATCAGGTCGATAGCAGCTTCGTTAGTGGGCTGGCCTTACCCGCCGTGGAGGACGCTGCCTCTAAGAAATTCAAGCTCTACATTAATGATACATGGGCTAGTCTTGGCTCAACGCAAGTGTTGAAAACCCTCCTAGACCTCAGTCTCAAGATCAACAGTGGCATAAGTGCTGATGACTATTGTGATGGAGAGCTGGGTTTTACTTCCCACAGCGAGGGGCCTCGGTCTATGGAGCTGGAGATGACCTTCGGGATGAACACGACTGCCAAGGCAGAGCGTGCGAAGCATGAGGACCCGACCAGACCGTTGCGCTTCGTCAGGCTCGAAGTAGAGGGAAGTGAGTTCTGGGAGACCACGAAGAAAAAGGCGACCTTCGATTTTTGTGGCAATTACGATGACTTCGGTGCGCTGGAAGAGAGTGATTCCAGTACTGTTGTCAAGGTCAAGATGCGATCGGTGTACGATCCTGTATCAGGCAAGGAGTTCAGTGCAAAGGTGATGGATGGGGTAGCGTGTGTGACTTAATCAAGTAGCGCAAGGAGGTAAGGTGAGCAGGTGTTTTCAGCGAGATAGCCAAGCCGATTTGGAGCGGATGGAACTGAGCGACGGGTTCTGGGTGAAGATAAAGCGACGCCTCAGCTACGAAG
>JAXHVC010000009.1:0-16089 GCA_034189315.1 Chloroflexota bacterium | reverse complement strand
CACAAAATAGAAATTGCAGGTGGCCAATTCTTTGAAATCTGCAAGAAAAAGAGTTATTTGAGCCTTCTGTGGCATGCTCCTTTCCTTCATGACTTACATTATATGTTATCATATGATAACAGTCAAGCGACAAAAAGTTTACCAAAATATGCCGTTAATTCCGCTATATTAGCCGTCAGCACGGATGCTGGCAGGGCTTCTATATTCTCTTTCCAATATAAAATACATACCCATAATACTCTTTATACTTATTGTAAAGTTCAGCTCCACGCTTTTCGTAGTTCACGAATTCTTCGGCAGATTTATTGCCTTTGTATTTATCCAAAAATATTCTTTGTGCTGTTATTTCTGGAACAAAAAAGTTGTCAATCCAGCAAATTTCAGGCAATATGAATGATGCCATAACAACATAGCCTGCTTTTTGCATTTGAGTGATCTTATTTGGAATGGTGTCTATTTCAGGATATGCTTCATTCCAAAAATCAAAAATCTCTTTCGGCCGTTCTTCTGTAAACCACGATGCTTCAGTAACAGCAACATAGCCACCTTTTTTCAAGAACTTATGCCAATAATTCATGCCTTTTTCAAAACCAATATTGTATATTGCTCCTTCACACCAAATAAGGTCTAATTCGTTTAACTGAAAATCAAGTTTATCCATTGAACCAACAACGCCTTTAACTCTGCTTTGAAGATTCAATTTTTGTGCATTTTCATTTAGCTTGTCGATAAAACCAGGGGATAGATCAATGGCTGTAATGTTCCCTGGAGTGTTTTGAGCCAAAACCATAGTTTGACCACCAGTACCACAACCAAGATCAACAATGTTTGATTTTTCGTGTATATTATCAACAAAGCTTAATGCTTTTATTGTTGCTTCCTGGCTTCCTGGGCCTTGACGATCCATACTGGAAAAATATTCGTGAATTAATGCAATATCAAAATCGTGAATATTACGCTCGTCGTCGCTCATTCTGTGTTCCTCCACCACCTTCATGATGCTATAGTTTATTATTTTATACACTGTGGGGCATATAACCCTTATAAGGCCTCTCTTGTCAAGTGGCAATACCTTCCCCTGTGAGCGAAAAGGCCACTTTCTCGCCAAGGACGTTTGACTATCAGACAACCCAGTAACAAGTACCGACATTCCGTCTTTTGTTTCATTTTCGGATTTCACAGACCGTGTCTGCTCCAAACACCTATTGAAGGTCCTACTTTATAAATAGACGCAAGCTGCTTGCATATCTCCACATGTTCATCGGGAGATTGGCCGGTGAAGGATGGTAACCTATGCCGCTCAGGGAGTATTCCAAATACAGTGGGCGCACTGAACTGGTCTGGTATTTCAAACGCCTGTTCCATAGGTGAGATTGTTGGCATATATAGATGAACATCAGTCACAGTTACTATAGAAAAACCTATAGCTTCCCATGCCTTTTTTATTGAGAGGATGTAATGAATTCTACTCTACTCACGTTAATAGTCATATGGTTCCTCACTGCCTCGGGTTGGGGAACATATGTAGGAGTGCAAACAATACCTAAAAAAAGAAAAATCCCACTTCCTGGAGGTCCACTTGACCACAAGAAGTGGGGCTTATTTGCTCTCACTTGTCTTGTGCTTTACCGCTTTGTGTGAGCAGGTGCAATTGTTGTATTTGTGGCGTCCCTGGCGCGACTCGAACGCGCGACCCACTGCTTAGAAGGCAGTTGCTCTGTCCGACTGAGCTACAGGGACTCAAGTTACCTCATAAAATAGCATACAATTAGCTAGTGTGCAAAGGTTTTTTTAGTTCATTCCGGATCGAAAAACAGCCACCATACCTCGAGTCCAGCCAGGCTAAGTATGGTGACAATGATCCCTGCAATCAGAACCCCCAACATGATGGGAGGAAATGCCTTCTTAAGACCCAGACCGAGGAGAAAGGCAGCTAGCGAACCTGTCCAAGCTCCGGTCCCGGGCAGGGGGATGGCTACAAGCAGCACAAGTCCCAGTCTCTCCCATCTCTCTACTATTTCACCACGTTTTCGAGTTCGTTCGAATACCCGGTCCATAATCGTCTTCAAGATTGGTACTTTACCAATGACATTTGTCACAGGATCGAGCAGCAAGATAATAAAGGGTACTGGGACAAGATTGCCTACAAAGCATACCAGTAGTGCAATATACCAAGGAATGTCATAAACACAGATAGCTGTGGGAATTGCACCTCGGAGCTCAACTATTGGTACAGCAGATATTAGGAATACCCAGAGAAGATGAGAGAAGGTCATTAACCTAGACCGCTACTCCAAACCACCGAAGTACGAATCCCAGTCCCCACCAGCCAAGGAGTGCAAGGGTGGTGTTTTTGACTGTCTTTCCTGCCCAGCAGGCGAAGAAGAACTTATGGACTGGGAGGCGAAGAGCTCCAGCGGCAACTCCGAACATATCGAAAACAGGATTCAACGTACAGGATGCAGCAAAGATAATAAGGGATCCCCTCCTTCTTACCATGTCTTCAGCGTTTGCATAAAGTTTCTCGAACCTAGACTTTATGGCTGCATTTCCTCCACGCCCAGCAAGGTATCCGGTGAATTCTCCAATGGCTTCACCTAAACCGGCACATGGACCTAAAATAAAGGGATTTAAAATGGCTCCGAGGGCGAAAACTGCGGGTGATCCTGGGATGGGTATAATAATCGTTGCGCCAGCGAGCAAACTGATGATGAAAGCACCCAAGTAGCCCATGTTCTCAATATTGGTGAGTTCTTGTCTGGCCAAGATGAAGATGACACCCAAACCCACAACTAATCCCACTGCAAGAAGGGTCAGCCACCATCTACCGAACAGGGATTTGCTTTGAACTTGTGCTTCTGTCGAATCTACCACAATCGTTAATAGTATGCCCTTCTTAGCAAGGCGTCAAAATCTCTATGCCGCACATGACATAAAGCAACTGCCAGGGCATCGGCAGCATCATCTGGGCTGGGACAGATTTCCAAGCCAAGCTGAAGCTTAATCATCTCTTGTATCTGTTTTTTTGTACTTCTACCGTGGTCTGCCACTGCTTGTTTGATCTCTGTCGGTGCATACGTAAAGACAGGGATCCCTTTCTCTTCGGCTGCAAGCAGGGCCGTTGCTTGAGCCTGCCCTAGAACAAGAGCCGAATGGACATTTTTTGCTACAAAAGGCTCTTCTATCGCAACCTCAGAGGGGTTGTAATTCGCTATCAATTGTACCAGTTCCCGATAGAGATAGTACAAACGTTTTGATATGGGGACATTCGATGAACAAGAGAGAATCCCAAAATCCACTGCGACAAAGGGATCCTCTTCTCCTTCTAAGCAACCGTAACCCATTCGGACTGTCCCGGGATCAATACCAAGGATACGCATATGATATGGCCCCGCAGAATGCTATGTTGTACCAATGGCGTGGTAGCATTAGATCCGACTACCCTGCTGATAATTGGTATTGATCCAGAGCAGAGGAGGGGAAATCAGCATTGGAAGAAACACGCTGAACATCGTCCAATTCCTCTAGACGATCTATAAGCTTCATGATTTGTAATGCGGCAGATTCATCCAATGTTATGGTTGTATTTGGGATCATCGAAGGTTCGGCGGAAACAACCAATAGTCCCTTATCTTCTAGGAAAGTACGTATCTTTCCTAGATTGTCTATGGAGGTATAGACCTCTACATAGCTTCCCTCTACTTTGACATCTTCAGCACCAGCATCTATTGCCGAGAGAGCGATGTCATCTCCATCAGCTTCCCCGATCTCCACAACGACGAGACCCTTCGCATCGAATTGCCAACCCACGGAACCCGTGTCTCCCAGACTTCCTCCCCCTCGAGTAAGAACGCTTCTAATCTCTTGGAGTGTTCGGTTCCGGTTATCGCTGAGAGTTTCTATCAAGAAGGCTACTCCTCCAGGGCCATATCCTTCGAAGGTAGACTCTGTCAGTGTGATTCCTTCACCTTCTCCGCTGGCACGTTTAATGGCCTTCTCAATGTTATCCATGGGCATATTCTGGTCTCTGGCTTTTTGTATTGCCAGCCGAAGACGTGGATTCATATCGGGGCTGCTGCCACCCCCTTGCCGTACAGCTAGGGCGATCTCTCTGCTGAGCTTTGTGAATAATTGCCCGCGCTTAGCATCTGCGACACCCTTTTGTCGTTTGATGGTGCTCCACTTTGAATGCCCTGACACATTCCTCCCTGAATAATCAGATTTTAAGTGTTGTCCTAGGATACTACTTCTGCTCTGGTCCGAAGTCCTTCAAGTCTAGACTATCGATGAAATCCGTGAACGCCTCAAGCCTTTTTAACTCTTCATCACTAGGAGGTTCTCCTTTGCCTGTATAGGAGTCAGAAGGTAGAGGCTTTCCACTTTCCTTATCCACTGTGAATCCTGCCTTGTTCAGGACTGATTCCTCCACATAGATGGGAACATGAGCTCGTACGGCTAAGGCCATAGCATCGCTGGGACGGGCGTCCACTTCTATCTCTTTACCATCCTGTCCTAAAGCAAGCTTTGCATAAAACGTATCTTCACGGAGGTCATTGATAACTATAAAATGTAAATCGGCTCCCAGGGCTGTTACTACTGAACTCAGTAGGTCATGGGTTAGGGGACGTGGCACGGATACTTGATGTAGCTTAACTGCAATAGCATCTGCCTCAACAGGGCCAACCCAAATGGGTAAACATCGCTGGTTTACATTTTCCTTGAGTATTACCACTCGTTGATGATTAACTAAGCTTGCTCGAATGCTATCAATAGCCATCTCGATCATCCCATTCCCTCCTCAATCCTACCTAAAAACTAATTGTAAACTCTCTCTACCTAGAGCGTCAACCTCAAATCGCGGAGTTCTATTACAGGTGATGTGGAATATAGCTGGTCACTTGGGTATAAGATTACAATAAAATATTGCATAATTGATCAAGATCTGTAATTGTGCCGGGACAGGATTGTTGCCCCTGTCTATCTAGATAATATGCTTTGATACCAGCATGCATTGGCTCATCGTAGTCAAATTGTCTGCTATCGCCAACGTGAAGTAGTGATTGTGGAGAGATATGCATATGTTGGCATATCTGTCTATAACGATTGGCGGTTTTTAATCCGCCAAATTCGGAGAGAGTGGAGAACGTCTCTTTGAAATTGTATCCGATATACTCTATAAAGAGGTTCAAGAACTCTCTAGTGGAGTTAGAGATCGCGATAAGATCATATTTCTTGCTAAGGGATAATAGAACTCTCTCTACTTCGGGATAACATTGGATATCCTGCTTACAGCTGATGAGTAAATCATTGTGGTCGTTTAGAGAGAAACGTTGAAACCAATAGGTGATATCGTACCATTTCGGATTGTGATCACCTATCTGGTCATAGGCTTCGAAGACATATTTCTTAGCTGCGTCCAGTGATATCCCTCTAGTGCTTGCGAATAGGTTTGGAATTGCTTCGTGCCAAACCCTTTGGCTGAAGGATGGTGTCACCAGTGTGCCCTCGATATCAAAGGAGATTGTGCAGATGTTGTTTGTATTCATGATTAAGTCGCCTGAAGACATCTAGTATCTGTTGATCGCGTGGTTGCACACTGTGAGTAATGAAGCATGTGTTCCTGATAGGGATATTCTCGACTAATTGCACATGACCTCTGTATAAGGAGTAATGCCATATGTCTGAGGATAATTATACGCCTGTAAAAGTGCTGATCAAATGGTTTTTAGGTAGGATGTTGGAAACCTTTACTATGACCTTGCACTGTTATGCTGCGCTTGGCATAATTAACGGTAGCTAACTACATACTATGTTTATTGGGTGATTAAAGTACATATGTTTTACGTTTTTAGATATTAGTGTTGGAAGAAGGTGATGTAATGAGGCAAGAGAGGTTTACAGAACAAGCACAGGAAGCTCTTACAGCGTCGCAAGAAATAGTACGCAGACATCATCATAGTCAATGGGATGTTGAACATATATTAATGGCTTTATTGGAGCAGGAAAGTGGATTAGCCAGCAAGATACTGGAAGAATTAAATGTGGATCCTAATCAAGTTCGTCAAGATGTGGTATCTGTCTTGGACAAAGCTCCCACAGTAGCCTATGAGGGGGCGCAAATCTATGTCACTCCTCGCATCGCTCGTCTCTTTGAATATGCCTCTTCGGAGGCAGATAGGCTGAAAGACGAATTCATTGGGGTGGAACATTTATTGATTGCCATTGCTAATGAGCAGCGGGGAGAAGCTGCAAGGGTTCTACACAATCATGGTGTAGACCAAGAAAAGGTATATCGTGCGCTCCAGGCTATTCGGGGTGGGCATCGCGTAACTGACCGTAGGGCAGAAAGCAAATATCGATCTTTGGAGAAGTACAGCAGGAATCTTACTGAGTTGGCCCAGGTGGGTAGACTCGATCCTGTTATTGGTAGGGAGGAGGAGGTCAAGCGTGTAATGCAGATCCTCTCTCGGCGTACCAAGAACAATCCGGTCATAATTGGTGAGGCTGGTGTTGGTAAAACAGCCATCGCGGAAGGCCTCGCCCAAAAAATCGCGGCTGACGATGTCCCTAGTTCTCTCAGAGGTCGGAAGGTTATGGCTCTGGATATGGCTGCACTGGTTGCGGGGAGTAAGTTCCGGGGCGAATTTGAGGACCGTCTGAAGGCTGTCGTCGATGAAGTACGAGAAGCAGAGGGTGAAGTTGTACTTTTTATAGATGAATTCCATACAGTGGTGGGGGCTGGTGGTGCTGAGGGGGCAATTGATGCTAGCAATATATTAAAGCCCGCACTGTCTCGTGGGGAGCTACAATGCATAGGTGCCACGACGATAGATGAGTATCGCAAACACATTGAAAAGGATAAGGCGTTACAACGCCGTATGCAGCCAGTTCAGATAGAGGAACCCTCTGTTGAATGTACTATTGAGATGTTGTACGGATTACGTCCCAGATATGAGTCTCATCATAAGATAAAGGTTGATGATTCTGCGATTGTTGCGGCTGCTAAATTGAGTCAGAGGTATATATCTGATCGCTTTCTGCCAGACAAAGCTATTGACTTGATTGATGAGGCTGCTAGTAAACTACGCATAGATGCTGAGACTGCACCACTTGATGTCAAAGACTTGGAACGAAAGGTCAAACATGCCCTCAATGAGGAAGAAGCTGCTACTCAGCGTGGTGATCTAGATGATGTCCCTAAGCTGAGATCGGAGCGTATTGCATTAGAAGAGGAATACAACAAACAGAAGGAAGAGTGGCTTCAGAATAAGACAGTCGATGAAGTTGTTACTGAAGAGGACATTGCGGGGATTGTTTGCAAATGGACGGGGATCCCGGTAGCCAGGATGTTGGAGGGCGAGTCTGAGCGTCTAGTTAAAATGGAAGAGAGTATCCATGAGCGGCTGGTTGATCAAGAGGAGGGTGTTGCTGTTGTTTGTGAAGCTATCCGTAGGGGTAGGGCTGGATTGAAGGATCCCAAACGTCCTATAGGCAGCTTCATCTTCCTGGGCCCTACTGGTGTAGGCAAAACTGAGCTAGCTAGGTCACTTGCTGAATTCCTGTTTGATGACGAGAGTGCAATGATTAGACTTGATATGTCTGAGTATATGGAGAAGCACACAACATCTCGTTTGGTTGGGGCACCTCCTGGATATGTTGGATATGATGAAGGAGGTCAGCTAACCGAAGCAGTACGTCGTCGACCTTATAGCGTGATCCTTCTCGATGAAGTGGAGAAGGCGCATCCCGATGTTTTTAATATATTACTCCAGGTTCTTGAAGATGGTCGGTTGACTGATGGGCATGGGCGTACTGTGGATTTTAGAAATGCGGTTGTAATAATGACTAGTAATTTGGGTACTCAGGAATTGCAGCGGCAGTCCATGGGATTTCAGAAGGGTGATTCGGATGACAGGGAACTCAAAAGCGTGGTCGATCGTGCATTGAAGCAAACATTTCGTCCAGAGTTCCTTAACAGACTGGATGAAATAGTCATATTCCGACCGTTGACTGGTGACCATATTAGAATGATTATCGATCGTATGATTAGAGACCTACTTGTTAGGCTGGAAGAACGCAATATGAAATTGGAGCTCACCGAAGCTGCAAAGGACTGGCTGTGCAAAGAGGGATTTGATCCTGTGTTTGGGGCTCGTCCACTTCGTCGGGCCATCCAGCGAAACATAGAAAATCCCCTTTCAAAAGCCATCCTTAAAGCGGAGTTTGAAGAGGGTGATCTTATAGTTGTAGATGCGGATAAGAAGCAGGGCTTGAAGCTCACTAAAGGTACTCCTAGAGAAAACAGTACGATGGAGTAATTATGAAAGCGCTGCTTCAGAGAGTTAGCCAAGCACGCGTTACTATGGGTGATGATGTGGTGGGTAGTATTTCTCGTGGTATTGTAGTGCTGTTGGGGGTGGCGAATGGAGATACCGAACGTGATATTGAGTATTTAATACACAAGATCATCAATATGCGTATTTTCCCTGATGAAAACCAACGATTCCATCTTTCGCTGCGAGATATACGGGGAGAGGTCCTTATTGTTAGCCAGTTTACCCTGATGGCTCAGACAAGAAAAGGTAATCGCCCTAGTTTTAATGAGGCGGCTCCACCTCAAGAGGCCGAACCCCTATTTGAACGTTTTATAGAACGGTTTCATGATACAGGACTTGTGGTTGAAAGGGGGGTTTTTCAGCAGCATCTTGTTGTGGAAATACACAATGATGGACCTGTCACCATATTGCTAAACAGTAGGGAATAGGGGTAAGGACAAAAGTAAAAGCCCCACTCAATATTGAATGGGGCTTTTTTATATGTTCATGGGAATGTGATATTAGCCAGTAATTGCCTCACCTTTTGCCAATATAGTAGGTGCAAGCCGTGGTATTACTGGCTCTGGAGGGGCCTCTTCATCGGTAAGGCATCTGGAAGGAATTAACCTTCCAATAATGACATTCTCCTTTAATCCGGAGAGGTGATCTGCCTTTCCATGTAGAGCAGCATCCGCAAGTACGCGGGTGGTCTCTTGGAACGATGCTGCTGCCAAGAAGCTGTCTGAATTCAAGGATGCCTTAGTTATACCAAGAAGCACTGGTTGTGCTGTGGCAGGTTCTCCACCTTCGGCCAAGATATTTGCATTGATGTCTTCATAATCGAAGGCATCTATCAGTTTCCCTGGTAGTAGCTCGGTATCGCCAGGGGAATCAATGCATACCTTTCTTAACATCTGACGAACGATTACCTCTATGTGTTTATCGTTGATAACCACTCCCTGCATCCTATATACCTTCTGAACTTCATCTACAAGATATCTTTGCACTGCCTCTTTTCCACTAATGCGTAGAATATCCTGTGGATTAACATGACCTTGCGTGAGCTGTTGCCCAGCTCTGACTTTGGTTCCTGGTTCTACTAGTAGACTTGTTGTTGTGGGAACAAAGTACTCACGCTCTTCCTTCTCTTCGTAACTGATAAATATCCGTTCACCTTCAATGGAAATCCTTCCGGCGACTCTTGCAAGGACTGGTAATGCTGGAGTGGTGGGTGATTCTTCGTCATCTTTAGCTACCGGTTGTTGTGCTAATGGTGCTCCAACATCCACCCATTCGCCATTGATTACTAGCGGGTGGGAGTTCTCCGGTAGAGTGTACATGTCACGATAGATCTCAGAGCTTGTGATTCTTATGCGACGCCCCTCATCGATATCGATTAGATCTAAAACACCATCGATTTCGGATATTACTCCATGTCCTTTGGGGGACCGAGCTTCAAATAGCTCCTCCACTCGTGGTAAACCGCTGGTGATGTCTATTCCAACTACTCCTCCGGTATGGAACGTGCGAAGAGTCAACTGAGTTCCAGGTTCTCCGATGCTCTGGGCTGCCATGACTCCAACCGCGGTGCCATGATTTGCCAGCTT
Organism: Chloroflexota bacterium; assembly: GCA_034189315.1. Taxonomy (GTDB): domain Bacteria; phylum Chloroflexota; class Dehalococcoidia; order UBA2247; family JAXHVC01; genus JAXHVC01. Next base: position 6,167 of record JAXHVC010000009.1, on the reverse strand, counting down.
GCCTCGAGCCAAATCTCGTCCGTAGCAACATTGACACAGGCCATGTCTGGATTGACAAGTTAGGGGTGATCTTACGTATACGTCGGTAATTCCAGCGGCTACAATTGCCTTGGCTTTTTCCTCTACAATCTCTTCATTTTGTTCTATGATCACCTCATTGGTATTGGGATCCACAATACTTTTAGCGGATATCCGCCCGATGATTCTTTCTTCTAGAGGGATCAAACTAGTATTGTCAGTTGCCTTTGCCAGACAAATGCTGTAAGTCGTGCCACAATCGACCTCTCGAATAAGCATATCTTGGGCAACATCAACCAACCTTCTGGTAAGGTATCCACTATCTGATGTACGTAGGGCTGTATCTGCTAGTCCCTTACGAGCACCGTGTGTGGATATGAAGTACTCTAGAACCGGCAAACCTTCACGGAAGCTATATTTGATAGGGAAGTCGATAATCCTCCCTGTGGGATCGGTCATCAATCCGCGCATACCTGTCATCTGGCTTATCTGCGCGATGTTTCCTTTTGCACCGGAGACAGACATCATGTATATTCCACCATAGCGATCCAATGAAGCTGTTACTGCGTCGGTCACCTTGGTAGTGGCCTCCATCCATGTTCCTACGATGTTGCCGTAGCGTTCATCTTCTGTTATAAGTCCACGGTGATATTGATCGTCAATCTTCACTACCTGTTTCTCGGCTTCATTGAGAATTTCTGTTTTGGCTTCTGGAACCTCAAGATCGCTAGCGGAGATAGTGACCCCCGACTGTGTGGCATATTTGAATCCTAAAGCTTTGATATTATCAATGACCTCTGCAGCTATCTCATTTCCCATAAGCTTGATGCAATGGGAGATCATTCTCTTCAAAGCAGACTTGTCCATGGTTTCATTGGTGAAACGAAGCTCTTCGGGCAGGATATCATTGAAGATGATGCGGCCGGTGGTGGTTACTATTCTGGAGCCATCACTGGTTCTCACTTCAATTTCATCCCTTAAATCTATAACCCCTAGCTCATGTGCTAGCTTGGCTTCTTCAAATCCACCGAAGATGAGACGCCGATCTCCTTCGAAAGTCTTCATGGAGGTTAGGTAGTAACATCCAAGAACTATGTCCAAGCTGGGAGTTACCACTGGATCGCCATTGCTGGGTAGCAACATATTGTGGGAACTGAGCATGGTCGTCCGTGCTTCTTTGACCGCTAGCCTGGAAAGCGGCACGTGAACAGCCATCTGATCACCATCGAAGTCTGCATTAAATGCTGCACATACAAGAGGGTGGATTTGGATTGCACTGCCATCGATGAGTACTGGCTCAAATGCCTGTATACCCAACCGGTGCAAAGTGGGCGCACGATTGATTAAAACTGGACGTTCCTTAACCACCTCATCCAGTATGTCCCATACTTCTGTCCTGGCACGATCTACCATGCGCTTGGCGCTCTTGATATTTGCCGCGATACCCTGTTGGACTAATTTGGACATTACGAAAGGCTTGAACAATTCCAAAGCCATGCGTTTGGGTAACCCGCATTGGTGGAACTTGAGCTCTGGACCAACTACGATAACCGACCGTCCGCTATAGTCTACCCGCTTGCCTAAGAGATTCTGTCGGAATCGGCCTTGCTTACCGCGCAGCATGTCGGAGAGAGATTTCAAAGAACGACTTCCGGCGCTACCGAGCACCCTGCCTCTCTTTACGTTGTCTATAAGGGAATCGACAGCTTCTTGAAGCATGCGTTTCTCGTTGTGGATTATGATCTCGGGAGCATCTAGCTCCAGGAGTCGCTTGAGCCGATTATTCCGGTTGATTACTCTCCTATAGAGGTCATTAAGATCAGCCGTGGCGAATCTTCCACCGTCTAGTTGTACCATAGGTCGTACATCGGGAGGTAGAACTGGCAGTACGCTGAGGATCATCCAATCTGGCTTATTTCCGCTATGAATAAAGGCCTCGACGATCTCCAATCGCTTCATCGCCTTCTTTCGCCTTTGTCCCGAATAGGAATTGATTTCTTGCCAGAGGTTTTCCCTGGTCTCTTCTAGGTTTAAGTGTCGAAGGATATCCAGAATTGCCTCAGCACCCATCTTGGCCTGGAATAGCTCTCCATACTTATCCTTCAGCTCCTGATAGCGGCTTTCTGTCAGAAGTACCAAAGGACGAATGCTCTCCAGCTCTCTAATTGTCGAATCAATATCTTCACCAGCCACATCTGTCATATCCAATAATGGCAATTCTTCTAACTCGATGACGTCTTCTTCCGTATCATCTGTCTCATCGAGTTCATCCAGAGAGTCTAGTATAGGGTCGTGATCATCCTCATCGGCAGGATTGTCATCGGAGCTTTCTTCGATGTTCGAGACTACTTCCCCAATCTCTATTTCTTCGACAGTTTCGGGAATTTCCTCCGTAGATGATTGCTCTTGCATGATGCCATACTCTGGCCTCATCTGACGAATCACCTTGAGCTTGGCATCTTCATCCACCGAGGTTATGATGTATTGCGTGAAGTACAGGATTCTTTCCAAGCTCCGTGGAGATATGCCGAGAAGAAGGCCAATGCGGCTTGGGGCACCTTTCAAGAACCAAACATGGGCTACAGGTGCAGCCAGCTCGATATGTCCCATTCGTTCCCGACGTACGTCTGACTTGGAAATTAATACTCCGCATCTATCACATATGACGCCTTCGTACTGGGCTTTCTTATACTTACCACAATAGCATTCATAGTCCTTGGTTGGGCCAAAGATCTTTTCGCAGAATAGGCCATCTTTGGCTGGTTTGAGTGTGCGATAGTTTATCGTCTCAGGCTTGGTCACTTCCCCGTAGGACCAACTTAGAATCTGTTCGGGCGAAGCAAGGGAAATGGTCACTGTATTGAAATCACTAACCTTCGACATTGTCCTCTCCCTTTTCCAACTCCTCCAACCCGGCTTCCGGTTCCTGGGTTATTTCATCCTCTTCGTCGGATGCGATCTTCTCGTTCGTTACCTTGACTGATAAACCCAGGCTCTGTAGCTCTTTGACCAATACCCTAAATGAGCCTGGGATTCTGGGTACAAAGGTATCTTCCCCCTTGATTATGCTCTCATAGGCCTTGGCTCTGCCAACAACGTCGTCGGATTTGATGGTGAGAAGTTCCTGCAAAGTGTAGGCAGCACCATATGCTTCCAGTGCCCATGCCTCCATTTCTCCGAACCTCTGTCCACCGAACTGCGCCTTGCCTCCGAGAGGCTGCTGAGTTACCAGTGAATAAGGCCCTGTGGACCGAGCATGTATCTTATCCTCGACAAGGTGAATCAGCTTCATCATGTATATGAATCCGACAGTAACTGGCATGTCGAAAGGCTCTCCTGTATAGCCATCATAGAGAGTCATCTTGCCACTGGTTGGTAGGGATTCTCCCGTTTTCTTGGCCACCTCATGTGCTAGCAGTTCGACTTCCCCATCATCCATCTGCTCTATGGAGCGGCCATGATCTTCGAGCCATAGGCGAAGGCAGATACGCCGTGCCTCGCCAGCGGGTTCGGTGCCATCCAGTTTTACACCTGGATATCCCCTAGAATCGAGGTAGTCTTCGAGCACTTTTATCCGGACTGTAGAGGTAGAATTGCCGTTGGTTCCTGAAACATCGTATGCTCTTGTCTTCTGTACCAACCAGGCTTTGGAGAGGCTGTCTTCGACATCGATGTTACTAGCTCCTTCGAAAATAGGGGTATCTGCTCGAAATCCTAGACTATCTGCCGACCACCCAAGATGGGTTTCCAGGATTTGTCCCAAATTCATCCTGGAAGGTACACCAACAGGATTGAGGATAATATCCACTGGAGTTCCGTTCTCAAGGAATGGCATATCCTCCCGCGGCAGGATACGAGCGATTACACCCTTGTTTCCATGCCTTCCAGTTAGCTTGTCTCCTTCTGCCACCTTGCGCTTTTGCGCCACCCATACTCGAACTAACTTATTAACCCCAGCCGGCAACTCATCGCGCTTCTCACGAGAGAAAACTCGGACTGTGATAACTCTACCTCGTTCTCCATGAGGCATTCGGAGAGAACTATCCTTAACCTTACGCGCTTTTTCTCCGAACAGAGCGCGAAGCAGCTTTTCCTCTGCGGTTAACTCGGTTTCTCCCTTAGGAGTGATCTTGCCTACAAGAATGTCTCCGGATTCTACCTCTGCTCCTATGGATATAATCCCATCCTCGTCGAGGTCTCGCAGACTCTCTTCTCCCACACCAGGTACGTCCCGGGTGATCTCTTCAGGACCTAGCTTGGTATCTTGAGACTCAACCTCATAACGTTCAATATGAATAGAGGTGAACTTGTCTTGCTCAACTAGCCTTTCGCTGAGGATCACTGCATCTTCAAAGTTATAGCCTTTCCAACTCATGAACGCACATAGCACGTTTTGCCCCAGTGCCAACTCTCCATTCTTTGTTGCCGTGCCATCTGCTAGGACTTGACCTTTCTTAACCCTGTCTCCCTTGTTAACTGTAACTCTTTGGTTGAGACAAGTCCCTTGATTAGTACGGGAGAATTTCCGCAATGGGTAAACATGCTCTTCGCTGATATCATTCAGGAGAGTGACATGATCAGCAGAAACCGATGTGACAATGCCCTCTTCGGATGCGGAGACAACATGTCCGCTATCTCGTGCCACCAACCTTTCCATTCCTGTTCCAACCAAAGTCGGTTCTGCTCGCAGTAGAGGAACTGCCTGGCGTTGCATATTGGAACCCATCAAGGCCCTGTTGGCATCATCATGTTCCAGGAAAGGAATCAGGGATGTAGTGACACTGACAATCTGCTTTGGAGATACATCCATCAAATCGACTTCATGTGGGGTCACCTTTAAGAACTTCTTTGCCGCCCTTGCTTCGATCCGATCGGTGAGGAAATGATTGTGCTCATCCAAAGGGGTATTCGATTGTGCAATGATATAGTTCTCTTCTTCATCAGCGGAATAGTAGGTTACTGTCTCGGAGACATATGGTTTGATACCAATGGGTTGAGCCGGCAGTTCAGCGAGACGTTTGGCGATTTGTGGTGTGATGTGCGCACCTGCCCGTGCAATGGGCTTGCCATTAGAATCTTTCACTGTATCCAATAGGATACGGTGTGCCAGCGCTGGATCATTGTTCTGCATTTCCCCGATGACTTTACGATATGGGGTTTCAATGAATCCGTATTCGTTGATTTTGCTATACGTGGATAACGCACCTATGAGACCAATGTTTGGACCTTCGGGTGTCTCGATGGGACATATCCTACCATAGTGAGAGTAGTGAACGTCGCGGACTTCGAAGCCAGCTCTCTCTCGTGACAGTCCCCCTGGACCGAGGGCAGAAAGACGTCTTTTATGAGTGAGCTCTGCTAGAGGATTGGTCTGGTCCATGAATTGCGAAAGCTGGGATCCTGCAAAGAACTCTCTGATGGCCGCAATGATAGGGCGAATGTTTACTAGTGTGCTAGGAGTAGCCGTCTCGTGAGTGACAACACTCATCCTCTCCTTGATGATACGCTCAAGCCTTAGAAAACCCAGACGTAACTGGTTTTGAAGGAGTTCTCCCATGGTGCGCACACGGCGGTTGCCCAGATGATCAATGTCATCAGGATCATCAATCCCATTGTTTATCATGATCATGTGTCTCACAATGGCAACGATGTCTTCTCTGGTGAGACCCTGATCTGTGAGGTGCTTGGCAGATAGCTCATCAATATGATCGGGGGCGCAGTTCTTGAGTTCCTCTTCGGTGAGGATATTCCTCAGAACGAGTAGGTCTCTTCCTACCCTCTTATTGAGCTTATAACGGCCTACTCTGCCTAAATTGTAACGACGCGAATTGAACAACAGATTATTGATCAGGCTACTTGCGCTACTGACATCCACTGGATCGCCAGGACGTAGTCTTCTGTAGATGTCTTTGAGAGCTTCTTCCTTATCGATGTCTCTATGGCTATCCTCGGTTTCCCCTGCGAACAATGACTCTCGCTCCATCGTAGATAGTATGTAATGGTGCTCGGGGGATATGTCGACGTCTTCAAACAGTTTTTGTTGCTGTTGGTCCCCCTCATACCCGATGGCACGCAATAGAGTAGTGATAGGAATCCGCCTCTTCCCTTCAACTTTCACGGAGATAGCGTCTTTGGTGCTAGTTTCAAAG
>JAXHVC010000089.1:0-18651 GCA_034189315.1 Chloroflexota bacterium | reverse complement strand
TAGTAATTAATGCGAAATAATATTGCATACAGGTACGGGTGTTCTGTACATGCAACTTGTTCAGCCAAGATAGCTGGTACGTATGATATGGTTGGTGAAGTATATTATAGAAGTATTAGTGATTCATATGCTATGCCTATATATCCGAGTTGGGGATGGATTTTCTTTTGGGGGTGCATATTACTATAATGAATCATTATGTATAGACTGGATTGGTGTTGAATAAACAGATTAACATGGGAATTAGGGTGTGATACATAGCGATAGACAAGGCAGGTGATGATTTCTTGATATGAAGACTTGCCATTATTGGATGAGGCCCATTAAGTGTGAATCTTGTAACGTGGCTGGCCAATACCTGGTTTGATAAATGCAATCGTAGGGTATGACAAAATCAGGCCCGAATGAAATCGGCAGTATGTCAATAGAACCGCGAATCTCTTTGAAACGGCATCTACTACTAGAGGAATAATAGGAGAAGGGGGATATGAAATGCTAACGACAGAGCTATGCAGTATAGTGGGAATCCGATATCCCATCATCCAAGCAGGGATGGGGCCGTGGAGTACCAGCAGACTGTGTGCTGCAGTGGCCAATGCAGGTGGGTTGGGCATTATCAGTACAAGTGGATTGGCTATGGGTATGATGGCACCACAGGCTATGGAGTGGCTTGTAGGACCTGGAGAAACTGGGACACCATATGAAGTCATTAAGAGGATCCTATATAGAACCAAGGATGCAACTTCTGATGACAAAGGAATTTTTGGCATAAACTGTCCCCTCGCTGTAGAGTGGGGTGAATCAAGAAACCAAATTGTACAAGCTGCCATAGATGTTCGGAATGAAGATTCTGAAATGAGGGATCGGTTCAGGGTGATTATCACATCGGCGGGTAATCCTGCTCCTTGGGCGGAGACCATCAAAGCATCTGGAGCGAAATGGTTTCATGTGGTTCCCTCTGTGTACCACGCCAAAAAGTGTGAGCAAGCGGGTGTTGATGCTGTCATCGCTTCCGGTCATGAAGGTGGAATGCATATTTCTTGGGAGCCGGTGCATTCCATGGTTCTTCTTCCTGCGGTTGTCAAAGCAGTCCAGGTTCCTGTGATTGGTACTGGTGGATTCTCTGATGGCGCGACACTGGCCGCTGCTCTAGCATTGGGTGCGGTGGGTGTTCAGATGGGAACAAGGTTTATTGCCACCAAGGAGAGCGACTTTGTTGATTCTTGGAAACAACAGATCCTACAAAAAGGGGAACGGGACACTATGGTGGCCAGAGGGATAGCCGGACCGGCGAGATACCTAAGAAATTCTGCAGCGGTGGAATTAGCGGATATAACTGTTAAGAAGTCACCCAACCTATACTTGGGTCAAGCTGATGATTTGACTACCCTTGATCCGGAAATAATGGCCAAGGAAATGGAGTCGTGGACAGGTGTTATTGAGGGAGGAAGGGAAGACGAAAAGGTTCTCTGGGCTGGTGGTGAGGTGGCTGGGAGGATAGAAGATCTACCAACCGTGGAGGAACTCATTGAGAGAACCTGTCAAGAAGCAGAGAACATAATCCTAGCGTTGCCTAAAAACGTCGAGTAATTCATCCGGTAACACCTTTGCTTGAATGATGAAATTGATTGGAGAGGCAGGGACCTTTTCCATTCGATTCGTGTGTTGTTAAATTGAGTTCTGATTGGTTTTGTTGTTGGGGTTTCATGTCAAGCGTCTCTGCAAGAACAGTAGTGATCATCCATCGTGGATTGCTGCAACCAGTTGTTACGCAACTGGTTGCAGTTTTGTTTTCATTGTTGATGTTTATACGGGTGCTTTGAAAATCGAGCGCTCCATCTTAGCTACTCCCCTGGATCGATTCACACTCACGCTACTCTGAGTACGGATCAGTATGTTTTTTCCTGAAGCGATTAGTCATTTAGCTCCCAAAAAGTCTCTTACGTAGCGAACTTATTCTGGAACCTGATGAGGTTTATCGACTCTTGCTTAATCTCCTTTACTCCATTTGTAGTACATTCCCTACGTATAACCGTTCACCCAGTGCGTCATTGTGAGCACGGGACCAGTGAGGAATACAGGTTATTAGTGAAAGAAACCTCCAGTTTCTTAGGAGGAGTGGGGATTAATTCATAGCAGACGGGATTGTTAATAGGTTTAGATTGTTACCCTTACCTATCCCGATTGCCGTGCCTCGCTCGCAATAACAGAAAATGGGTCAATGGTTACCCCTACGTTATGTGTCTTGGTAATAGTTATCTGGATTCATTTCCCCGCACCTCACACGAATCAGTATGACGTTCAGTCATCTGCATAGCATGGAGTGTATTAAGAGTGTCAGTTATGAAAGTGCGCACTACTATTACCGTTTCTTCACTTCACTTTATCCTAATTATTAACTATGGTTACCTGTGTATTTACGTTTACGTTGTAGCATAATGACACGCAACGCTGTTGGTGCGTCGAATTCTATGTTGTGCAGGAACCACTTTGAGTGGTGATACAAGCGTAGGGACTGGGGTGATTCGCTAGTTTCACACAAGAAGATGATAAGGAGACTCTATGGTAGAAAGTAATGTTAACTTGGACTTAGAAGAGGATATATTAGAAGAATCGGATATGGAGTTTAGGACGAGAAGGAGTAAGGATCCAGTAGGTAGACTAGAAGTATCTAATGGTATGCTGTTTTGGGTGCCTCGCAGACGAACACGGAAGAGGCATTCGAGGTGTAGCGAACCTCGTTACCAAAGGGAAACTCGTTGGGAACGCCACAGCAACTAAGTAAAGATGTCTTAATTTGCGATAGACATCTTTCTTATGTGGACTATCTCAAGTTTATAGAACTTATTTACTATGTACCTGCTGGGATAGTTCTTTCCATCCCTAAGTCATATACATTGATTAGGGGTGGCTACTTTTAACGGGAATTGTGCAGTGAGACTGTCACAATAGTGCCTTGACCGGGGCATGATTGTATTTGGAATATACCATCTATAAGGTTAGCCCGTTCCCTCATACCTAATAATCCCAGTTTTCCAGATTGCGCAAATTCACCTATCCTCTTAGGCAGATGGAAACCTCTACCATTGTCTGCGATGGATAAACACATTGCTTCACTTATAAACTCGGCACGGATCATTACGCTTGTAGCCTTTGAATGCTTCCTGATATTAGATAGAGCCTCCTGGGCGATACGGAATAGGGTAAGCTCTTCATGGGGTGAAAGTCTTTGTGGGGTGCCTGTGACTTTGAGAGAAACGTCGAGACTAGTACGATGCGTAAGGTCGTCGGTGAGCCATTGGAGAGTTTCTACTAATCCGAACTCTTCGATCATAGGTGGACGAAGGTCCTGGCTGAAGTGACGAATCCCATTTAATATCTCGTCGGTAGCACTGCGTAGATTATTTAATGACTCTACTAAGAATTTAGGTAATTCCTGATTGGTGACAAGCAAGTGGTCGATATCAAAGCCTAGCGAAGCTAGGCTTTGGATAGTATCATCGTGTAATTCCCTGGCTATACGCTTACGTTCCTCTTCCTGTGCCTGCGTAACTAGGTTGGCATAAAGACGAGCGCTTTCTTGTGCTTGCTTATGCTCGGTTATATCACGAGTTATGGCTTGAATAATGGGATGGCCTTGTTCTCTACCCACAACGCTGGTCACCACTTCAATCGTTCTCTGGGTGCCTTCTTTTCCCATCATAAGGTATTCATCTATTCGGCTGTACTGTAGATCATGATCTTCTTGTCTTGTTTCCTGGTCCTCTATCGTTATTGTAGAATCCGAAGTTTTTAGGATTTGGAAAACGTTCATACACGTTAGCTCATCAATTGTGTATCCGGATAGATCTGCCATAGCTTGATTAGCCATCAGGATGTTTCCATGAATATCGCTAACATATATCCCGTCACGTGCATTCTCAAAAAGCAGGCGATATAGTAGTTCGCTATCTGGCGAATCAATATCATTTTGCGAACGTTTGGTTTGCCCCATTGCAGAGTTTTATCTCCTGTATTGTCCGTTAAAGGGGGTGACTAGTATGTCCTGGACACATAATAATGAATTCATATGGTGCATTGTTTGATGTCAAAAGGGTGTAAGGGTATCAAGTGAGACCTTTGGTTGGTATAGCTTCCCTAGTCCTCTATGGTATGTCGTCCAGGGGGATCCATCGCTCTTTCAAGGCTTTGAGGACTGCTTCTGTACGTGATCCAACATCTAGTTTTCTGAAGATGTTCATGAAATGTGTTTGCACCGTGCGTTCGCTTATAAAGAGTTCTTCAGCTATGTCTCTGTTCTTCATGCCCTTTGCTGCAAGCTTGAGCACTTCTAACTCGCGATCGTGCAAATCCTCAGTGGTTGGTTTGAATGGCGTATCGTTAGATGATGCTAATCGTGAAAGCATTTTGTAGGTTGCTCTTTGATCGAGAACCGGTTCTCCCGAACCGACAGCTCTGACAGCCGAGATCAGATCACTGCCGTGTGCGTTCTTTGAGAGGAATCCGGCTGCTCCAGCACGCAGTGCTTGAAGAAGATAAGACTCGTAATCGTAAGCGCTGAGCATCAGGAGAGCAGTTGTGGGTAATTTCGCCTTAATCTGTTTTGCAGCCTCGATTCCATTGAGCTTGGGCATGACGATATCCATGATCACCACGTCTGGATGGAGTTCTGCGGCAAGCCTCACTGCTTCCTCTCCATTGCTTGCTTGCCCGATTACCTCCAAATCCTCTTCTGTCTCAATGAGTTTCTTTATGCCGTCCCTGAACATTGGATGGTCATCGGCTACTAGAATCTTGGTCTTATTCATAGCTCAAATTCAAGTTATATGGTCGTATTTAGATGATGTCACAAGAATGTAGTAAAGATAACACCTTTGAAAAGGTGGTATGCGGGCGTTCTCACATCTATAGAAGTAGGCTACCAGCTTGATGAATGCCTGTCAATTGGGGTTGAGTTATTATGAAGTCAACTAATATTCGATAATGTCTCGAAATCCCTCATCGCTCTGAGAATGATGTAGGGGATAGTATGGTTATATTCTGTTTAGTGATATCAGGGGGAAAGTACACAGGGACGTGGTCGCGATAATAGAATTGGTCTCGACGTACCTTGCACAACCTTGTTGGCGACACTGCCAAAGGCCCAATATTGTTGCTGTGACCTCCCATGAGAAGTGATGGCTATCATACTAATGTCATGGGACTCTGCATATTTAATGATGCCTTCTGCCGGTTTGCCATTTGTGCATTCTGTATGGACCAGTACACCTTCTGTTTCAATATTGTTCTTAAGTCCTGAAAGGTAGTCTTGAATCTCCTGTTCTCTGCCATTTCTTTTATTACCAATAGACTGCTGTTCAGATTGTGTATTATCGATTGCATCTGCCTCATCAGAATCGTTAACCCTAAAGAGTACAATCTCTGTATGCCCTATGATAGTCAAACTGAGGGCATGTTTTAACGATGTCTCTGATAATTCGGAGCCATCCAGTGGCACTAGTATTCTGGTGGGGTAGGTAATTAAAGTGGGTGTTGTTGCGATACTGGTTCTTACAAGAAGCAAGGGTATGTACGATTCATTCATCACCTTGCTGCTCACTCCCCCAAAACGCCACCGACTGGTGCCACCATGGCCGTGACTTGCCATAACTATTAGGTCGACATTTGCTTTTTCTGTAAAGTCTATGATCTGATCCGCAGGATCTCCATAACTGAGCTCTGATATTGCCTCTATACTCCGATTGTACAGGTCCTCTGTCACCTTATCGAGATATAGTTTCAGTGGACGTTCTATCCTTTCTCCTTCGTTGCAGACGGAAAAGACAATAATCTTACTATGTAGCTTTGTAGCAAGTGCAGCTGAGTACTCAAGAGCCGCCTCTGCTAATTCTGATCCATCTAGCGGAACGAGGATTCTACCATACACACTTTCCTCCGTTTGTGCGAGGTGACTATGCCATTTGACCTTTGGACAGGTCCTAACGACTCATGGGTCAGGATCGTATATCGATTCACTACAGTTTAGGCAATACCGCGAGATGAATCACATAATGCTATTGATCCCTTTCCCTCGTGCAATATATCCATAGTAGTTATTGGTTCTTCTTAGAAATCGATACCTACTAAAACTATGCCGATGTAGACCTCTCTTGTACTACATATCCTTTGCTTCTGAGCTCGTTGGTGATATTACTGGCATTTTCCGTGTCCAGATGGATTATGCAATCTTCTGTCCTAGTGCCTGGTAGTGTGATGTGGAACATTGATAGTATATTGGCTCCATTTGCATTTACAATATCGGTTATCTCTCCTGCTGGACCGTGGAAAGAGTTGAAGATATGGAGCCGCGCTCCTGGCTTGCCAAAACCTAAAGCTTGAGTTGTGATCTTGTACAGGTCTGTTGCGGTCAATATCCCAACCAACTGTCCTTCATCAACTACTGGCAATGTTCCCATGCGTCGCCTTTGAGCCCAGATAACAGCTACTTCCAGCGTTGTGTTTGGTGTAACGGTAAGCACGCTGGTTTCCATTAACTCCTTGACCTTCATCTGTGATAGCAGCTGCAAGTAGTGCATAGGATTTGCTATTTGGATGCCTGGATTCTTTATGGCCTCGCGGATCTTGCCTGCGGTCAGTAGGCCAACCAATCTCTTGGCGTCTGCATCATCTACAACAGGTAAACGATGTATGTTGTTTTCGCGCATCAGTGCATGAGCCTCTGCAACAGGCATCTCTCTGGTAGCGGTAATGACATTGGTGTTCATATATTCTTTGACATACATGGTCTCACCCCTTTTCCCCATCTATTGATGATTCTGATAATGTGATTTGTCTCTGTTGCCTGGAAAACGGCAACACCACAAATTACAGATTCTGAATCTCGATGCAATCGTACCTGTTACCGTTAAGACCAAACGCATTTAATATTGTCTATCCAGCTGGTTATCCCGCAGTCCCTTATCTCTTTGTTGAATCGATACGGAGGTTCTTCATTAAATTAAAGAGTCCTTTAGGATAAGCCACAGAAGAGGAACGTGCTTCAACTGAATATCCCTTCTTTTCTAGTGCGTCAATGATAGCAGTGGCATCATCAGTATCTAGGTGGACTATGCAATCTTCTCTTGCTATACCAGGAGGGGTGATGTGCAACAATGATAAGATCCTCACTCCCTTGGCACCGATTACACTGGTTATATCTCCGGTGGATTTGTTATTAGGATGGGATATATGCAGACGGACGCCCGGTTCACCAAAACCTAGAATTTGAGTCGTTACTTCGTATAGGTCTGTCGTTGTTATGATCCCAACGAGTTTTTCTCCTTCAAGTACGGGTAGAGTGCCGACGCGGTGCTTTTGTCCCATTGTTACCGCATCTTCTATTGAAGTATCAGGTGTAACGGTTACAACATTGCGCTCCATAACATCCTCTACCTTTATCTTGGTCAGCGCTGCTGCGAAATCCCATTCATCAATATATACTCCAGGGTGCTTGATAGTCTCGGTCATCCTATCTAATGTGACTATACCGACTAGCTTTTCCTTGTGTGTTATTGGTAGACGCCGTACATGATGCTTTTCCATAATCCCTTGAGCTTCAACCAGTGGAGTTTTTCCGCATGCCGTGATGACATTGGTGTGCATGAATTCCTTTACATACATTTCCGTACCTTCCCTTTCTGGAGGTTGCCTTAGGGCACCAAAGAAACATCTGCTCTTTCCAGATTGAATGATTTGTAAAGAGAGATGATAGCTGATGCTTTCAGCATCCTCCTCCTAGAGTTAATTTGGTAATAGCTAACAACGCAGCAACTACTACTCTAATTCACGGCCAACTATCGGTGCGTTTGGTGAATTGGAGATGATGCTTTGTGCATCGGTCTCTATTCAGGTTGATTACTTCTCGATAGGCTTGTAACTCCTAAATCCAATATTGATTATTCTATTAGTATACCCTAATTTGCTAGTGAACGGTATATAAGATTATGTACAAGACTTTGGCTGTAACTGTACATCAATTTGTATTGCGTATAATTAAACGATAGATTTAATCAATTCTGTTCGAATTGGGTTTGTCCGGATAAGGATGATTCATTGGGGGCTGTTTATCTACCAACACGGGTTGAGGTACTAGTTTACTGGACCCGAATAAGTATTCAACGAAATCAATCAAAAGTATTTGCCAATTAGATGTGCTCGTCTTTATGAGAGGGAGCTCTCTAATTGACGTATGCGTGTAGTGCCGTTGGTCCTTGCTCTTAAAATTGCCTGAAATAGACAAATGTAATGATTTCCCTGTCTTAGTCTTCGTAGGGCAAAACGTCGTACTCACTTTGTGCCTCCCCTCACCTTCTTTTCTTATCTGCCTCCTAGTGATATGGAGACAGTGATGTTTAGAGCTGCCTAGCTATAATTGATACACTTGGTTTCAGTGCTTGCTTGATTTACAGATCATCTGGATTTATTATCCCTCCCGCCTCTCCCTGTGACTATAAAGGAACTTGTATTCTCAGGGAATTATGTAATTCCCTATATGGGGTATTGTGGTCCCCCAACCCGATTGAGTATTCTGTTGTTCGCGTCTTTGGATGAACGCGATCTGTCTCTAGAATTGACTCACCCCCTTTTCTAATTTGTATTTTCACAGAGGCCTCTGTGGCTCCGAAATTCTCTTTAAGAGTGATCTCCCCGCATCCCTTTTCTGGCTTAATTCTATCAATCTGGAACCTGCTGGGACATCCGCCGGAAGGCTGGCTTTCTTCTGGAGCTGTTGCTGCCAAGACCAGACATGATCGCTGGAATTTGCGGACATTATTATCGGTCTGTGTCAGCATTATGCTGAATGTGAGTAAGTATATTCCGCAGTGAAACCGTCAGTTAGGGACAATAGGTCTGTGGAAGAAGAATAATCGTGAACCTTATGCTGCAGCCAGGTTGACAATATAGTACAAACGTGCTACTGTTTTATTTGGCTGAGTATCGTTCAGTCAAATAATAACTGAATAACAAGCATCAGATGTAAAACTTTACAACGTGATGATAAGCTTTTCCCAGAGAGAGCTGGTTAATGGTATGAGTTAATCGCTTAAAAGTGGCTGTATAGAATTTGTTTGTTGCTTAATGAGTGGGATCATTAGATGACCCGGTCTGACCGGACGTGGAATTACAGGATCATCAGATATGTGAAAGCCGATCGACAAGAATAGTGAATTGGATGGATGGAATGCAAAAAAAGGGATTCCGAATACTATATGAACCTACAGGAAAGCAAGGTTTTTATTCGAAGCCAGTTAGACTGCTCGAAGCTGCTCGTCGGGCAGGTGTGGCCATAGCGGCCGCATGTGGAGGGATTGGTGAGTGCGGTCGTTGCCAAGTAAAAGTGATTAGTGGGCGAACATCCCATATAACCGGGGTTGAGATGGTATATCTCACTGAGGATGAGATTCGAGAAGGTTTTCGTCTGGCTTGTTGCACCAAGATATATGGAGATGCCGAGGTCTATGTGCCTCCTCCTGTCGTTATCGACGAACGAAGATTGCAGATTGAATCCTCTACCATGGAAGTCCAGGTATCGCCGGTGGTAGAAGAGTATGTAGTGCAGCTGCCAGAGGCAAGCTTAGAAGATATTCGCTCCGATGCTCGTCGGCTCAGTGATGTTTTACTATCTGAATATGGAATAGATGCACAAGTATTGGATACAAATACGTTGACTGAGGTGACCTCGGTTGTTCGTGAGTCATCATGGTTGGTAAGAGTTGCTGTGAGGGGGCGAGAGATAATCGGTGTGACCCCTACTGAAAACCATACTGCTCCTCTTGGATTGGCAGTGGACCTTGGAACGACGAAAATCGCTCTCTATTTGGTGGATTTGAACACGGGGCAGATAGTGGGGGCAAGAGGAATACAGAATCCACAGGCATCATATGGGGATGATGTTGTATCACGCCTGCGGGCCGTGATGGAAGATGCAAAGGCGCTTGAACACCAGAGCACTGCTGTAGTCCGGGCCATCAATCAAGAGGTTCGACGGATATGCCAAGGCATGGGAACCCATCCCCGGAGAATTCTCGATGCAACTGTGGTGGGGAATACCCCGATGCACCATATCTTATTGATGTTACCTACCAAACACCTGGCCTTATGTCCATTTGTACCTGCGACGGATCTCCCAGTTGAGGTTAAGGCACGGCAAATTGGTCTTGATATATCTAGTGGTGCATATGTCTATTTCCCTCCTCCAATTGCTGGATTTGTAGGCTCGGATCACTTGGCTATGATCCTAGCTTCGGGTATTACCCAACATGAAGGCAATGTGTTGACGCTTGATATTGGTACTAATACAGAAATAGCTCTTAAGACAAGTGATGGGGGTATTACCAGTTGCTCCACAGCCTCTGGTCCAGCTTTTGAAGGAGCGAGGATTAGGTGTGGTATAAAGGCGGCCCCAGGGGCTGTGGAACGAGTTACTATTAGGGAGGGTGATTATATGGTCGGCATTAGCACTATTGCCGACGATGCCCCTATTGGAATCTGTGGATCGGGAATACTGGATGCCATTTCTGAGATGCTGCGTGTCGGTATCATTGATGAGAAAGGAAGGATTAGACAAGGATTGCCTGGTGTGCGACAGGGTTCTGAAGGCCGACTTGAGTTTGTACTAGCTGAAGCTACAGGTCGTAGAGGCTCTAATGATGTGGTGGTCACTCAACAGGACATAGCTGAAATCCAGTTGGCCAAGGGAGCCATTAGGACCGGTGTTGATACTCTACTGAAGCGTGCTGGTTTGACCAGTGAGGATATTAATACTGTTGTGGTAGCTGGGGCATTTGGTAGCTACATGAATCCTGCGGCTGCAATTGGTATTGGTATGTTACCCGAGATACCGGTTGATAAGGTTGTACAGGTTGGGAATGCTGCGGGAGCTGGGGCTAGGTTTATGTTGATCTCGAAAGTACTGCGCCAGAGGGCTGAACAGCTTGCCAATAAGTTGGGTTACGTAGAACTGGCAGTGGAGCCTTATTTCAATCGACAATTTGCGCATAGTATGAGATTTCCCAGGATAGTCGATGTGTCATAACGTTCATTACCTAATCTGTGCAGGTTCGTATGATTTGGCTGATCACACTGAGCAACATGTCGCTGGTTAGTGAAATAGGGGGAGTAGGAAAGGGGGTGGGGCGAATGGGATCTTGTGAATGATCATTTGACGCCGCGCTATGTGTTTGAAGGAAGGGAGAATAACAAATGTCAGAAGTACTTGAACTCATAAAGCAAGCCATTATTGATGGTGATGATGCGGCGGCCAAGACAGCTACAGAGAGGGCGGTATCTGAACATATTGCCCCAGCGAATATACTCAACTCTGGAATTATGCCTGGTATAGAGACAGCGGGGCAGCTGTGGTCTGAAGGCCAATACTTCATGCCTGATGTAATACTCAGTGCAGAGGCTTTCAAACTATCCAGCTCGGTTGTTGAACCTCTTCTGAAGTCTGGCGATGCTCAAATACTTGGAGTGATCGCCATTGGTGTCGTATCTGGTGACATGCATGATTTAGGAATATCTATAGTGACTTCTATGCTCCGAGGAGCGGGATTCGAAGTAGTGGAGCTTGGGATTGATGTGCCTGTCGATGTCTTTGTGGAGGCGGTGAGGAAGAATAACGTTGATATCATTGGCATGGGAGCATACATGAGCACAACTATGTTGGTCATGAAGGAAGTCATTCAGAAACTCAAGGATGAGAACCTGCGGGACAAAGTGAAGGTCTTGGTAGGAGGTGTTCCGCTCACGCAAGAATATGCCGATGAAATCGGTGCAGATGCTTGGGGCAAGGACGCGATTGATGCTGTCGTCAAGGCAAAGAGGTTGAAGGAGGTGAATTGATATGGGTGCTATCGGAATGGCCAAATCAATTGCCAAAGGATTAGCGTATTCGACGAAGCTGTACAGAGGAGACATGGATCCGCTGGCTCGTGTCGTGGCTACATTCATTTCGAAGCCAGACCGGACACCGGTTTTTGCACAGATGCATGATCATGCGATGTACCTCGCTGGTGTGTCGGCAAGGGAATTCTATACCGATGCTCAGCTACATCTCGACGTCATAAGATCTGTTTCGCAGTACTACGGATTCGATGTACCTATAGCAATAGGTGATGTCTACAACATCGAGGTGGAGGCGCTTGGGGCCAAGATGATCTATGGGGATCACTCCATGCCCACGGTAGATTTTACAGAGCCACTGATCAAGGAGCCGAAAGATCTGCTTAAACTTAAATCTCCTAATCCTCTACGTGATGGTAGGATGCCCTATTCCCTGGAATTAGCGAGGTCTCAGGGAGTTGGATTGTTCTGTGCACCGTTTAGTCTTGCTGTGGCAATGCGTACCTATCCCAAATTAATAAGGGATATGAGAAGGGATCCCACGTTTGCTAATGATCTGTTTGCCTTCATAGTTGATGAGGTTCTTACCCCATATATAAAAGCCATGAGGAAGGAATCTGGTGTTAGGATGGCTGCTGGTGCTGATGCCTGGTCTGCTTTTCCAAATATGACCCCAGAAATGGGAGAACAATGGGTTTTACCTTATGCCCATAAACTGCGTCGAGCAGGTTATCGTGCTGGTGTATATACTTCAGTAGTTGCCTCTTTGGACTATTGTGAGGAAAGACCTGAACACTTTGATAATGACATAATCAAACGCTGTTTCGATGTCGAGGCTAAAGCCGCAGGAATACCAGTAGCGGCTATGGGTATGGGACGATGGCAAGATGTCGATATTAGAGTAGTACGAGAATGGGCAGACAGTAAGGTCAGATTACTGAACACTGTTCCTATTGTAGCTGGTGTGAACGCACGAGTGCTACATGATGGTCCTGCCAGTGAGATCGTGGAGGTTGTGAAGCAGTACGTGGATCTACTAGGCCGTAAGGGTAGATTCGTTGGTTTCTTGTCGAACATATCTGCAGATACACCTTCAGATCATGTGCATGCTGCAGTTGCGGCCTTCCACCAATATGGGAAATACCCCATTGCCGAGGACTTGGATGAGATCGAATTCAGGATGCCGGTGATCGAGCCGTATCTCGGTCATATGAAGATACCGGTAGCAGGTTAGTACTCAGATCATCAAGATTGTATAAAATGGGCGGTATGGCTGTACACAAGCTAAGCTTTCCCGCCCATCTGTTTTTAAACTCTGTTTAACGCGCGTTTGGAAATATGAGTAAACAGTTCTCCTCCAGTAATGAGGTTACAGTTATCCTTATTCTGTCCTTCGTCTTCCTCATCAATTCGGCATGGCAGAATCACTGTACATGGGATTGTCAAAACTAGTATTGGACCAAGTTAGAATCGGAATATGTGTTTTTGACCATAGATCGTTGGCACCATAGAATATATCTTGGGAGTGATTGTGTGGTATAGGCTGTTTCAATCATAGTCTAATTGATGGTCTATGCAAGTATAAGGATTGGAGAGCGAGATGACCGATAAGAACATATTCACAGATTCCTCACTAGAGGCTTACTATGAAAAGCTCACCAAAACGGATAGTTGTTCTGGTTTTCCCCTAAACGAGATATATACGCCAGAGGCTGTGAAGGATGTCGATTATGAGAGAGACCTTGGGGATGCTGGTAAGTACCCTTTTACGCGTGGCATACATGAAGACATGTATCGTGGTAGGCTCTGGACTAAGAGACAAGGGTGGGGATATGGTGCGCCAAAGGATACCAACGAACAGCTGAAGTTTCTCTTTCGGGAGGGAAATACAGGATTGACGATTTTCGCTGATAATCCTACGACTGCTGGAGTTGATCCTGATCATCCCATAGCAGAAGGTGAGGTGGGGCGTACTGGAGCATCCTTCTGCTCTTTGCAGGATATGGAAGATATGCTGGATGGAATACCTCAAGATAAAGTGAGTATGACGCTCTTGGGTGCATCTTGTGCTGCTCGTATCACACTTTGTCTCTATCTTGCCGCAGCAGAAAAGAAGGGATTAGATATTTCCAAACTAAGGGGAACGATCTCGAATGATCCACTCCATAGCCACTATTGTCGAGGGAAGGAATTTAATCCGATAGACTTATGCGTGAGTTCGGTTGTAGATGTAATGGAATACTGCGTGAAGAAGGTCCCTCTTTGGAATACAACCTCGGTCAATTCCTATGACTTGCGAGAGACTGGAATAAATGCCCCCCAAGAGGTAGCTTTCGGACTTGGTATAGCAATTTCATATATAAACGGGGCATTGAAGCGTGGGCTGAGTATTGATGATATTGCACCGAGAATATCTTTCTATTGTTGTGGAGGCCCGGATTTCTTTGAAGAAATTGCAAAGCTACGAGCTATGAGAAGGATGTGGGCTAGGATTGTGAAAGACCGTTTTGGTGCCAAGGATCCCAGGTCTTGGAAGTTCAGGTTTGCTGCTCAGACTGCGGGGTCGTCTCTAACTGCTCAGCAACCTTTAAACAACATCACACGAGTAGCTTATGAAGCCTTGGCTCTGGTGTTGTCTGGGGCACAATCGGTATTCTGTTGTACCTATGATGAGGCTGAGTCTCTACCAACCTGGGAAGCCCAAAGGACAGCTTTAAGGACTCAACAGATATTGGCACATGAGACCGGGGTAGCTAGGGTGGCAGACCCACTGGGGGGATCATACTATGTGGAATATCTCACCAGCAAGGTTGAGGAAGAGGCTGCCCGGATTTTGCTAGAAATAGAGGATATGGGAGGAATGACGGAGGCTCTACGAACTGAGTGGGTGGATCGAGAGGTTGATAAAGCTGCCCTTGATTTGCAAAGAAAAGTGGAGGAGAAGGAAAACGTAGTGGTTGGTGTTAACGCCTTTATCATTCCTGTTGAGGAGGATATGGCTCTTCCTGGCGGCATATGTAGAATCCCCTCTCAGACAGAGCAGGAACAGGTTGCCAGAATCACCAATCTCAAACAAACGCGTGATATGAATAAAACTGCACAGGCTTTGGGGGAATTGCGAGATCGAGCTCTGAATTCCGATAACCTAATCTCCAGCATTATTGAAGCAGCCAAAGCTAATGCCACTATGGAGGAGATGCTGGGTACTATTCGTGAATCTAGTGGGTATAGCTATGATCCGTTCAATATGCGCACATCACCATTTTAGAGCAAGTTGGAGGAAAACATGAGCTCGCACAGAAAGAAAAGAGTATTAATGACCAAGGTTGGATTGGATGGTCATGATAGAGGATTGAAAGTTGTGTCTGCCTATTTGAGGGAGGCTGGAATGGAGGTCATTTACCTTGGCAGATTCCAAACACCGGAATCTATAGTGAGGACGGCTATTCAAGAGGATGTGGATGTTATTGGGGTGAGTTGCCTTGATGGGGAGCACGTCCCACTAACTCCTAGGATTATTAAGCTTCTCAAGGACAACGATGCGGATCGAATATCACTTGTTCTAGGCGGAGTAATTCCGCGAGAGGATGTGCCTACCCTAAAGGACATGGGTGTTGATGCTGTGTTTCCTTCCGGAAGCTCATTAGAAAATATTACAGATACAATAAAGGGACTCCATTGACAGATGGTTATCTAGGGAGCTTCCTTTGTTGAAAGATATCATTGGATTGATTCTTGAATTATCAGTGTTGAAATCCTAAGGGACAATGGCAGCCCTGGAAACTAAACCATTGTCCTGATCCTGGAATGCTTTATTAATCTCCTCTAAGGGATAGGAGTGGGAGAGGACCTTATCGAATGGGTATTTACCCTTAGTCCGGCTGAGAAAGTCGAGGGCCTTTTTGAGAGTATCCCGCCCATAGAAGACTACTCCAAAAATAGTCTTGGAAGTCATCACCAGTCTGGCAGGATCGGCTTCATAAGTTAGTCCCGGGCTAATGTTACCAATTTCTAGGTAACGTCCCCCATTGCGTAGCATCTCGATTCCTTCGGTAACAACATCAGGAAATCCAACTAGCTCTGCAACTACATCTGCACCTATGTTCCCATTCAGGGCTTTTACTCGCGCGATCCTCTCATCAGGGGTTTTATATTGGTTCATGTCGATTAACTCGTCAGCACCGAAGGCCTTTGCCAATTCCAGACGCTCTGGAATACCATCTATAACGATGACTTTGTGTGCTCCCATTTCCTTAGCTACTGCTGTAGCATTGATACCAAGGCCACCGGCACCCTGGATTACAACCGTTTCTCCAAAACCCAATCCCACCTTCTCCAGACCATAGATGACTTCCGAGAGCGCGCAATTGGCAGGAGCTACCATATCATCGCTGAGATCGTCAGGAACTTTGAATACAATATGGTTGGGGCGAAGATAATAGTATTGGGCGTAGGCTCCTGTGAAGTGGGGTGGAAATTCAGCGAGTCCGATCATAGTTAGGGCGCTCATAGGACAAGCAGCATCATTCCCTCTGAGACACGCCGGACAACGTCCACAGGGGTAGAAATAGCGGTAAACAACACGGTCGCCCTTTGCCAGCGGCTGGCCCGACGAATCGGCGAATATCCCTGCTCCCATCTTCTCTATTCTCCCAGTCATCTCATGGCCCAGTATGATTGGCATTGGTGTACCCATAGCAGCAAGATCTAGATCTCCACGCCACATATGAAGGTCCGAACCACAGATGTTGGCTCTGGATATCTTGATCAGGATTGCCCCAGGTTCAGGTTCTGGAACTGGATACTCCTTTATCTCCAGCGGTTGTCCTATGCCCTTGAAGATCGCTGCTTTTCCCATCTCTGACATGAAGTACCCCCTTACAGTACTAGTCTTGGTTGTCTTTCGATTGGTCTTACTTGGCATGTGGAACATGTGCTTATGTTCTATCCGATGATTAACTTAAGCATGTCAAGGTGGATATTGTCAACTAATACTAAAATGATCCGTTTATTGAATTCAATTTGAGACTGTGAGCAATTCGCGCTAGGCGAAAGTGACAGGCTTTTTTTTTGGTAGAGGAAATCATTTCCAGGTTGTAGCACAACTATCAACCAGACTTGCCATGTTATTGCGAACCGAAGGTGAAGCAATCTCCACGTAAAGAAGGGATCGCCAAGTTCTCCTTACGGTACCAGAAGAACTCCTCCTAAGAAACTGATTTTTTCTTTCACTAATAATCCGTATTCCTCACGGGTCCCGTGCTCGCGATGACACAAAGAGGGCGAACAGTTACCCCTACGTTAAGTTTCTTGGACCAAGGGGCCTAATCGGTTTTCTAACATTGATTATGCGATCTATTGCAATTGCAAATAAATGCATGATGATTTAAGTATATCAGTCTAGTAGGGAATGGCTAGGGGAAGCGATAATGGCCTGATTACTATGTTTAAGTACTATTTAGCAATGTGTGGGCAAGTTGTTACTAGCGCAGGATGCATCGGCTGATATTGTCGATGTAATGTTGCATTTGTTCCTTAACAATAGCATAAGATAGAAATTCGGGCGCGGTACCATAGACTCATCTCTCAATTTCTCATGACCTAGGATCCTAGTAAGTGTTGAGATGTCCCATATTCAAACTCGTTGACATCAAGGATGAGGAAGTCTAGATTAAGAGGCCCTTCCCCACCGAGAAAAACGGGATTGGGATCTGAGATATTCCCTGAGTGGGGATAGCCAACCCCAATAACTTGATCGACTGTGGGATCCAGAATAAAGGCGTAGAGAGAGAATGTTCCTTGGACTAGACTCAATTCATAGCCATCAAAACTGAATTCAGAAAAATATATCTCATGGCTTGTATGGTCCAAAACGGTTAGGACTACTATCTTATCTTCAGCTGGTAAAATGGTATCAGTGAATCTAACGAGATCTTCCTCTCCAATGAAGTTACCACTAAGAGTGATTGAGGATGTTTCATGCAAACGAGGAGATGGATGTCCCCAAACAGTTGCGGTATTTGGCCGATGTAGGATACGTATCCGCGACCTGTGAGCATTTTGACTCATCAATTTTCTGACTTGGTGTCCAGTTCTCCAGTCTTCCCAAATCTCTTTCAGGATTCTGTCTGCAACGGGCATGTCTCTACTGCCTATTAGGTCCATCTGTACGCCTCCTTGTTATTGATAGTGACGCCAAGTGTAATTCCAACGTAAGGATATTGTTTATGATCCATGTGTTTGTCTAACAATATATAGCAATCCTGTGTAATCAGAAGATATGGTGTAATGAGCGGTAGTTTGATACTAGGAAATAGCCCTCTTGCAAATCCGATATCAGCTGAACCAGGGCATAGTGATCGGTAATCTTGTGCTGCTTTTATAAAATGTAAAAAACAGAAAAATGATAAATAGTGAAATAAATGTTAAGTCTACAATCACTGTCAAGGAGGATCAAATCAGGTACAAAACGGAGATTTGACAGTGTTGGTTTTGGCTAACTGGCATAATGTGAGTCATTTACAGAAAATATATAAACAAAGTCCTCCTGATATTGCTTTGGTGTACTATAACCTTGGATGAGTTTGACAGTGTATTGACAACAGTCATACACTTGCCAGCGCATAAGGATACTTGTGCCAATTAAATAAACGATTAGGCCCTTAGCTCCGAGAAACAATAGAATGTAGGGAATGCACTACAAAGGGAGTGAAGGGGATGAAGCAGGAATCGATAAATCTCATCGAGTTTCAGAATAAGTTTGCTACG
>JAXHVC010000088.1:0-5532 GCA_034189315.1 Chloroflexota bacterium | reverse complement strand
TTTTACCGTCATTCTCCTACCCATTCTCAATCCCTCTGTCCCAATCTGATCTTCTTGCATTAGACACCTTCCTAATATGATTCTACTTCATCTCCTAGGTGTCCAACTTAATTGTAGACCAGAGGAATCTCTCTATAGGAAAAGAGGTATATGTAATCGTTAAAGCCTCTAACGTAATGATTGGTATCGAATAGTATTGATACTATAGTAACGCTGTGATAATGCATCGTTGAACTTGCATATCAAGGATTAATGGATTCTATTTGCATTAATTCTATTAGCCAAGGATAATAATCTTTAATTGTCAAAGGAAAAGACATGGGTGATGATGACTATGCTCCGGTGTGCGGAATTTATTGTGGTAATTGTAGTTATTTAGGGAAGCAATGCCAGGGTTGTGGTTATGTAGCTGGCAAACCGTTTTGGACAGCCCAGATTCCTTCGAGTGTTTGTCCTCTGTATAATTGTTGCCGGAACCAGAAGCAGATAGAGCATTGTGGCCTATGTCAAGACTTTCCCTGCAAAGCATTTCTGGAACTGAGAGACCCTAATATGGGTGACGAAGAATTCCAGAAATCACTTAAAGCAAGGCAAGAAGCCCTCAGAAGAAGAACAGAGATTGGAACCAATGAATGGTTGATCGAGGTTTCTGGCAGCTAACCATACATTCGGGCGAATGCTTACAAGAAGCACGCCTGATCTCAAGTGTGGTGTCTCGTGGGGAATTACAATCACGTATCCTTATCAAGATCAGGAGAATCACCCTCATCTAGCCTCTTCATTCAAGGGGAGGAGAATCGAAAAAGCCTGTGAGTTGTCCTTGTTCTGCCTATGACAATCTAACCAAGGAAGCATACATCATTATGTAAATAACACACTGATTCTGTATGAAGACGATGTTGGTATCGGGAGGGAGAATAGGTTTGGATTGATGATGCCTTGCTTGGATAGACCTGTTACCGCATATGGCAATTCTACCCAACGCCAGATGTAATCACTCCACCACCCTGTTATTTCATTATCCGGTGAACGTATGCACAATTAGCTTCACACAAGAATACTGGTATTAATTATGTAATTTAATGCCATTAGACTGCACTAAGGGGGAATAGTGTTCGAGAAGTCGCAAGAAGATATCGTGTTAAAAGTCCCTATACTTAACAATAATGGAGAGACCTTAAAGTACCGCTTGATGACAGAAGAGGGCAAAGAACCTATAGCTCATCAAACTCACTCAATCAATAGGAAGCAGGAGGGAGATACAGAGTTCTATGAGATTTCATGTTTGACCGAGTATGTGGGAGGGGGATCTTTGGAGGAAACCGGCATTTACAAGGTAAACGATGTATTAACACCCTTTTCATATTTAAAGACAGTAAGAGGACGCAGTGGAAGTATTGTAGCAAACGAGAGAACTGAATATGATGGCCAATTTGAGTTCCCTCTGAATACTTCTATGCCATCGTCTGCTGGCATGATAATCTTCAGGGGTGGTCCTTTCATCACAAAGGGTAAGTTTGCTTTTCATTTCCTCATGCCTCCTGCAGGACGACCAGTAAAGATGTGGGCCGAAGCGCTCAATGAAACTATCACCGTGCCTGCTGGTACATTTGAGTGTCACAAATATAAGGTAATGCCGGATGCCAAATCTATGATGGAGCAGATGATGCCCCCTGGTGTAGCAGTCCCTCCCGGTTTTGAGACCTTTATGGGAAGCCTATTCCCACCAACTCATCGCTGGATATCTCAAATACCACCTCACTATATCGTGAAAGCCGAGGGAACCATTGTCAGCCCCGTACCATTTATTACACCGAATCCCACCATAGTGGAACTTGTAGACATAGATTGATATATAGGAAGCGATGGCAATGCCAAATTGCGCAACATATTCCGTCATTAGCAAACCGAGTTGAAGTTATTATGTTCTGTACAAGCCAAGTACAGGAGGGATAGTGGACACAAGAGTAGATGAGACCATTATGCAAGTGCCTCAGGTCCCAGACGGAGAAACGTCAACATATCGGCTACTCATGGGGGAAGGGGAGGAGAATCCGGTGGGCTCCCAAAAAAGAGTTGTATCTCGACTTCGAGAAGGTAATAATGAGCTTTTTCAATTATATAGTGTTACCGATTATGGCGATCTGGGATCACTGGAGGAAACTGCTATCTTTGAGATTATAGATATACTGAAGCCTGTTTCCCTTAATCGTTGTGTAATAGGAAAGAGCGGGAGGGTGATTAGAAGGAGTCTAGAAACATACGACGACCGTCAATGGGATGGGTTCAAGAATCCATCTATGGCATCTTCGGCTTCCACTTTTTCATTTAGGGGTGGCCCCTTCGTACCAAAGAGCAAGGTGTCTTTCGGTGTTGTGACATATCCTTCTGGCAGGTGTGTGAAGATATATGGTGAAATCAGCCAGGAGACCGTCACTGTACCAGCCGGAAAATTTGAATGTTTCAGAGTGGATGTGACCCCGGACTTTGAATCCATAATGGAGCAAATGATGCCTCCTGCATTCAAACCACCTCCGGGCATTGAATTGTTCATGAAGAGTATGATGCCACCCACAATCCGATGGTTTGCCCAAAGTCTGCCACATTATTTGGTCAAAGCAGAAGGGGGAGTGATTAGCCCTGCACCGTTCCTGAAGCAGGATCCTATTATAGAGGAGCTAGTTAGTATCCAATAGGAGCAAATTACTGTTAATCCTGCTACCGTACTAATCATGAATTACGAAAACAATACGAGATTGATGAGCGATGGAGTTCCTTGCTTTCAGACTCCGTCACGATTACTAAATTGAACCTAATCTATTATGTCATTACAGACCGAAGGTAAAGCAATATCCTCGTCAGAAATAGAACGCCACATTGCCTTTCCGACAGGGAAAGGACTTCATATGATGTCATTGTGGAATAGCCTTTTTGTTCAGATGGATTGGCTGATAGAAACTACCAATTGAATTCTTAAAGATCTAGGAGGGAAAGGTGGCTGGAAAGATACAGGAAATCATCTTGAAGGTACCCGAGATTGCCGATGGGGAAACCCTGAAATACAGGCTTCTTGAGCAGGAAGGCCAAGATCCAATAGGGCACCTCATGCTGACCGTTAACAAGACGCAGAGTAATAGTGGTGAGGCTTATAGGGTTCATGGACGAACTGAATATGATGGTAAGGGATTATTGGAAGAGACTGCCATCTACGAAATAAGAGAGGGATTAAGGCCCTTATCTTATCACAAGGTGATAACTAGTGATGGTGGTAAGGTGTTGATGGAAGCAGAAGAGACTTATGATGATGGCGCTATTAGCATCGAAGCAAATACAACAACCCAATCTGTTACATCGCTCTTCCCATTTCGCGGTGGCCCTTTCAAGCCAAACGCCCCATTTGCTGATAAATATCGAGTCACATTCTATTGCATAATGCCCCCTGCGGGTAAACCTTTTAAGATGTATGCCGAATCTACAAAAGAGAAGGTCAAGGTCCCAGCCGGTACTATCGAATGCTTTAAGATGCAATGGGTGCCAGACCTCGACTGCATGATGGAACAATGGATGCCCGCTGGGTTTAAAGCCCCACCAGGCTTTGAGACCTTAGCTACTAATTTCATGCCACCTACACTCCGCTGGTATTCCCAAAAGGAGCCTCATTATCCAGTCAAAGCAGAAGGGACAATAATAAGTCCTGTGCCATTCCTGAAAGTGGACCCGTGGATTGCAGAGCTAGTAAGCATCGATTAATAGTCGTTTTCTTTTACGCAACCCATTGTAATTCTATTCAAGGAGGGCAGAGTGGCTGGCAAAATGCAGGAGATTATCATGAACGTCCCTGATATTGCCGATGGGGAAACCCTGAAGTACCGGTTGACGGATTCTAAGGGTAAGACCGACTATGGTCATCAAACGCAGGTAGTCACCAGGTTCCAGGAGACCGGTAAGGACTTCTATAAGGTGTACAGCCTGACAGAATACCCCGATAAAGGAACTCTAGAGGAGACTGCAATCTATGAGGTAAAAGACCATCTAAAGCCGATATCGTTTCAAAAGGTTACAAAAAGCAGGAGTGGGAAGGTATTAGTAAATACGGATGAGTCCTACAGCCATTACCATGAGGAGGGCATTGAAATCCCTGTTAATTCGATGACACAGT
The DNA here is from genome assembly GCA_034189315.1 of Chloroflexota bacterium. Taxonomy (GTDB): domain Bacteria; phylum Chloroflexota; class Dehalococcoidia; order UBA2247; family JAXHVC01; genus JAXHVC01. Next base: position 1,373 of record JAXHVC010000088.1, on the reverse strand, counting down.
CTGTCACCTCTACATTTGCCCTCAGGGGTGGTCCATTCAAACCTAATGTTCCATTTGGTGAAAAGAGCAGGACTACTTTCTATTGCCTATTCCCCCCAGGTGGTAGGCTCTTAAAGATGTATGGTGAGACAACAAAGGAAAAGATCAAGGTGCCAGCCGGGACATTTGATTGCTTTAAGTTACAGTGGTCTCTAGATATAGAATCAATGCTCGAGAATATGATGCCACCTGGATTTGAAGCACCACCTGGATTTGAGACATTCGGATCGAATTTCATGCCCCCGATGATTCGGTGGTTCTCCCAAAAGGAGCCGCATTACATGGTAAAATCCGAGGGAACCATTATTAATCCCGTGCCATTTGTATGTCCCGATCCATCGGTTCAAGAATTAATCAGCACTAAATAGATGATTAAATCCAAGAGAAACTCGGCCTTGATGGAAATAACTGAAACACAGTATCAACATCTGTTGGGAGGAGATATGGACCACAAAGATCCGGAAATACTATTTGATATTCCCCATATTCCTGATGGAGAAACACTCAGATATGAGATCAGAAGGGCAGAGGGGCAGGAAATCGTTGCCTATCAAACTAGAGTTGTGAATAGGATTCAAAAGGATAACAATGAATACTATAAGGTTCACGGTTTGACTGAATACGTTGGGAAAGGTTCTATGGAGGAGACCGCATTCTATCAAATAGACAATAGGCTCAGGCTTGTCTCCTTCTCTAAACAGATACGAACACGAAGTGGTTGTGTATTAATTGATGAGGAAGAGCAGTTCGAGGACGAATTGGTAGACTTGCCTATTAATACCGTTAGTCAATCATGCACATCAGCATTTGGATTCAGAGGCGGTCCGTTTACACCCAAGAGTAAGATCACTTATCATTGGATCAATCCCCTTGGATGTAGGCCTATGAAAATCCATGCCGATATATCCACAGACACAATTACTGTACCTGCTGGCACATTCGAATGTTATAAGGCAGTATGTATACCGGACATAGACTCGATGATTGAACAGTCTATGCCCGCTGATTTTGTACCACCACCTGGATTCCATGCATTGATGTCTAGCTTTGCACCACCAAACTACTGCTGGTTTTCCCAGAACGCCCCACACTATGAGGTGAGATCTGAAGGCACTATAATCAATGCCGTACCATTCATATCTCCTGATCCAGGATTGGAGGAGTTAGTTAGCATAGGGAGTTAGTCAATTGAATCCATATGCAAACCTTTGGGGACACATAGTCAGTGTCCCCTTTTTCATAAGGACAGTAACAAGAGGGATAATCTATTGTTTGAGCAGGACAAAGGGGATAGCAATCCCTGAGGAGATACTAGCGATAAAGAATCCCGCATG
>JAXHVC010000087.1:0-9647 GCA_034189315.1 Chloroflexota bacterium | reverse complement strand
CTTATTGGACGCCATGGACATAAAACGCCCACTCAGGTTAGACAGGAACAGGCAAGCCTTGTCCCCGTTCCTGTGTAATTAGTGCTTATCAGGTGTTCAATATTTGTTGACCGATACAATACGTTATGTTAGCATAACAAAAAGCTAACCCTTCCATGATTCGCTTAACGCTTATTCATTAGTATCTTATTCATCATCTCCGTATGGTATATACAGAAAATCCACTTTCAGCATATCACAAATAGCACAGCATAATTCTCACTCAACTATATGCGAACATATCCATGATCATGCGATTTAAGGATATCGGAAAGAAGCTAATATCGAGTCGATCCATCACTACCATATTTTCAATCCTAATCTAAAAGGGAAGAAGACCATTAAATGATTTTTTCAACACGATCCTCGAGTGGCAGTTCAACTCGTAAAGCAGAATGGCTGCCCTTGCCAGACAGATATCACCGAGGACATTTTCGCTTGAAACCGATAATGTGGCGAGTAGAGACATGTAGTATTCACCTACAATAAGTTACCAACATGTCTTAATCAGATGAACACCGGTTTCTTGCTGCAACCGAGTGCTTCACAGCTAGTCACAAATTTCGAAGGAAAGGAGCTGCGATGCGCATAGGAGGAAAGTTCTTCGAACTCATTATTGACTTCCTGGCAAGCATTTCCTTTGGCAAGTGCTAAGCCAACCTCCCGCATCTCTGCCATTTGCAAGCAGGGGAGGCTTTAACCTGTAACCATTTGAAACAATACAGAATACTGCCAAGGTTGCTCAATATCAGGCAACCGGCAAGGGCGGCCAACCTTTTAGTAATGGAGCATACGTGAGTGTGTGCCATTGAATTCCAATAGCCCAAGGATATCGTTTATCTTCAGGAAAATACGGTAATAAACACCGCATGCACACAAGTAACAATTCATCTTCTATATTGCACCTCGGTACTAAGATAGGTAGGCAGCAACGGCGCCTCTGGAGAGATATTGAAGGACACATCTTTCAACAGGATGCCAACTATATACCAACCATCTCTACACAGCGGAAACAAGATAGCAAGGAATTCTTTGTCCTCTACCATAACGGGAAACCAGTTGGTAGAGCAGCAGCCACTATAGACAAGAGGTGGATGAAACAGAAAGGCGACAAGCTTGGATTTATTGATGACTTCATCATAGACAGTGGCTGCAGGCATCTAGCGGATATGCTTATTCAACATTGCCTGACTGTATTGAAAGACAAAGAGATGGAGGGGGCCATTGTCAGGTCTCAATCTTTCCCAGCACTATGTGCCCAGCATTCTGATGAGCTGCCGCCCTTTGGCATGCCATGCAATCCCCATTGGTATATCGATATATTTCAGCAAAATGGATTTGTGAAACACAAAGAATGGGCCAATTTCCGACTCGAATTGCCAGCTACGAGCTCTTCTCAAGCTTTAGAGAGATGGAACAAATGTCTCACCAGTCTGAAGCTAGAATCATCGCCATTGCATACAATACGTCCGCGAGAGATTAGGGAATATATCGACGTCTCGTTTCAAATACTTGTAGATCATTTCGGATACACGCCCATGCAATTGGTAGATTATGACTCCGCGCTCAAATTCCTCCTCTTTGGGCCCTTTTGTCGTATTGCCAAGATGCAGATCTACATACTGCGGAACAGCTCAGGTAGAATAGTAGGAACCATGTCTTATCACCCAGACTACAACATCGCAATAAAGCCATTGATCACTTCTATGCATAGGTTTAATCCCTCAGCTTTGCCTAGGTTCTTTATGTCGCTACGTAAGATCAAGAGGGCTAACATCGGCGCAATTGGTCTCACAGAGGATACCAGGGGAAAAGGGCTTGTGAGGCTTGTCGACTTTGGTCTAGACTTGGTCCTGCACGATGGTTATGAGCAACTCGATACCGGACCGGTGCTTCTAGAGAATCAAGTGGTCGTAAAGATGGTGAATAGCTTCTGCAATAGGTATGGCACCAGCATGCGACAAATGCCATACTTCACACTGCTAAACACTTTCCAACCACTGACTAGACAGGGTAGGGAAACCACCCTCACCTAGCCACTCCCTTCGATGGTACTGTCACTATGTTAAACCTATAACAAGCATCGCCAAATTATCCATATCTCAATGTACCCGAACGAAATCCCAAGCTCCAAACTCCAAACAAATCCCAATAACCAAAACTCTAAACAGGAAGGTATCCGACCGGATCTTGGTAATTGTAGCTTGGATATTCGTACTATGTCACAATTATAAGAAAACCGACCAGATTTACCATGTCATTGCGAACCGAAGGTGAAGCAATCTCCCCATAAAAAAGGGATTGCCACGCACTCCTTTCAGTATCGGCAGGACTCCTCCTAAGAACACATCGGCGAGTGGCCGGGACAAGGATCGCTATGATTTGGGTGGCACGGACCAAGCCGAAGGCTTGCCCGTGATTCTTAATATGTTCCTGCAAGAATACCCCACTTTATAGCGCCCTTCCCAACTTCCTGCATAGAGCAATCTTTTTGAGTTAATGGCACAAACGTCTGCCTGAAACACTGGCACGCCTCGGGCTTTGCCAGTGGCCTGCCTCCTAGTGGGTCTCCTAAGCACACGGCTATGATCTGCCCATTCTGTGAGCTGTGTTCTTTTCCTAATAACCCACATTCCTCACGGGTGCGGTGCTCACGATGCCATTATGCCACAACCTGATTTTCTGGGATTTAGTGTTCGTAGTTTCGGATTTTAATCACCCGATCACATTAAGTAATGGCAATTCCTTAACTTAATAACATTACCATTCAAGTGAAACTCTCTTGTGAGAACTCGTGTATTATAAAACGCTGCTTTGTAAAGCTATTACTACGGCATTAAACTAACAGGTATCAACTAAGAATCTACTATTTTATGTCAATATGATGATATATGGTTCCTCACGATCTTAGCAGCTGCCACCTCTGGATCTTCTCGGGCATCAAGCCAATTAATCCTGGCATCCGATAGTCGAAACCAGGCGTACTGATGACGAGCAAACCTATGGGTCTCCACTTTTGTACGCTCAAGTGCAGTTGGTAAATCCATCAGGCCTCGAATATATTCGTTCATCTGTTTATAACCCATGCTGGTCAGAGGAGACATGTTGAAATCGTATCCCCACTCCATTAGTATGCGGACTTCCTCGATTAAACCAATCTCCACCATCCGGTCCACTCGTTCATCAATGTACCTGTATAGGTCATACCTCGAAGTAGTCAAGCCGATAATGATGAGGTTAGGAAACGGGGGAGTAATAGCCTTCTTTCGAAGTTGTGAGAAAGGTACGCCGCTGACCTTGTACACTTCGATAGCCCGTATCACACGGCGTACATTTCGATGATCTATAGTTTTTGCAGCTACAGGGTCTATTGCATTCAATTCAGCATGCAGAGCTAGTGATCCCTCATTAGCAGCCCTCAACTCTAACCCCTGTCTCAATTTTGGCTGAGGAGGCACGTGAGGAATGCTCCAACCTTCTAACGCAGACCATACATACTGACCAGTGCCCCCCACCAATACTGGCAACTTGCCACGCATTTGAATATCCTCAATAGTCTCATAGGCCAGTCGTTGGTAGAGGCCTAAACTAAACGATTCTGTTAAATCTATTGTGTCTACCAAATGGTGAGGTACTAGGGAACGCTCCCCCAATGTTGGCTTAGCCGTACCTATATCAATAATACGATAGACCTGACGACTATCTGCCCCTACTATCTCACCATCAAACAACTGTGCCAGATGGAGAGCTAACCGACTTTTCCCCACTGCCGTAGGTCCTACAATGGCAACGATATTCTTCATACTTTCTTGATATCAGCCGTTTGTGCAACTATCTGGACGAATTCACCTGCCTTCAGACTCGCTCCCCCAACTAGCGCACCATCTATCTCCGGTTGCGCAATGAACTCGGCAATATTCGCACCAGTAACACTACCACCATACTGAATACGAATGCTCTCTGCCACTCGATCCCCATAGAGTTTATGTACTGTCTGGCGTATTAAGCCCATAACCGCATTAGCCTGATCCCCTGTAGCCGCCTTGCCAGTGCCAATTGCCCAAACCGGTTCATAGGCAATTACCGTTTCAGCAATATTATCGATTCCAGCAAATGCACCTCTAACCTGCCTAGTTACCACCTCCTCGGTCTTCCCACTCTCATTTTCTTCCAGTCTCTCCCCCACACATACAATGGGCTTGAGCCCGGATTTTAAAGCCACTTGAACCTTCCGATTGACTATCTCGTCACTCTCACCAAAATACTGCCGTCTCTCAGAGTGCCCCAATATAACATATTCACAAAGGCCACTAAGCATCATAGGAGAGACCTCTCCGGTATAGGCTCCCTTTGTCTCGAAGTACATATTCTGCGCGCCAAGCTTGATAGAGGAAGTATGAATAAGATTCCTTACGACGGATAGAGAAACGAAGGGCGGACACAGTACTCGCTCAACGCTACTAATACGATCCAGGTCATTCAACATCTCCCGTACTAGTACCTCTGCCTCATTGATATTCGTGTTCATCTTCCAATTCCCTGCAATTATGGGCAAACGCATATTTAGTTCAACCTCCTCGTGTAATCACTCAACTATTAACGTCTAATCCATCAATAGAAATGTACCGGGTACTGCGCAATCAAAAGCCGCGCTTCTCAACAGACCAAAGGAAAGATGTATCACTATCAATACTCTACAAGCCCGAGATGTCATTAATAGCAGGCGGACCATACATTCATAATGACAAGAAACGTATCTTCACATAAAAGTGCAACGAGGGCTAGGAAGCGTAACCGCAAACCTAGCCCTCGTTCTCAAACACCCTAATACCCAATGCAAAGTATACTTTTACCGTATTAGGTCATATTAGATATAGAAACCAGCATCCAGGCCAGTTCCCAAATTTTGCCCTATATTCTCTCTATGATTGTGGTTGTTCCCTGGCCTCCTCCACCACAGAGAGTGGCACAGCCATATCTGGCGTTATTAAGGTTGAGGATACGTGCTAGCGTACCAGTTAGCCTAATACCAGAGGCCGCTAGAGGATGCCCTATTGCAGTAGCTCCACCCTTTACATTGACCTTCTCAGGATCAATGCCCAGTTTCTTTATGGCATAAAGGGCAACAATCGTAAATGCTTCGTTGATTTCCCAAAAATCAATATCACTAACCTTCAAACCGGCATGTTCTAACGCTACTTCACTAGCAGGGACTGGGCCTTTGCCCATTACACTGGGCTCAACGCCGGCCCAACCCATAGATACAATTCTGGCCATTGGTTTTAGGCCATATTGTTCAGCCTTCTTCTTAGACATCAGCATCATTGCAGTGGCTCCGGCATTTAATGGAGAGGAGTTACCTGCTGTGATAGCACCATCGGGTTTGAAGGCAGGATTAAGAGATGCAGTCTCTTCCATGTTGGCGCCTTTTCTCAGTGATTGGTCCGAATCGATGATCTTCTTGGTGCCATCGGGCATGGTTGCCTCTACCGGAACCAGCTCATCGGCAAAGTAGCCCTCATTCAAGGCTTTCTCTGTGAAATTATGGGACCGAACACCCCACTTATCCAAGTCCTCTCTGGTCATTCCAAACTCCTGCTTAGCCTCGTCAAACAGCTTCTCCGCAGTGAGTCCCATGTTCATGGTGACCATAAGATCATATTTCTGCGCGTATTCGGGCTGCATCAGAGTGGGGGTTGCACCGGCATGAGGATTATATTGAAAATCCATACCGAGGTGGGTCATGTGTTCCATACCACAAGCAACACAAACATCCGAGTAGCCTAGCTCAATCTCCATGGCACAACGGTGAATGGCAGACATACCAGAACAGCACACACGATCAATGCCCTGTGCCGGCACATTAATCGGCAGATCCGCAAGCATATTGATGATTCTTCCACCTAGAAGCATCTGCTCCCCAGCCTGCATCGTGCACCCAGTGACAACGTCATTGATATCGGCAGCATTGATCTTGGTTCTTTCAACCAGCTTCTTCACCAACATCCCTGCCAAGTCGGCCGAAAACACCTTATCATATACGTCTCTTTCAGGCTGCGACGGCCTCGACCTCGAGAATGGAGTCCTGAGATAATCGACTATTACTACATTTTCCACTTGTTACCTCCTCATATGCTATGGTGTAAAACAAACCCCGCCCATAAGGCTTCGCTGCATCTCATACAACGGCAAATCAACCAAAATCACCCTACGCAAAGATCCCGTCTTTCCTCTGATAATACTGTAGGGATTTATCAATGGCGTTGGCAGCCGCGCTGATGGAGAAGAATACAGGCACCCCAGACTTCCAGCAGAGTTCTCGGGCCTCACAGACTGCCTGGTAGCTCCTAGTCAGAGTAGTAAAATGTAGCACTACAGCAGCCGGTTTCCCAACCTCTTTAGCCGCATCTACCATAACTTGAGTCATATACCTCGTGAGACCGAGGTCAATCATAGCATCAATAGATGCACCCATCAAGTCATGTGCCAAGTGTAGCAATAGTATGTCAATTCCATCCCATGCACCAACGATTTTAATGGTCTCGGCAAATTCATCCGAACCAATCATGAATGCTTGCGTATCCACAGGATTTCCAAACATGTTACCCGCAGCAGTTGTGAGTTGTTTCAACCGACCCATAACCTCTCCAGGAAGTCGGGGCACCAACAGATTGGCCTTAGCACAATCATCCGCAGCAAGGACACTAGCACCACCACCAATGCCAATTATGGCCACCCTACGTCCCTTAAGAGCTGGCATATATGTAAGAATAGAGGCTACGTCCACAATTTCGTCTAGATTAGATACGGGAATTGCACCCACTTGTTCAATAAGGCTATCCCATACCGCGATGGAACCAGCAAGTGCCCCAGTATGAGATGCAACTGTACTGGCTCCCGATTCTGTCTGCCCACCCTTTAGCACTATCAACGGTTTGGTGCTTGCAGCTTCCCTCATTGCTGAAATAAAGCGTTTCCCTTCATCCTTAACACCTTCAATATACGCCGCGATAATCTGTGTCTCGGGATCCTGCGTGAAGTACTCTAATAGATCACACTCATTGACATCACAAGCATTTCCATAGCTGATGGCTTTACTCATATGGATGCCACGCATTGCACCAGCACGTATCAGATAAATGGTATTGCCCCCGCTCTGGCATAACAGTCCTAAATGCCCAGCCTCCTTAGGAAAGTCTATACCAAATGTTACACCAGACGAAGGGCAATATATACCCATGCAGTTTGGCCCCACCAATCGCACATCACCAGTACGAGCAATCTGCAAAAGCTCCGCTTCCAGCTCTATTGCATCATCCTCTCCCGTTTCGCTGAAACCTGCAGTGAAGAAGCTGCACGCCTTGACTCCCTTGGCCACACAGTCCTTAACTAGCTGCGGTGTAAACCTAGACGGGATAGCCGAGATGACCAAGTCCACAGGTCCAGGCACTTCTCGTAGGCTTGTATAGCACTTTAATCCAGAGTTTGTGCCCCCCTTGGGATGTATTGGATAGATATCTCCTTGGAATCCAGAACTGAGCAGCGGTATGAATAGAATCTGGCCTGGATTGAAAGCATCCTGAGAAACCCCGGCAACAGCAACAGATCGAGGATGAAAGAGAAAATCGAGCGCCGGGATGTTCCCATCATTACCGGCTCCACCTTCCATGTTTTCCCCCTTAAGTTCTATTATGCCCTCTCATGGTTCACTCAGTAGGGCTCGCTATAATACTCTATGATCAAGGATTTATCCCCATAAGCTTAAGTCCAAATGATATGACCCATCCCCAAAGGAGCCGCGGCGATGAGAATAGGATCGACTGTATGCGTATCATTCATACTACTGGATACTGTGAATGGCTGTACGTATACAGGTTCGCAAATTAGTAAGCACCATTACTTCTATACGACTGGTATCGGAGATACCTGCTGACAGCATACGACGCTGACTTAACAGAATAGAAGATAGGGATACCAGCATCCATACACTTCTGTTTTCCCTCGTGGATTGCCTGCCATCCCTTAGCCGATGTGGCACTGTGAAGAGCTATAACTGTAGGCTTACCACTTGCCTTTGCAGCATCGATCATCGTCTGAATAAACATAGAGGTCATCCCTGTTTCCACCATCACTTCCTCAAACGCCACCTGGAGGAGTAGAAAGTCAATTCCATCCCAATCTGCTACTATACGAACCGTCTTATAGAACTCATCCACGCCGATCATAAAAGACTGTGTGTCAATAGGATTGTTGAAGATATTGCCCGCATCAGTATTACATTCCTTCAACATCTCCCTTCTATCTTTTGGGAAACGAGGAACCAAGAGGCCTCCTTGAATACACTCGTCTGCAGCTATGACACTGGCGCCTCCGCCAATACCTATGATTCCTGCATTGGGGCCCTTCGGAGGGTTCTCGCAAAGGAATGGAAGCGTGGCATCTATCATCTCCTCCAAGGTATCCACCTCAATCACTCCGCTTTGCCGCAGTAATGCGCTCCATACACCCAGAGAACAGGCAAGAGAGCCTGTGTGAGATGCAGCCGTAGCAGCTCCAGCCTCAGTACGGCCCCCTTTGAGCACAATAACAGGTTTGGATTGTGCAGCATTCCTCAATGCTGTAGAAAACCGCTGCCCTTGCTTCGATCCTTCCATATATGCCGTTATTATCTTTGTATCCACGTCATCGGCAAAATAATTGAGCAAGTCAACCTCGTTGATATCACAGGCATTACCATAACTTACTGCTTTGCTGAAATACACTCCCCTTGCAGCTCCTTGAGAAACACCGTGTATAGTGTTTCCTCCACTTTGACATATGAATCCCAAAGGACCACTCTCGATAGGCATACCGGGATTTATAGATAGTCCACTCGAAGGACAGTATATCCCCATACAATTTGGACCAATTAGACGCACCCCACCACTGTGTGCCCTTTGAATAATCTCCCTCTCTAATCTGTTACCCTCTTCTTCTCCTGTCTCACTAAACCCAGCAGTAAAGAAAGCAACGGTCTTTACTCCCTTTGCAACACAATCCTCTACTAGCTGAGGAGTATACCTAGCTGGGATGCTCACCACCACATGATCAACAGGTCCAGGTATGTCCTTCAGAGTGGGATAACATGTACGACCCATTACTTCCCCACCCCTTGGATGAACAGCGTATATTTCTCCTTGAAAACCGCTAGCGATCACAGATCCCATTAGCATGGCACCTGGTCCAAACGAATCAGAAGATATTCCGGCAAACGCGATGGACCGGGGATGAAAAATATAGTCTAGGTCTGGCTTATGATTATTGCCGCCATCTTTTTCAACTGATTGATTTTGAATCTCTTTAAATGCCATGTTTCCTCCAATATCTAATCTCAGTAGCAAAGCTAACTAGCATTCGCATCTTTCACCTACATATGAGCAGAAGGCGTACAAGACATACCATCCGACACCCTATCATAATATTCATGCAGTTTGTATGATTATAGGTTTTGAACAGTCCGCTACTGATAGCAGAGAGTACCACTTATGATATACACAGGTTCAGTTTTGGTAATAGTGCTGGAATTCACCAAGATCGCTGCAAGGCGTAAGGAGGTAAAAGGATGGAGA
>JAXHVC010000086.1:0-11058 GCA_034189315.1 Chloroflexota bacterium | reverse complement strand
TGCTGTTGTCCTAGAGTGTGTTCCTGCACCGCTTTCCCAACTGATAACCGAGAAGATCAGTATCCCAACAATAGGAATTGGTGCCGGGATTGGATGTGATGGGCAGGTGCAGGTAATCAGCGATCTCCTTGGTCTCTTTACAGATTTTGTTCCCAAGCATGCTAAGCAATATGTAAAGCTATCGGATTCTATTAATACGGCTGTATCTACCTATGCCGAGGAGGTGCAAGCTGGAGCTTTTCCCACGGACAAAGAGAGCTTTCCCATGGACCAGAGTCTTATTGATGAATTGAGGTGATTCTCGTAATGAGAACAATCACTCGCGTTAGCGAATATCGAGATGCTCGAAAGAAGCTTGATGGTGCTGTGGGGTTTGTACCCACTATGGGTTACCTTCATGAGGGCCATTTGGAGTTGGTGCGATGGGCTCGTAGAGAGAATAACAATGTGGTTGTGAGTATCTTTGTCAATCCCACTCAATTTGGTCCGGGAGAGGATTTCGAGAAATATCCTCGTGATCCTGATAGAGACTTGGCGCTTTTAGAGAACGAAAAGGTTGATATAGTGCTATACCCGCAACCAGATGAGGTATATCCAGCCGGCTTCAATACGTGGGTTGAGGTTTTGGGTATTACGGAACGGCTTGAGGGGAAAGTTCGCCCTGGACATTTCAAAGGCGTGGCTACAGTGGTCGCCAAACTGTTCAATATTGTAAATCCAGATTGTGCATACTTTGGGCAAAAGGACGCACAGCAGGTAGCAGTTATCCAGAAAATGGTATCGGACCTGAATATGGACTTAAGAGTAATTGTCGTACCTACAGTGCGAGAGCCAGATGGACTTGCGATGAGCAGCCGAAACACCTATTTGAATAAGGTAGAAAGACAGGCAGCACTGGTTCTATGGAGGTCTCTGAATCTTGCAAGAGACCTCCATGCTGGTGGTGAGAGTAAAGCAGATTCAATAAAGAAGCAGATGGAAGCTCTTATTGGGCAAGAGCCACTTGCCGCTATAGATTATGTAAGTATAGCCGATATCACCAGCCTTGAAGAGGTAGATTGCATGAATAAGGCTTGTCTAGTATCCTTAGCTGTGCGTATAGGCCGCACGAGATTGATCGACAATATTATCCTAGGTGACCAATAGTCTCTTACTATATGTCTATTGATAACCCACGACTCGTTCAGTAACACACACTAGGTACTTTTGGAGTCCTTTACTAAACACTATTTTTACCTTTTTTTAGAGTGGAGGAGAAATCCTAGGGCCCTTTGGTAAGGGGAGACAGTGTTTTTGTGTGCAGTTCTTATCCTCTCATAATCCACACTATTCCTCATATTACACATTTATAGCGAATTCAAGTAAACGCTTTCCCTGCTGATTCACATGGGCATGAACGTAAGTCCGTAGCCCCCTGTATAAAGATGTCAAGAGATGCCCTTGCTTTTAGGATAGGTGGTGGATTTCTTTTCTAATTATGAAGCCCGGTGACGACAGAATTGGGCGTAATGGTGACTATAAGTCTCGATGCGGCTCATTGCAGATAGGAGAACCATTGTCATGAAACATTATGTCGATATCATTGTCTAAGAGTAATCAATAGAAAAAGATGGAAACTGATTGGCGGGATGTCACTTAGAAATTGACAACTGTTTATGGTAATGTATGAAGATATCAATAACCTGTGATATGAGGAGGAGTCATGGATTGGAAAGAACGGTATGCCGGTAGGTTACGCAGTGCCGAAGAGGCGGTTGGTTTAATAAAACCTGGAGATATGGTGAGCTACGGGGCGAACTCTCCATGGATGGATCCTTGGGCCCTCACCTCGGCTTTGGCTAAGCGTGCCAGCGATTTACATGATGTGACTATCCAGATCAGTTTTAGTCTAGCTGCGGAGCTAATGCTCTTGGCCCCAGGAACGGAGAATGCCTGGAAGTGTTTGACTGGATTCTGCCTAACACCGTTTGGTATGGAGAAGCTGTCATCACGTAGCAAGCAGATCGACCTCATCCCATTGACACCATTCACTATGGGGCCTGAGTTCATGGGGGGGCCTTTCCGGTTGGAGGCAATGGAGCAGTTCAAGCCGAATGTCTTGTTGACCTCATGTACGCCACCTAGTAAACAAGGAATCGTTACCTTTGGCTCACATCTGTGGGGAATTCGGACATTGATCGAAGGAGTCAAAGCGCTTGGCGGAATAGTAATTGGAGAGGTCAATGAGACTCTCCCTATAATTCCTGGTGGTGACAATTGGATGCCTGCCGATATATTCGATTGCTTTGTGGAGGCTATGCCATTTGATCTTTCGCAGCTTGCTGATAATGTTGTAGCGGCTTCAACTCCTGAGGAGGAGGAGATGGAAGCTGTGGTGTGTGCGCAGATTGCTGAGCTTGTCAATGATGGGGATACCATTATGCTGGGTGCAGGAAGAATACCTATGAAGATGGGGCCGTTCTTGGAACACAAGGTTGATCTGGGGTGTCATACGGAGGTTATAATGCCCTTGGATCTGATACGTAATGGGGTAATTAATAACAAGAAAAGGAATCTCGCGCCTGGTAAGACATCTTGTACTGGGGTATGGTATCTGACAAAGGATGATGAAGATCTCATTGATGGAAATCCTTCGTTTGATATTCGTGATACCCATGTCAATAACCATCCCAAATACATCTGCCAAAATGACAATATGGTGAGTATCAACTCTCCTTTGGAAATCACGCTATTCGGTGAGATTGGTATGGAACGTATAGGCCGTCGCTATTTTAGGGGTGTCGGAGGTCAGCTTGAGTTTATTCTAGGGGCATTAATGGCACGAAACGGACGCTCTATCCATGGTACCCCGTCTACAGCCAAGAGACCTGAAGGTATCGTATCTAGGATTGTTCCTCAACTTGCCTATCCTGCTGTTTCTTCGGTACCTCGGCAATTTGTGGACTTCATAGTAACTGAATACGGAGTCGCGAGCCTTATGGGCAAGAGTGAGAGAGAGAAAGCAAACGAATTGATAGCTATTGCGCACCCAGATTTTAGGCCTTGGCTTAGGGAAGAAACGGAAAAACTGATGCTGGATTAACTGCATACATGGTTATCAATGCTTCAATAATCATGTTGGATTGCATATAGAGATTATGTAGCTATTCTGATAATATGGTTGCCGGAGTCCATAGCTGAACTGGTCGTGGCGATGGATAAGCGGGTTGTTTTGTTCAGTATGATTAGAATAAACGTAGTTATTGCATCAATTGGATAGTGTATCACTGATTATGTGCTAGGTGGGAATGCCATATTTTGACTTAGTAATATGTTGCAGCTAAAACGTTGTTCAATAGATCTGGATTTTTGCTATGCAAGACAGATAGTAGATGATTATATGGTATGGCTCAATGTGGACCTATGGTTTCAGGATGTCGAAAAGGAATTTGCGGATTTTCCTTCAATGTATCAGCCGCCAAATGGTTTGTTCTTGCTTGCCAGGAATCAGTATGACGTGTAAATAATTATGCAAGATAATTCTTACAGGTAGGGAATTTTGTCGTAGGGGAGCTAAAGACCTAATCATTTTCTATAATCGATAGAAGAGGAGTTTGTTTGTGAGTCAAACACATGAACTGATAATAGTAGGTGGTGGTCCAGCAGGTCTCACCGCTGGTATTTATGCGTGCAGAGCAAGGATGGATGTTCTTCTCATAGAGAAGGGGCTTGTAGGTGGACAGATTGTCAATGCGGTTTTAGTCGAGAACTATCCTGGATTCCCTGAGGGAATTTCTGGTATGGATTTAGGTACAGCAATGCGGGATCAGGCTGAAAAACTTGGATTGGAGGTGGTTGATGCTGAGATAGTAGGTATTGAAAACAGCAAATTTCATAACATTGTACGTACTAGCGATGGCACTAGCTATCAAGCGAAGGCTGTGATCATATCAGGAGGTTCAGAGCATAGGAAACTGGGTGTCTCGGGAGAGTGGGAATTCTTGGGAAAGGGTGTATCCTATTGTGCTACGTGTGATGGTGCCTTCTTCTCCGATCAGAAGGTGGCTGTTATTGGTGGTGGTGATGCGGCAATAACCGAGGCCCTATTCCTGACTCAGCTTGCCTCTAGGGTTACAATCGTTCATCGGCGTGACGAGCTTCGAGGTAGTAAAATACTTCAGGAAATGGCCTTTTCTAACCCAAAGATCGATTTTGCTTGGAATTCAGTGGTTGAGGGAATTGCTGGGGATACGGTTGTAAGGGAGTTGAAATTGAAGGACGTGAAGTCTGGTGGAGAGTCTAACCTTGAAGTGGATGGTGTTTTTATCTATGTGGGACTCAGGCCAAATACTGACTATCTCAAAGGATTAGTGCCTCTTGATGATATGGGACACATAATCTGTAACGAACTCATGGAAATAGAGGTGCCAGGACTGTTTGCGGCTGGAGACATTCGAAGGAATTCTGCTAGGCAGGCAATAGCCGCTGCTGGAGATGGTGCTACTGCTGCCATTAGCGCCAGGAAGTATCTTCGGGGTGCCTAATATGGTATAGCATGAGAATAAGATGAGTTTGGGTTAGTTGTTATACGATTATGACCCTAGCTCCATCCGCATGATGCTGTGTAAAAAAACTTGATATTTTAATTGCAAGGAACGCCAGCGACGACGCAATTTCAGAAAGACGACATGACAAAACACGCGAGATTGCTTCGCTCTGCTCCTAAGAAACTGGAGGTTTCTTTCACTAATAACCTGTGTCCCCCACAGGTCCCATGCTAGCAATGACAGGTGGGATCTGTCCGATAAACAATGTGTTTCGGAGCTACGGCAATAATCATAGTTATCTTATTGTAGTACATAGCACAAACTGTAGTGATAACATACGATGTTAATCGCTAGTCCTCTCCTCGGATGATAGATATGATCTTTGTCATCTCATAGTGAAGGATCAATCCTGCTGGTATTGCTACAATTAGTGCAAGGCCTAGTCGTGAATGCACAATCCCACCTATAGCATCCAATACGTGCCCTAGTTTTGGTATTATCGATCTTACCTTACCTTGGATTTCGCTGGAGCTGATGGTATATGATCTCTGTTCCTCTCCTAGGTTATCGTGGCTAAGAAATCCCACAATCTTGTTGCCTCGTTTCTCGACAACACGCAGCAACCCCGATTTGTCTGACTGTAATGGGTTTTTGAAAAGCACTATATCGTTAACTTCGATGTCGGACAAATCCACTGCTTCCATCAGTACTAGGTCACCTGAATTGATTGAGGGGCGCATATCGTTTGTAGAAATCACAGCCCACTCGCAGTCCATTAGCCAGGGGACCAGAAAGAATAAAATGATGAGGCAAGATATAGACACCAATAGTGTAATAGCCAATAACCTTGCTCGAACGTACATAGTTGTTCCCTTGAGTGTGTTCATATCATTCATTGTTTTTCTATCTGCAGTTTTTGCGATCTATATAACCAGACTTATTATGTCTAGTATTTTGCCTGCTGTAGGTTGTCTTTGCGTTAATGCTTTTCCTCGTTAGTGGTTCAACCATAATCACTCAAGACTTAGCGGCGGATTAGATTGCGAAGTAAGACATCGTTTTACTATAAGTATCGTGGGCGATATTACTCATGCAATCTAGAGAGGTTCTGGTTTCTACTTTCTGCCCAAACCTATCCTAATGCATCTATAGCTGCTATGAGGCTATGCTAAGGATGTTTTGAGTGTAGCTTCTATCAAGTCTTTCGTATTTCCTTCTAGGAATTCAGCCTAACAAACTATAAACAACTGTCAATTTACCTGATATTTACTATTATTCCATTTTTTTATTAGGTAATCTGCTGGCAAACGTAGAGCGGGTGGCCAATGATGCACTTTATGTGGTACATATGAATTGATTCTGTGAAGAGGAATACTAGGTCTGTTTAAGGGCATTGTGTGACGTAGCAGGTAAAAGGAGTGGATCATATTTAATTAGAGCTTGCATTTGTACTATAGATGAATTTCGATTGAACGAAGTTCGTTGATTTTTCATGTTGTTAGCTCTTTCGTTTACCGTGATTTCCTCATTTGTCTTGTAAAGTAAACGAGAATCCCCGTAGAGGTAAATGATCATTCCTGAAACTCTAGCACAATTATGTTAATGAGGTTGTTGTGATCAAGAAGTTCTTCGTTAAGCTATCGGTTCCTATCGTAGTAGTTGTTCTCATGATTGCTATTTTGGGTGCAGTCCTGATGCAATTGGGCTGGCGAATGGGTAATGTAGTAAGTGGTAGTATGGAGCCAACCGTTGGTGTTGGTTCCATGATATTAACCCGTCCAGCATCCGTTAGTGATATAGAAGAAGGGGATATCATTGCCTTTAAATCCGATGATAAAACTGATAGTATGGTGATTCATAGGGTTGTGGATATAACCTATATAGACAAGGTTGCCCAATTCCATACTAAGGGTGATGCCAATATCCACGAGGATAGACAATTGGTCCCCGCTGAAAGTGTTGAGGGTAGGGTGATTCTCTGTGTCCCACGGGCGGGTCGTGTGGTCACGTTCCTTGGTACACCGCAGGGTATTGGAATGATGTTGGCGGTGCCAGTGGTGTTACTAACATATGGTTTGTTCAGGAATGGTAAACGAAATTCCAGGGAAGAGAAAGTAGTCGAGTAGATGGCATATAAACAATAGTAGCTACCCTTAGTATAATCATCGGTAGTTGTTAGAAGCAGGAACGATTGATTTTTAGAGCGGCTTGAATAAAGCCGCCTCTTTCATTTATGCTAGGGATAATTCGAGTGACATAGGAGTGTAGGTGATTGGAACCAGCTGTTGTGTGTAGAATATCAGGCTAATTGGTAGTAGATGCTAATTATGTATGCGCGGGTTGTTATAGATAGCCTGTGTTGTAGCAATTATGATGACCGTGTATTGTGAGATGCATTAGTTGGTCTGTAATTCAAGGAGAGACTCATGGATAAGGTGACTATTTTTGATACAACTTTGCGCGATGGTGAGCAGGCGGCGGGTGGCGTGCTGAATTCTGCAGAGAAGTTAGAGATTGCACAACAGCTAGAATTGTTGGGGGTCGATGTTATCGAAGCAGGATTTCCTATCAGCACTCCTGGCGACTTTGAGGCTGTCACACTTATCGCCCAGCAGGTTAGAGGAACGAAGATATGTGGGCTGGCGCATGCAAATGCAGAGGCGGTTGATCGTGCATGGGAAGCTATAAGTACGGCCAGCAGTCCTCGAATTCATGTGTTTCTATCGGCTTCGGATATTCACCTCTCGCATCAACTCAAGAAAGGGCGCAAAGAGATACTTGAATTATCTAGAGAGATGGTGAAGAGGGCCAAGGGTTATGTCGATGACGTGGAATTCTCTCCGATGGATGCCAGCCGTACTGAGCCTGCATATCTATACAAGGTTCTTGAAGCGGTAATACAGGCAGGTGCAACAACAATTAATATACCAGATACGGTTGGATATGCGATCCCTAGTGAGTTTGGCGATCTGATAGAAGGAGTATTCTCCAATGTGCCGAACATCGATAAAGCCGTGGTGAGTGTTCATTGTCACAATGACTTGGGTTTGGCTGTTGCTAATAGTCTTGAGGCTGTACGTAGAGGTGCAAGACAGGTTGAATGTACTATAAATGGCATTGGAGAAAGGGCTGGCAATGCGTCGCTCGAAGAGATAGTGATGGCACTAAAGACTAGGAAGGACTGCTTTGGTCTTACTTCCAATATAGATACCGCTAGGATATATCAACTCAGTCGCTTAGTCAGTGAACATACGGGTTTTGTGGTCCAGCCGAACAAGGCCATAGTGGGAGCTAATGCATTTCGCCATCAATCGGGCATTCACCAAGATGGTGTGATCAAGAAATCCATAACCTATGAGATCATGGATCCTAAAGACATCGGTATTCCTGCGAGCGTTCTTGTGCTCGGAAAGCTCAGTGGTCGACATGCATTCAAGGAACGCATTGCTGAATTGGGGTATATATTAGAGGAAGATGATCTCTCTCGAGCCTTCCAGGCCTTCAAGGAGTTGGCTGATAAAAAGAAGGAGATCACAGATCGTGATATTGAGACCATTGTGGCTCAGGAAAAGAGAACCGTGTCCGAAATATATCACCTGGACCATGTTGAAGTCACATGTGGTGATCACAGCATTCCTACTGCTACGGTGAGACTAATCTCTCCCGATGGACAGGTGTTGGCTGATGCTGCTCTGGGAACAGGCCCAGTTGACGCTGTATATCAGGCTATCAATCGTATCATTAGGGTTGATAACAAGCTGACCGAGTTCACTGTAAAGTCGGTTACTGAAGGTATTGATGCTATTGGTGAAGTATTGGTGAGAATAGAAAGGGACGGAGTAACCTATACTGGAAGAGGTGCTTCAACCGATATCATTGTTGCTAGTGCTAAGGCCCACATGAATGCTATGAACCGATTACTGGCAGCATCCAAAGTCTCTGACAAACAGAGGAACAAGGTAACCAGTCGGGACCTCTAATTGACCCAGTGATGTTCTGAACTCCATTTGACTTTATGAGTGCATGGTCTTATCGATGCCTGATTGAAAGTTGTTCATGCAGTGTCTCTATGATAGATTTGATTTATCAACCGGTTATCTAGAGACCCCTACTACCTATCCAACGGATTGCTATCGGTAGTCTGAAATGTACTGTCCAACTCCATTGATAACTACCAAGGTTACTAATTTTGCATCTAGAATACTATGTCTTTTCGTACACTTGTATCTAATATAAGTACCTATGTTTTCTTCTTGACAAGACCACCTAACGTACTTTACTATGCTCCACGTTGTGCTACATGCTGCCAACAACAGGTAGGAGTGATTTGCCAGTTTTAGTAGGTTTTATACGATTGCTAATTGGCCTACCCTCAAGTATTCATCATATTCATGTATTCTCCAATACCATTGCCTTATGTATTATCAGTGGAGGATCCTGTGCCTAAGATACCATCGTTAGTACCCAGAGAACCGAAGTTCTTCGATCTATTTGAGAAAAGCGTTTCCAATGTTGCCTGTGCTACTAGGGAGCTTTCTGTACTTTTTGAGGAGCTAGACAATATATCTCATAGAGTATGCCAAATCACAGAGCTTGAGCATCAGGGTGACTATATCACTCATCAAATTATGGAAGAACTTCACTGTACTTTTGTAACACCTCTCGACCGGGAGGATATTGCGCTACTTGCAGATAGATTAGATGACATGTTGGATTTTATCGAGGACGCCGCGAATGCATTGCAGTTGTATCGCATAGATATACCCACCAAGTATTCCCAAGAACTGGCGAATATTCTTGTCAGAATGACTGATCAGCTAGTTGAAGCTATGCCACTTCTGCGCAGGCGTGGCCAGATGAAGAAGATATTGAAGATGTGCGTTGAGATTAATAGGTTGGAGAATGAGGCTGACCACGTGGTGCGTCTTGCCATGGCTGATCTTTTCGATAACATGGAAACACGTGACCTTATCAAGTGGCGTGAGATCTATGGACATCTGGAGGATGCTGCGGACAAGGCTGAGGACGTAGCGAACGTGCTCGAGGGCGTGGTACTCAAACATGGATGATTCTCTTCTAGTCTTCATAGTAATCGCAGCTGCCCTGGGTTTTGGTTTCTCCAATGGACTGAACGATGCTGCAAATGCAATTGCCACTGTTGTAGGAAGTAGAGTACTTTCTCCTCGAACAGCTATTATTATGGCTGCCGTGTGCAATGCTTCAGGCACTCTAGTAGGAGTGTTTATTTGGGATGCTTGGGTTGCCAAGACTATTGGTAAAGGGATAGTTAGCTATGATGATTTCTCTCTTGGACTAGTTGCAGCTGCAGTTACGGCAGCGATTATTTGGGTTGTAGCGGCGACACGCTATGGTATGCCAGTTAGTGTTACACACTCCTTAGTGGCGGGATTGTTGGGAGCTGGATTAGCTGCTGGTGGAGGTGGTTTTATCGAATGGGGGAAGCTGAGTCCTGTCTTATCCGCAGTGATATTCGCTCCACTCCTGGGTTTCATTGGTGCATATGTATTTATGGTTACCATCATGTCTTTGTTTCGACGAACTCGCCCTAGTACCGTGAATGGGATCTTCAGTCGCCTACAGATAGTGTCTTCGGGATTAGTATCATTTAGTCATGGTAGCAATGATGGACAAATGCCTATAGCTATCATGGCTTTAGGTCTGGGAATCTACTATGAGAGGTCATTCGAAGATTTTCCAATATGGGTAGCCTTTGTGTCTGCAGGCTGTGTTGCCCTGGGAATAGGATTTGGAGGGTGGCGGGTGATTAGAACGGTTGGTACGAAAATCACCACTCTTAGACCGGTGCACGGTTTTGCTGCAGAGACTTCAGGTGCAGTTGTCATTGCGATTGCTTCGAGTATTGGTATTCCAGTTAGTACAACTCATGCGACTAGTGCCTCGGTAATGGGCGTAGGGGCGACAAAGAGACTTTCTGCAGTCAGGTGGGGTATAGCTGGGAATATCTTAGGAGCTTGGATACTAACCTTTCCTTCATGTGCAATTCTGGGGTGGCTCCTATATCAGGTTGTGTCGGCAGGCTCATAAGTTATCTTGAATACGGATTGCAGTTATAGTAGTACGGTTAAGTTTATCACGTAACTCCAAGGAACAATGATCTTTCCAGTGGGTTGTTATAGATAGGCTTCTCTGGGGATAATGTAGATACGTACTTCTGGAGACGTGTTACCACAACTAAGCTATTTCTGTCGGGCAATTCCTACCTTGCCTCAGTATCGATGATGATTACTAACATAATTCGATGTGAGCGACTTATGGCACAGCGGTTTATATGTGGTAGATATCGACTCAAGTAGGGATTGATTAGGCTGATCTCACAAATGGTGCTGGTTAGTAATTCTAAATCAATACGGTGAATGGTTGAAACTCAAATAACTATCAAGTCTGGAGATTTAACTCACAAAACCATCGATACCCTAGATTCATAATGTACAGTATTGAACAATAGAATCTGTATATGTTTTATTTATACTAGGTGAGCTAATTAGGATAT
>JAXHVC010000085.1:0-3126 GCA_034189315.1 Chloroflexota bacterium | reverse complement strand
CTGTCAGGGAATGGCGTACTCTCTCATATCTCCTTTCCCTGACAGCAGAAAGTTCGAAGTGAGGGTGATACTTGACTTTGTTCAGATGACCAGGCAAACGGTTATATAGGTTGAGATACTAAGAACACCTTACTGGTTATTCCATTCGAGGGTTCGACACAGTCGACAGAATATCACGAAATGTTGGCTGCCAGAGACACCTGTGCATAATACAAAGGAGGAGATATACATGCGCATAGGGCATATTACCTTGAGCCCTGTGGCTTTTTACTCTGAGCCATTGTGGAATTTGAGTATAAGCTATCGTGTATTTCTTGTTATATGGAGGGCCCTAGAGCTTGGTTTTGTGAGTGCAAGGCTTATTCTGTTCCGAGCCCCTATATTGCTCATATGGACGAGGATACCGCTGATCAAGAGCATTACACTGCCTGGTCCATATAAGACATTGCAACCTATTTTAGCCCCTTCCAGAGATGTGAAACTTGCGGTGGCTGGAGGTCGAATGGGGGAATTCCCCGCATGGGCAGAATCACTCATGTCTGCGGATGATGTGCGTAAGGAAACCGAACGTCTGAAGAGTTTGACGAAACCACCCGATCCTATCAAAGTGGCTGTAGGGGGGGTAATTAGAGGATTGATGACTGAACTGGGATCAGTATTTATAAAGCTCTCGCAGATCTTGAGTATGCGCCCAGAAATGCCGCCGTTTATTAGAGAGGAATTGGCCGAAGTACAGGATAAGCTTCCTGGCCTACCGAAGGAGGAAGTGAATACTATCCTGGAGAGGGAATTGATGCGGCCCGTGAATATGGTGTTTGAGTGGATAGACTATGATCCAGTGGCTGCGGCATCGTTGGCAGTGGTACACCATGCAAAACTTCGAGATGGTAGAGAGGTTGCATTAAAAATACAACGACCTTTCTTGCAGGGTAAGGTGGTGCTGGATTCCATCGTCATACTTAGAATCGTGCTGGGAGCTGTAAAACTGGTGTTTCCTCAGCTCAGAAAGACAGATTTGACATTCTTTACTCTGAGCTTTGAATCGGCTCTTATGAGAGAGATAGATTTTGAGTTGGAAGGGAGAGTGCAGGAACGCGCTAAGCGTGCATTCATGGCGAGCCAACAGACTGCTGCCTTTGTCAAGATAGCTGATGTGTATACTGAATACAGTACGACTAAGCTACTCACCATGGAGTTTGTCCATGGCTTTCTACGACTTGATCAGATGTTTACAGACCTGACTCCAGAGGAGACATTTGAGTTTCTGTGTCAGAAAGTACCTGGTTTTTCTGATGATATTCCGCTACAGCTTCTTGTGTGCGTGGGATCACGCTTCCCAATGCAATTGGGGTGGCAGGGCGAGGTATTTCATGGTGATTTACATATGGGTAATATCTATTTGCGTAAACCTAGCCACCCAGGGGACAATTGGGGATTCTTCCTTTGTGATTTTGGTATGTTTGAGGATATACCGAGAGAGGGTTACTTAAGAGTTATGCAGCTCTTCCGCGGGCTGTTTACAGGGGACATATCGCTAGCCACATCTGGATTGAAGGCTCTTCATTTAGAAGCGGGGGGAAGATTGAGCGATGTAGACTGGGCCAAGGTACAAGTGGAGTTTGCCAACTTTGGCCGGACTTGGCTAGAAGACGCACCAGATGAACAGTCGGGTATCAGGTTGAGGAAGAGCAAGCCAAATGAGGGAGGCCTCACACGTAACTTGCTTAAACTGCTGTATGGATTTGCATTGGGTGGTGGGCTGCGTTTTCCCTATTGGTTCTGGCTATTTGTGAAAGCCTATGTATATTTGGAGGAGATAGCACCAGTAGTCACTGGTGGTAGCTACGATTGGCTGAATTTCATATTTGACCAGTATTTTGTCCGGATGGAGAAGGATTCGGTATTGAGGGCATTCGATAGGACGAATGTGTTTACAGTAAACCGAACCGTCGATATGATAGAGCCTATGATGACCAGAAAAGGAGATTATATAGCAGTTCTGGATGGTTTCAGGGAATTGTTCGATGATTTTCAGTATAAACGGTTGGATGCTGCTGCAGTATTGAGGGAGGTACAACAATGATCCAATTTGGCCATAAATCAGATCCGGACAAAGAGCAGAGAGATATGATTGAGGAAGAGCAATTCCAAGAAAAATACAATGCCCTTTTGGGGTATATCAAAACGGATGAACAAACGGAGACTTATTACAACGGTCATCTGATGGTTGTAGGTACGCACTTGACACAAGTTTGCCATTCCACAGGGGCAAGCCCTAAGCAAGTGGTAGCTACCTATGCTGAAGTGATGCAGGAATTGGGCAGTTGGTTCCATGTGCTACCTGTAAAAGAGAAGCTTGAGCAGATGCTTGATGAGAAGATATGGAGCAAATGGTCGCCAAAAGAACAGCCTGTTGAATCGATGTATACACCTAATGCAAGGAAGTTCGCAGGAAACAACACAAAACGGCAGCAGGATCCATAGTACTGTAAGATTCCGGATTTCCAGACAGTATCACGACATGGTTCCATATTGTCATGCTTCCATTAATTCTTCCGTATTTGCGAGGTGTGACCAAGGGTAGAGGGGGGCAGGGTGTTAGGTATGCGTGTAGCCTTGTGTTTCCTATCATCCCGTTAACGCTTGCTTTATATGATGGCTACGATCCTCACTTGATGCGTTTGCAGCTGGGACCTCATACTGGTGATGCCACCAAATTTGAGACGTTTGATGAATTCTTTGGAGCATTCCGGATGCAGATGCGGAGTATGTTCGAGATTGCCACTCGCAATCGAACCAAGGGTAGGTACATGGAAGCCAAGTATTTACAGAATGTTCTTGGCTCTTGCTTGTTTGAGCGATGTATCGAGAGTGGTCTAGATATGGTAGATGGTCGGGCAGGGGGTGTGTCCAATGCATGGATTACTGTGGGTCTTGCTGCTGATGTTATAGACTGCCTGTACTCTATTAAGAAGCTGATCTTCGATGAAAAGAAGTACACGATGCAGCAATTACAGGAAGCTATAATGGCCAATTGGGTGGGTTTTGGTGAAATGCGGCAGGAATTTCTCAATGTGCCCAAGTTTGGCAATGATATTGATGAGGTTGATCAGATTGCGGCTGACT
>JAXHVC010000084.1:0-6375 GCA_034189315.1 Chloroflexota bacterium | reverse complement strand
GTTATCATTCAATACGACAATTAACCTGGTACCCAGATGCCCAATTTGGTTCATTCCCTCGAGCGCTAGTCCACAGCCTAAAGATCCATCTCCGATTATCGCTATCACGTGATAGTCTTCACCACTCAAATCGCGTCCGATCGCAATACCAAGTGCTGCAGATACCGAAGTTCCAGCATGCCCTACTCCAAAGGCATCACATTCGCTCTCGCTGGTACAGGGAAAACCTGATAATCCTCCTGTCTGCCTCAGCGTGGCGAATCTTTCTCTTCGGCCGGTTAGTAGTTTATGAGTATACGCTTGATGTCCCGTATCCCATATTAGTTTGTCTTTGGGGACACTAAAGACACGATGGAGAGCTATAGTGAGTTCTACCACTCCTAAGCTGGATGCCAGATGTCCACCATTGTTACCTACTACAGAAATCAGCTCTTCCCTAATCTCTTGAGATAATGTAGCGAGATCGGAATAGGAAAGAGACCTTAAATCATATGGGCGTTGAATATTATCTAAGATTCTACTCAATGTCCTCGATATCCCTTACCTTATTCTCATGTGAGCACAGGAACAAACTTGCAACAAAAATCAACTAGATATAGCAGTATATTATCTCTTTACTGCCGCACGAATTCAACCTCTACCTGTAAAATTACGTATAATCTGTGGGGTGCTCCTTTAATCACTGCTCTTGTGTAGAGGATAAAATGGAAGGCATTTAATAGGATCAATGATACTGGTGATGACACCCTCAGTTCTTAAAGTGCTGTTATACCACTAGACCTATGTTTTGTTATCTTGTAATGCATTTATTAGGATGCTCGGATGATCCCATGATGTCCTTTAAACTGATATATAGAGCATATCTATAGCTGTTTCTCTGATGGTAAAGATATACTTTTTATTTGTATTTGTCTGCAAGTACGAAGAAAATCTACTGCTTCATCATTTTAATGACTGGTGTTAGACAAACCCTGATAAATTCCATAGGAATTTGGACAAATCTATCAACCGTTAACAAAAATACCTCTATCACAATTATGGCGAGAATCATAGCATAGTTGTATAGAAGGTCAATTACCCTAGACTATGAAAAACATGAATTATTGTTAAGGTAACTCTTTTTTTTGATAGTCTTGTAACCAATTGGATCGGTGATACTTGTATCGTATTGATAACGAGTGGTGCTGAATTGATGACTCCGAAGATACGTAATTAATGTGCAAATTGCAAACTGAATGGTGTGTTGTCCAACCTCGCTTACTCTGTTGTGGGGTGGTGTTCTAATCCCATCAGTTTTTTTATGCGTAGGGAGTGCCTTCCCCCTTCGAAGTGTGTTTCCAAGAATGTGGTTACGATTTCCCTCGCTAGTTCCCTACCTAAAACGTCGGCCCCTATGCATACTATATTGGCATTATTGTGTTGTCGCGCCTTCTGTGCTGTGAAGATACTATGACACAACGCTGCTCTGATACCATTGACCTTATTGGCAGACATGCTCATCCCTATACCAGTGCTACAGATCAAAACACCAATTGCGCACCCGCTTTCGGCAACAGCTTTAGCTACTGAGTAGGCGATATCGGGATAGTCCACGGAAAAAGTGCTGTAGCATCCGAGGTCATCATAGCTATAGCCCATATTCCTGATCAAGCTAACAAGATCTTGTTTCAGTTCTAGGCCTCGATGGTCGCAACCAAAAACAATTTGCGTTGTCACTTGCGACATCATATAACTATTCGTTGGAACGTTCAACTTGACAACCATGTCATTGGTTTGTAGACTTTATCCAGTTGAGGTAGTTGAACTAGCGCAAGCGATTGAATATCAGTTTTACTGAAGTTGTGCTAGTTTTGCTTATATAAATGGGGCCCCGTGGTGTAGCGGTTTAACATGCCAGCCTGTCACGCTGGAGATCAGGGGTTCAAATCCCCTCGGGGTCGCCAGTAAAAAATATTCTGTCCTCCTTTCGTTTGTTTAGTTACTGTATGTATATCTATCATCTGTACTTCGTATCTTCAACGTTTTCTCCAGATTGACCATTCCCCTACATCTACTAAGTCTTAATTGTACTCCAGGAATCTAAACTTATTCCTACGTGTAATCATACCGACATTAGTAAAATCGTAGGGAATTGTTTTAGTAGAACTAGGTTGTAGTTTCTGTGTGGATATTAACCATGTTCTTGCTTGACACGTCAAAAAGACAGGCATAAAGTGACGGTTGATTAGGATAATCCTCGGTTTTTTCGATATTCTCTATGACATTGAGATCGATTGGGGGTGGTAACTGTATGATCTGAAACGTGTTATAAGGAAATCCTGATGCAACTTAGTCTAAGGAGGGAGCATGATATCGTTTAGTCCATCCGAAGAACAGAAGATGGTCATAACCACGATGAAGCAATTTGCCACTGATGAAATACGCAAGATATATCGAGATTGCGATGAGGAAGGCGAAATACCAGAGAGCATTATCGAAAAGGCATGGGAATTTGGGCTCATAGCAGGGAGTATACCGGAATCTCTAGGTGGGTTTGGTAGCGAACACTCAGCAGTTTCAGGAGCTTTAGTTGCTGAGGAACTGGCCTGGGGCGATCTTTCTATGGCTATGCATTTCTTATCCCCGGCATTGACTGCATTTCCGATTTTGGAAGCCGGTACTGAGGAACAGAAGGCAAAATACCTTCCGCTTTTCTGTGAGAAAGCACGTAAATATGCCACCGCCGCTCTTCTAGAGCCACGCTTTAACTTTGATCTAAATGAATTGGCCACAAGTGCTCGACTAGATGGCAGTGACTATGTGCTAAATGGTGAAAAGTGCTATGTGCCTTTAGCTGCCAATGCCGATTTGATGATCATATATGCATCTCTGGATGGGGATACCCAGGGTTTTATTGTGGAGAAAGGTACATCTGGGTTGGAAGTTGGGGAGCGTGAGAAGAATATGGGTATTAAGGCACTGGCTACATATAAACTTGGTCTAAAGGACTGTCGTGTGCCTAAGTCAAATCGTCTAGGTGGTGAGGCTGGGTGTGATTTTACAAGGATCCAGAATTACTCTCAGGTTGCCCTATCTTCGATGGCAGTTGGTGTTGCTAAAGCTGCGCATGAATATGCACTTGAGTATGCAAAACAGCGATATGCTTGGGGTGAACCCATTGCATCTCGGCAGGCTATCGCGTTTATGTTGGCCGAACAATATATAGATATTGAAGCAACTCGACCTATGACATGGGAAGCAGCATGGGAGCTTGATCGTGGTATGGATGCTAACAAAGATGCTTACTTAACAAAGATGTACGCCGATGATATGGTGATGACTGTGACCGATAGGTCGGTGCAGGTACTTGGTGGGCATGGCTACATTCGTGAGCACCCAGTGGAATTATATCTCAGAAACGGGCGAGGATTCGCGACGTTTGATGGTATGGCCATTGTTTAGTAAGGAGGTATTACATCGTGATTGATTTCGAAATTGAACCTCAAATAGAAGAAGCGAGGAAGGTCACTAGAGAGAATGCATTAAAGCATTTTCGACCTATAGCTCGTTATTATGATGAACATGAACATGAAAGTCCTGAAGACCTGATCGACACACTGTGGCAGGACCCCAGCTTAGGAATGGCTGGTGCTATGGGGGGTGGAGTCGGTGGTATCGGTCCAGGTATGGTGTTGTTGGCAGAGGAGATGACTTGGGGCGATGCTGGATTAATGCTATGCTCCCCTGGGCCAGGCCTTGGCGGTGCTGCTCTCATGATGGCTGGGACGCCAGAACAGCTGGGTCGATTTATGATGTCGTATGGACAGGGTAATCCTAAGTGGGGATGTATGGCGATCACGGAACCGGGATGTGGTTCGGATACCTCTGCTATTACTACTACTGCGACGCGAGATGGCGATGAATGGGTACTCAACGGTGAAAAGATCTTTGCTAGCGCAGGTCAAAGGGCATTGGACAATGAAGGTGGCTTTGTTGTGGTTTGGGCTAGTGTGGATAGGTCAGCGGGGCGAGCGGGTATCAAATCATTTGTGGTACCGTCCGGGACGCCTGGTATACGGGTGGAAAAACTAGAAAAGAAGTTAGGGATTAGAGCCAGTGATACAGCCTCTCTTATATTGGAAGACTGTCGAATACCATATGATAATATCCTAGGAAATCCTGAAGTTGTGGTGGATAAGGCAAAGGGCGAGGGTTACAAGAAGGTGTTTGCCACCTTTGATCTAACTCGTCCGTTTGTTGCGGCCATGGCCCTTGGAGTTGGCCGAGCTGCATTGGAGTTTGTGCAGGAAGTATTTGACAAAGAGGGTATTAAAATTCGCTATGGCATGCCACGGAACAAGCTAACTTCTCTGGAACGCGATTATATGGAGATGGAAGCTAGCTGGAAGGCTGCGCAGATGCTTACGCTTAGAGCTGCATGGATGATGGGGCAGATGTCGCGAAATGACTTGCAGGCATCTATGGCTAAAGCGAAGGCTGGAATTGCTGTTACTAAGGTGACTCAGAAGGCAGTAGAGCTATTGGGTCCGTTAGGCTATTCTAGAGATTCCTTGCTCGAAAAGTGGATGCGCGATTCCAAGATCAATGACATCTTTGAGGGCACTGGCCAGGTTAATACGCTTATTGTGGCCAGGCGTATACTTGGTTTTGATAGGGAACAGCTTAAGTAAGATATGACCAATCGTGGTTAGTAACCTGTTCTATTATCCTGAGTCAGAAGAGGGTCCTGTTATATCGCTTTATGGAAATGTGTTTCTGAGAGTGGGGACATATTCATGATAATGACCCTTGAAGGGATCGGGAATTAGTGCCTTTGTTGAATGGAGGCACGACATGGATTATTTTCAAGAACTGTGTATACGCTCATAAGAGGAGTTGATTTGTTCTCTATTCAAATAGCTAGCCGAGAATGATCAAGCATTTTCTATAAGGGTGTGTAGATTCTTGAGAAACCTTGCTGTCGTGCCTCTTGGTTTTCTGGGATTTTGCTATGTGGATTTTGTTTAAATCCGCAATAAGTAGATATCTCTTTGAGTATACCTTTGGATCGCACGTGTAATAGGGTTGGCATTATGATCACGACTATATCTGGTGGTTGGTTGTAATACGGGGTATTGTGCAAAAGATTACCACTTTCCCTCTTATGGTTGATTTGTTTTCTACTTTAAATCTATTATGCAGGGTTATATCATTAATTGATACATGTTAATTCCATTCCTTTATCCAACACTGAAATTAATGGTATAACAGTTGAGACGATTAGGGAGTATCTATTTCTCCCTACTGATAAGGTGACTCAAGTCTCTCCCACCCACATTTGGAGCTTGGTTAACAAGGAGGGAAGTCGAGCTGGTTAGTTCTTGCGTGAGCTTATCTAGCAAATATGCATATGCCAATCCTCTTAATTTAACAGAGCCAATTGTTATCACAATACTTAATAGTGATATATTCTATGAGTAGACTGAAGTCATCGCTCCAATCTAACCAAGACAAAAAGTGGGTGAATGATTATGCAAAGGAATCCTATCAGGTTAGTAATTCAATGCACAGTGGAGCTAAAGGCACAATCGTTAATCATATAGCCTCGTATAGCGTAGCAATTAAATCTAATGCACATTTAATGCCATACATTGACTGAGTGTTGGTACTCTGTTAGACTGGAATTCTACGCTATACGGAAATAGGTTGCCGTATGCCGTGTAGACAATGACAGATAACCATAAAAATGTTAAGAAGTGTATAACAGGAGTCGCTAGGATATTGGGTGTAGCCCAGGAAACCGTTCTTGATAGTGCGGTAGTATCGGAGTTGCGTTTCCTCGATTTTGATTTCACTCCTGTGGATTGTTGGATCGAAGCTGTAAACTACCTCGAAGATCAATTGCCTGACCTGTTAATTGTAGATATCGATGATCTTACGGATAACTATGAAGCACAATGTGAATTAAAGAGGCTCAGGACAGATATTAGTCTTTCGATCATCGGTTTAATCTCTGAGAAGAATATTGAGTACCTTACATCCTTTACTGGCATTGATGATTTTCTCGTAAAGCCATGTAATCCTGTAGAATTAGTGGCCAGAATCAAGCGTACGCTGTGGCGCATTGGAAATCTGAATAGAGATAATATTATAACTCATGGTGATTTAGTGATGGACCTGTCGAATTATGAAGTGATGGTTGCTGGCAGGTTGGTTCCACTATCGTTTAAGGAGTGGGAGCTTCTTCGTGTTTTGATTAGCAATAAAGGAAGGGCATTTGATCGTCAAGAGTTGTTGGATATGGTATGGGGTTATGACTACTATGGGGGGGATAGAACGGTTGATGTTCATATTAGGAGGTTGAGGAGTAAGATCGAGGATCCTACACATACGTTT
>JAXHVC010000083.1:0-3188 GCA_034189315.1 Chloroflexota bacterium | reverse complement strand
AGTTGGTCCAGGCAAGAGATGCTCGCTTATCGCCGGGAGTCTGAGATCGCCACGTCGGCCTGCGGCCTCCTCGCGATGACAAATCTTTTTGGCCAAACTGCACTCGCTCTTTGGCGTAGCTGATTGCTGCATCAGTTGCCCTGCTGGATATACCAACTCCAAAATGACCGATCGTGGTACGCGCATAGGAAAGAGCACCAAGAGGACCCCTCGCAAACATCTCTCCCATTCGTGTCAACGTGTCCTTGGGGAGTCCCCGTTTCTCGAGCTCTTGTTCTACCTGTCCACTAGCCATCATCTCACTGAACATCAGGAAAACATTATTCTCTTTGGGAACACGGCAGTTATCGAAATAAACTTCTCCGATAGGGCAAGCACGCCACCCCAGTTTGTGTAGCTCGCTGGTCTCGAAAGGAGATTCCTCCCTGTCCACAAGGATTTGTGTGAACTGATCGTTATCGTCCTTGCATAGAAGCATAACAACATCAGCAATAGGCGCATTACTCACCCAGGTCTTTGTTCCATTGATGATATAGTGATCGCCGTTCAGGACTGCCTTGGTGGTCATTGCCCTGTTATCTGATCCCGCTCCTGGCTCAGTGAGAGCTCCACAACCAATGAGGCCCCCCGACCTCAGATGGTCACCTAACCTTGCTCTGAGATTATCGGAGCCGAAAGCGACGAGTGAAGCTGCTCCAGCCAAATAGATGGCTGCTGCCAATCCGCCCCAACATCCAAATACCTCTTCGTATATGATGGCACTGGTGATAGGATCTGAGTCCTCATGACCAGCCATACTGGTGAAATCCTGGGATCCAAAACCAATTGGTATTAGTTTTTTTCTCCAATCGACTAGTTCATCGTGGGTGAATGCTCGCTTATCGCCCTCCTTAATGGCGGGTTCTACCTCTTTATCGAGGAACTCCCGTACGCTCCTCCTCACCATCTTCTGTTCTTCTGTATACTCGAAATCCATTCCTTGTCTCCTTTCGTTTCCTTGGGGTACAACTGGTAGGTATTCGTCCCTGGAGACAATCCCCAGTGTTCTTCATCAGTGCTGAATTCTGGTCATGCATTCTCAAATCAAACCATAAGGCTTGGTCCAGATGGACAACGGATCATCTGGGCCAGCAAGAATATGGTACTAATAACGTCTAGACGTATGCAGATACACCAAGTAGCTCTTTGCCAGCTACGAGCTTGTTGATCTCGGTGGTACCATCTGGGATGGTGAATGTTCGCGCGTCCCTGAAATACCGTTCCAATGGCAAGTCCTCGGAGAGTCCATTGGCGCCGTGCACCTGCAATGCCATGGATGTCACATTGACGGTCGCCTCTGCCACATATGCTTTGACTAGCGAGCTAAGCATGCGGAAATCGGGCGTAGCCTTATCGAGGGCAATCACCGTTCTATAGACAAGGAGACGGCAAGACTCGGTGATGAAAACCATCTCTGTAATCATGTTCTGGATTAATTGACGCGAGGCTATGGGGCGCCCAAACTGCACCCTTTCTTTAGCATAACTAATAGCAGCCTCTGTTGCCCTGCTGGATATACCAACGCCTGCCTGTCCGATACCAGTACGGGCGTATGCTAGAAGGCCGAGAGGCCCCCTGGCAAACATATGTCCCATACGAGTCATTGTGTCTGGGGGTAGCCCACGCTTTACCATATCTTGTTCTACATTTCCACTAGACATCAACTCAGAAAAGATATTCATCAGATTGTTTTCTTTAGGAACGCGACAGTTATCAAAATAGAGTTCTCCGATGGGACAGGCACGCCATCCCAGTTTGTGCAGTACCCCTGTTTCGTAGGGGGATTCTTCCTTGTCGATCAGTATCTGAGTTAACTGGTCGTTCTCATCCTTACAGAGGAGCATAACCATATCGGAGATCTGAGCGTTGCTGACCCAAGTCTTGGTTCCGTTGATAACATAGTGGTCCCCGTTCAGCACTGCCCTAGTAGTCATCGCTCTGTTATCGGAACCAGCATTTGGCTCTGTCAATCCTCCACAGCCGATAAGCTCTCCTGCCTTGAAACGATCGCCCAGTCGTGCCCTCATCTTGTCCGAACCGAAGGCCACCATAGAAGCTGCGCCAGCCAAGCCTATGGCAGCGGCTACTCCAACCCAACAGCCAAATACCTCCTCACCCACAATGGCATTGGTTATGGGATCTACCCCTTGTTGTCCGGCCATGGCGGTGAAATCCATTGCTCCGAATCCAATTGGCTCGAGCTTCCTTCTCCACTCCACCAACTGATCGTGCGTAAAAGGTTGCTTGTCAAATTCTTTTATATGTGGTTCGACTTCTTTATCCAGGAATGCACGTACATTTCTTCTTACCATCTTCTGTTCTTCTGTATACTCGAAATCCATTTTATCGATTATCCTCCCAATTTATAGTGAAATGCTTATAACCTTCGGCTCATTATATTGACAATAACGTGCGCTTTCAAACAGAGTGAGATCTACTTGCGGATGAGAGGTGTACTGTTTGGCTCTGCGTATCTGGTACTGATACGTGGCTGATGAGGAGTATAAATCTGGATTCACTAATCCAAAACTTTTTCTTGAGCGGCTTCCCTGCCAGCGATACGACCAAAGGCAAGGCATTCTCCAAGGTTACCGGCACCTTGATAGAGCAGTCCAAAGATAGATCCTAGCTCGCCGGCGCTATAGAGTCGAGGGATGGGTTTACAATCTGGATAGAGTACTTGGTCTTGTTGATTCCTTCTTGGGCCACCTTGGGTGTTAAGGAGGCAAGGTGTTAGTTCGATTGAATAATAGGGCCCTGGTCCAATTGGTGTTAGGGTGTCTTTGGGCCTTTGATGATCATGGTCTTCCCAGAGTTCGCAATAGCGATTGTACCTATCTACTGTTCTTACCAACATGGTATCATCTATACCGATCTTCTTGGCTAGGCCGGGTAGGGTTTCATCGGCGAGGATCCAACCTCTTTGTATCTCTTCCGTATTATCGTTTGACCATTCATATTTGCCTCGATTAAATCCCAATGCAGTGATACCAATCGGACCTAAACCGCATCCCTTGCTGTCGAATATCATGAAGCAGGGAATACGTATTTTTCACCTTCATTGGTAAACCGAAGCGATTTACCTTCAAGCTGTTGGAAAATCGGTTGTTGAGCATCTTCTTTATCTGAAGATGGTAGCTGACCTACGG
>JAXHVC010000082.1:4344-23466 GCA_034189315.1 Chloroflexota bacterium | reverse complement strand
CACAAGGGGGTGCACGTGGGTGTAATAATAATTCCAATATTAATTGGAATCAGGCCTCCTAGTACAATAATCTTGGGTACAAGGGGCCGGCGCCCATGGTTTTGGGTGCTGCCTAGATTCGAAAAAAGGACAACAGGGTCAAGGTTGCCCTGAATTGCCCTGTCGTAGCCAATCTGTCTCCAGGCATCGTCCAGATTGATCCTCCAATCAACACCAATTACATCGCCTCCTGCTTCCCTCATAGAGGATAGTAGCATAGCAGAATCAGTACCAAAGTGTATCACCGGTACATTCTCGGCCTTTAGACCATCGATTACACTCTGTGAAAAGGGCAAAACGTATTGCCTATAGTCCTCTGGCGAAAGGCATCCCACCCAGGAATCAAAGAGTTGTACAGCCTGAGCCCCAGAATGGATTTGAGCAATGAGGTAATCTGTGACCACGTCGGATATCTTTCGCATGAGTTTGTCCCAGAGATCAGGTCGACTGAACATCATTGTTTTGGTGGACACATAGTTTCTGGAACCTCCCCCCTCGATTGCATAGCTGGCGAGAGTGAAAGGCGCTCCCGAAAATCCTATCAGAGGTATGGCTCCCTTCAACTCCTTAACTACGCCTCGAACGGCCTCAAGAACAAAAGGAGTAGCCTCCTCGGCCCTGGTTACTCGCAGAGCCTCCACATCCTTCTCCGTCGCAATGGGATTGTGAAGAACCGGGCCCTCATTCTTGGCAAATTCCAGATTCAATCCCATTCCTTCGAGGGGAAGGAGGATATCTGCGAAGAGAATGGCCGCATCAACGCCAAGCCGACTTACTGGCTGCAGGGTAACCTCGGTGGCTATGTCTGGAGTTTTACACATGGTCAAGAAACCATGCTTTTCTCTGATTCGTCGATACTCCTCCATATACCGACCAGCCTGTCGCATCAACCACACGGGAGTAAAATCCGTCGATTCCCTGCGGCACGCTCTCAAGAACTGATCATTTCGGATTTTAGATGCTTTTGCCATTCCTTCTAGTCCTTTTTTCTCTCCTAATCCATTCTTGCCCACTAGTTATGTAACCACAGAGATCCACTATCCCAGCTCACTACTCCTCTGCTTCAGTTTCTCTAGCCGACTCTTTATACTGACAAGCTTTTCTCTCTCCTTTTCAATTACATGAGCAGGGGCCTTGGAAAGAAAGTCTTCTTTGCTGAGTCGTTCTTCCAATCGAGTGCACTGCGTCTCGCATGCTGCCATTTCTTCCTTTATCCGCTGCCTTTCCGCATTAACATCAACCATACCCGCCATTGGAATGACCACATCGGCATCTGCAAGCACGATTATCTTTGCGTTGTCTGTGGATATAGAGCTCTCACTTTTCTGCTGTATACTGAGAGGCCTGACTTTACCCAATGCCTCGATAGCTGTCGCATGCGGCTTGATAGCAGACTCATCATCCGCTCGAATATAGGCTTCTATCCATTTGGATACCTCAACCTTGTGTTCAGCTCGTGCATTGCGCAATCCCCTAATGATTTCTATCACCACATTCATTTCACTCTCAACCCGAGGATCAATGTATTCATTGGAAGCAATAGGGAATGGGGCAATAGCAATCGATGATGCCCTACCATCTTTAGATGGCAGGTTTTGCCATAATTCCTCTGTGACAAACGGCATAAATGGATGAAGCAGCCTTAGCGAAGTATCCAGTACATGAAGCAAAACCGGCATAGGAGAAGGAGTAGTACCGCTTCTTAGGCGTAGCTTGGCTAGCTCTATATACCAATCACAAAACTCGCCCCAGATAAAATCGTGGATCTGTCTCTCTGCCTCGCCGAATTGATAGTCTTCCAGCAGCTCATTTACTCTGACTATAGTACGTTCCATCCGCCCGAGGATCCATTTGTCTTCAGTCGGCAGGCTATCAGGATTCAGTGTGGTATCGTTCGGGTGATTTTCAGCACTCTGAATTACGAATCTGGCTGCATTCCATAATTTATTAGCAAAATTCCGACCTGCCTCCAAGCGTTGATAACTGAGTCTAACATCATTACCAGGAGAAGTACCCATTGTAGTCGCAAAACGAATTGCATCCGCTCCATATTGTTCAATAACCTCAATAGGATTTATAACATTGCCTTTGATCTTGCTCATCTTGTCACCAGTCTCATCACGTATAAGCCCATGGAGGTAAACAGTATGGAACGGGATATCGCCTGTGTTCTCAATTCCCATCATAATCATTCTGGCTACCCAGAAAAACAGGATATCATAGCCGGTCTCCATCACAGATGTAGGATAAAAATAGCCAAGGTCTTCTGTATTATCTGGCCAACCCAACGTTGAGTGAGGCCACAAGGCAGAGCTAAACCAAGTATCCAGAACATCAGGGTCTTGATGTATTTGCGAAGAACCACAGCCATTGCAAGAAGATGGGGTATCCATAGAAACTGTAAGCTCAGAGCAGTCATGGCAGTACCATACTGGTATGGGATGCCCCCACCATAACTGCCGGCTGATACACCAATCCCGAATGTTTTTCATCCAATGCAAGTACACCTTAGTGAACTGCTCCGGTATGATCTTTATACGATCATCCTCCACTGCCTCAATAGCGGGCCTAGCTAATGTATCTGTCTTAACAAACCACTGCTCGCTAGCCCAAGGTTCTATGATAGTATTGCACCGATTGCAATGGCCTACGGAGTGAGAATAGGGCTCTATCTTCTCGAGCAAATCCTCTTTCCTCAATTGGGATATTACTGCCTCACGACAATCAAAACGATCGTACCCTTGGTATGAACCAGCATTATTGTTCATAGTACCATCATCATTAAGCACGTTTATCAAGGGGAGATCGTGGCGTTCTGCCATGGCAAAATCCACAGGATCATGGGCAGGCGTTATCTTCAATGCCCCAGTTCCAAACTCCAACTCTACAGCACTATCTCCGATTATTGGAATGGTACGATTGGCTATAGGAAGCTTGACTTTTCTCCCTATCAACTTCTTATACTTCGCGTCTTCGGGATTTACTGCAACCGCAGTATCCCCTAACATAGTCTCAGGCCGCGTCGTCGCGACAATAACAGATCCTTTCCCTCTAGCCATCGGATACTTGATGTAGTATAAATGCCCACCAAGATCCTTATGTTCCACCTCAAGATCGGATAATGCAGTGTGACAGCGAGGACACCAGCTGATAATACGATTACCACGGTATATAAGCCCCTTGTTATACAGATTGACAAACGTGGTATGTACTGCTTTACACGGTCCTTCATCCAATGTGAAACGTTCCCTTGTCCAATCGCAGGATATTCCTAGTCTTTGATGTTGGTGCATAATTGCACCCCTAGACTTGGCAACCCAATCCCACATTCGTTCCGCAAATCTCTCACGACCAAGATCGTGTCGAGTAAGTCCTTCATTGGCTAGTTGTCTTTCCACTACCACTTGAGTGGCAATACCAGCATGATCCACTCCGGGGAGCCAAAGCGCTGCATCTCCCTTCATACGATGCCAGCGGATCATGATATCCTCAAGCGTGGCTGTGAGCGCATGTCCCATATGCAACTCACCTGTCACATTGGGAGGGGGCATTATGATCACAAAGGGCTTCCTTTGATGATCAACGTCGGGTGTGAAGTACCTACCATCCTCCCAAAGTCTACTGATCCTCGGTTCAATTTGTTGTGGCTCACAAGTTTTGGCTAATCCCATACACTCCCCACCTTTCCCATAACCCGGGAATTAGGTATTAGTAATAATAATGATGTCTTACTAATCGTCTCATATATAGAACGGTCTCACCAAACATTGACTATTAAGGCGAATTGGTCTGCACTATTATGAGACCATTAGTAACGCAACGCGTTTAGCATGCATTTTGCATATGCTATCAATGTACACCCACAATGATATGATATTGGAAAAGAAAAAGGGAATTAAAGAAGATGGACACCAAGTACATGTGTCACTGATCTAGCTCGTAGAATCCTGGGTATCCTCACTCACTATAATGATCCGATACATATCCTGCAAGTCGCCACTATCCTGCAGTATAAAAGGCGTATTGGACAGAAAGAGCGTAATCCGTATATCGTCTTAACACGCTGTCTCTGTCCGACTCTCCCATTCTCTACTCTTGGTATTCAATAGCCTTGCCAGTCGGTCTATGACTCTCATCGCTACCTGCGACTTAGGAAGTAGAGGCAACTCCTCCCTACCTCCATCAGCATCAAGAATGACAACCCTATTTGTATCACTTCCAAAACCACATCCGGGAGCCGTTATATCATTTGCCACTATGAGGTCAAGACCCTTATTCCTCATCTTTTGAATAGCATTCTGCTCTAGGTCGTCACTTTCGGCAGCAAATCCCGCCTTGATCAAATCACCCTTTACCTCTCCAAGTATATCGGGATTCTTCACCAATTCCAGAGTAACCATCTCATCTTTGCTCTTCATTTTACTAGTTACTGCATTACTCGGACGGTAGTCTGCCACTGCTGCAGCCATGATTAGAGCATCTGCCTGTGCCACTTCTTCCAGAACAGCTTCTCTCATCTCCAAGGCGGTCTCAACCCGACGAATCTGCACTCCACTCGGCGGTACAAGTCCTGTCGGAGCCGTAATAAGAGTCACCCGAGCACCACGCAACTGTGCCGCCGCAGCTAAAGCATACCCCATCTTTCCCGAAGAACGATTGGTGATTGTGCGAACAGGATCAATTGGCTCCTGCGTCCCCCCAGCTGTAACTATAATGCGCTTCGAGGTTAAATCATTATCTTTCTTGATTGCACGGTGCAAGCCCTCAATAATATGCTCTACTTCCGCTAGACGTCCCACACCCGTATCACCACATGCCAGGCTACCCTCACCAGGTCCTATGATAACAACACCCCGCTCCCATAGCTTATATAGATTGTTCTGGGTTACCTGATTCTGATACATATTGACATTCATCGCAGGTGCTATTACCAGAGGAGACTTGGTTGCAAGCACCGTACAGGTGAGCAGATTATCAGCTATACCTGCAACGATCTTAGCAATAGTGTTAGCTGTAGCAGGAGCTATTACCATCAAGTCTGCCCGATCAGCCAAAGCAATATGCTCCATCTCGAAGGACTGTGCAGAATCAAACAGGTCAACCATCACCGGCCTTTGTGTAACACCCTGGAATGATACAGGGCTCACAAATTCCATTGCAGCCTGAGTCATTATTACATCAACTATAGAGCCGGCTTGCGTCAGCTTGCTTGCCAGCATCACTCCCTTGTATGCTGCAATACTTCCAGTAACACCAAGGACTATATTCTTATTAGCAAGATAGTTCATTCCTACCTTATCCGAATCAGGCATACCACTCACCAATACATGGCATGCACTAATTCTCCAGATTGTTAAAAACTGGATCAAACACCTATTAAGAAGGAGATTTCATATCACTCAAATCCTATATAAACGATCATCGGAACATATAGATCAATGTTCATCGATATAGTCTTTTCCCTTATGATATTCATCTTCTAACTTAATGTCTACCATTAATCTACCCTAACCTACATCTCTTTGTTGCCAGTTTCTTGCAATAAGACATCAGTGGCTTAACTTGAAAACAGTGACAATCAATTTGAAGACATATCTGATTTAACACACCTAAACGTAGTAGTGGGAGATTATGTAGTTTAGCTTTTGCACCCACATTCTGGCAACAATAGCCGCAATTTGTTGTTGAGCAGATATCACTCACAACCAATAGAAAAACCTAACGTTGATTCAATTCAAATATCTGGCGCAAGCCTATAAGGGTGAGATGAGGATTTACCACCTCTATCACACTAGTTTGTTTTGCAATGACATCAGCATATCCTCCAGTAGCAACAACACAAGCCTTACTTCCTAGCTCTGTTTGAACATCTCTAACTATTCTTTCCACTAGCCCAGCATAGCCAAAGACAATTCCTGATTGCATCGCAGCTACGGAGTTTTTCTCTATTACATGCTTGGGTGGCACTAATTCAACCCGAGGTAGCTTAGCCGCTCTCACAAAAAGAGCTTCTGCCGCTATCTCCATCCCAGGAGCAATGACACCACCAATATAATCCCCCTCCTTCGACACCACATCAAAGGTAGCAGCAGTGCCTAGATCGATTACGATCGCAGGGCCACCATACAAACGATACACGGCAGCAGCGTTAACGACCCTATCGGCACCGAGCTCCCTGGGATTATCTATGCGCAAACGTACTCCAGTCTTAACCCCAGCCTCAATCACTAAAGGCGAGGATTTGAAATAATGCCGGCACATTTCCTCAAACACTGGAGCCAACGGAGGGACTACACTGCATATAACAGATTCAGTAATACAATCCACCGATATGCCGTGGCGAGGAAGTAGATTAAATAACAGAGCAGCATAGTCATCCGACAGTCGATGTAGTCCGGTAGAAGCACTGAGCGTAGCCTTCAGCTGTTCCCCATCAAAAACACCAAAGGCGATCTTTGTATTTCCAACATCAATTGCAAGTAACATAGTTCTCCCTAACTCCCTTGATAGCCTTTGGCAGCACAGGTAGCAAATCACTAGCTATCATGCCACTCTCTCCCAAACTTTGTCTAGCCAATTCTCCAGCTTCAGCATGTAAATACGTGGCACAAGAGGCCGCTGTAAAGGGACTCAGGCCTTGCGCACACATCCCTGCAACCGCACCCGCCAGAACATCTCCGGTACCGGCCGAAGCCAAACAAGGATTGGTAGCCCCACTAACTCTAGCCCTGCCATTGGAATCAGCCACTATAGTGTGGGCACCTTTTAGTATTACCGTCTTCTGCCATTCAAAGGATGCCTGCTGAGCATTATTAAAACGATCCCTCTGCACCTCACTAACCGAAATCCCCTTCAATCTCGAGAACTCCCCAGGATGAGGAGTGAGAATAGCTGGAGCTGAAAGATTCTTCCACCATCTAGGATTCTTAGCCAGTATATTGAGAGCATCCGCATCTATGATAACTGGCATTGTATTTGGTATGGACGACATCAACTCTTCTATAAACCTTTGTGTGCTCGGGTGTTGACCAAGGCCGCAGCCCACAAGTAACACATCATAATCTGGTAGTAACTCGTGAACTTCCTTCGCCGCCTGCGACCCAATGACACCATTTTCGGCTTCGGATAGGGGAGCATAGGTCGTCTCTACTAGCTTTGAAGCCAAGATTGGTTGCAGACTGTAAGCCGTAGCAAGAGTCACCAATCCTGCACCAACGCGCATGGCACCTTGGCAAGCCAGGTAGGCAGCTCCAATGTAGTGCAATGAACCTGCCACCACTAGAACTCTACCAAAAGTACCCTTGTTAGCATCCAGGGGTCGAGTTGGTAGTTCCCTTGCGACCATTTCGGCGGTAATTAGTTCAACCAGAATATCATCGGACAAGCTCGAGGGTATACCTATATCAGCAACAACCAGATTGCCAATCATAGCAGCCCCTGGGAATCTGAACAAACCCATCTTAGGATTAGCTAGTGTTATGGTGAGATTTGATTTCACACAGGATGAATCAACCTCACCAGTATCAGAATTCAGGCCAGACGGTAAATCAATTGCAATCAGCTTGGCCTTAGGACGAATACTCAGAGAGTCCCTCACCTTCTCGAGTGTTTCCTTAAAAACACCTTCCAAGGGACGACTCCTGCCCGTACCAAACAAAGAATCCACAATCACATCCGAAGTAGCCAACATACCATCAAGTACAGTCTCCTGATCTGCCGATGCCGAACCGATCCCTCGGTGCAATACCATTTGATAATTGGGATCTGCCTCCGACCTAGGTCTTGGACAGTAAACCTGAACCTTGGCACCCCAATCATGCAGATACCTGGCTGCCACCAGTCCATCGCCACCATTGTTTCCAGGTCCTACTAGAATCAAAATATTGGTTTGTTCCACACCCCCTAACCACATTCGCATTTCCTTGGCTACGGCTAATCCGGCATTCTCCATTAGTACTTCTGATGGCAAATCAATCTGGGCAGCATCCTGCTCTATCCTTCGCATCTGTTCGGCGGTAACAATCTTCAACGTCGATTCTCCATAATCATCTTATGGAACCTCTGATTAAGTCCTAATTCACGAGATGAACCGCTTCGGCAAATAATGATATTCTTGATTTATTCAGAGGTTCCTTATTTATTACCTAAACAGCCACTACTCTCACCCACCAAGAATCGGATAAGGCCTTACCATATTAAAAACATGCACTATAATACGGAGTGTAATGATTCATCATTGGAATGGTCCTCCGGGTCTCCTAAAGCAGAGGCTACTGCATACTCTTTGGAATGAGCCAAGCTTAGAGCAACATGGACCAATCCCATTTCTCCAGCACGCACCAATGCCTTGCCATGAAGCATTACCATAGGTGCCCCCTTGTTATCCCGAAGGATCTCAATCTCTCGCCAGCCAGCCCCATGAACCCCCACTCCAAGAACCTTCATCACTGCCTCTTTAGCAGCAAACCTAGTCGCCAAATGGGATATCTGCCCCCGACAAATTTCAAGTTCTCTGTCAGTATAAATTCTCTGGAGAAAGCTATCTCCCTTTCGGGATACCGCTTTGCCGATTCGATCAATTTCTATTATGTCTACTCCAACACAATGCATAAAACACCCATTATTACAGTGAATCACATTATATCAGGAGGACTTTTAGTTGAACACTTCCAGGGGACAGAGTTGAGAGAAAGACAATATACGGCTAATAACATTATGTAAGAAGCAAGGCCACTAATAGTCCCACACCACCCAATAGTACAAGCATGATATAATGCACCCGCAATTCATTATGTATTCGGGTCCTAGCAAATCGACACAGTACATATTCTTAAAGCTCACTCTCATTTACAACTAGTTTGGAGAGGATAACGGTGGAAATACTAATCAAGAAGGCACAGCTCTCCTTGAAAAAGGGAGATATCACCAAGCAGTCGACTGACGCCATCGTGAATGCAGCTAACTCCAGTCTTATGGGAGGTGGGGGTGTAGATGGTGCCATCCATCGAGCTGGTGGCTCCGTGATACTGGAAGAATGTAAGGCAATCGTATCTGAGAGAGGGAGATTACCCGCTGGCCAAGCAGTTATCACCACAGGAGGGAAACTACCAGCTAAGTATGTAATCCACACTGTGGGTCCCATTTGGCATGGCGGTAATAAAGGGGAGAAGGAAATACTCGC
Organism: Chloroflexota bacterium; assembly: GCA_034189315.1. Lineage (GTDB taxonomy): Bacteria > Chloroflexota > Dehalococcoidia > UBA2247 > JAXHVC01 > JAXHVC01. The sequence goes on along the minus strand of JAXHVC010000082.1, from coordinate 14,246 downwards.
CAGCGCCTATAGGGAAAGCCTACAGACCGCAGCAAACAAGGGATTGAAGAGCATCTCATTCCCCTCAATTAGCACAGGTGCCTACGGCTATCCCGTTCCCGAAGCTGCGGAGAATGCCTTGCAAACAGTCATAAGCTTTCTCAAGAACGAATCATCGATACAGCAAGTAGCGTTCGTCCTGTTCGATTCGGCAACACTAAACACCTACGAAAGAGTTCTTGCGGAATTCCAGAAGGAACTATAATAGCAAGCCAGCTACAGTAAACAACCATAGAGTAACAACATGCAGTCAATACAGAGTGCATGCTGCAATAGCTGTTCGTAATACCTCAATCTAAATGGTCATAGCACTATGGCCAATACGATCAGTGCAACCAGTAAAACCGTAGCAATTATCCCTATCTTCTTCAGATCTGATGGAACATGAGCATAGCGGTATGACTGCATTGCCACCGTATCTTCATAGCTCACAGAGATATCTGGTGCTGCAGCGAAAGATCGTCCGGAAACTGTAGAAGATATCGGACGGTGAATTGGTTGATGGTTGCGCTTAGTCTTTCTCTGTTTGTTAGTTGAAGGCACACGATGCCGGTTTTTAGACATTGTCTTTCTCCCCCATTACTTCCTGCCACAACCGATCTACAGTGTTCTGACATATGCCATAGCCAAATCCACGTTGTCTCAGGAAGTTAAAAAGTTTACGCTGAAATTGCGATTGGTCTGATGTAGAAAGGTGTCGAACCTTACGCCTCGCAGCATCATAGGCACACAATGAATCATCCACATCTTCAATAGCCTGTGATACGATATCAGCATCAACACCCTTTCTTCTCAACTCAAGTCTAAGCATAGCCCGTCCTCGAGGATTGAATGATTGGCGCCGCTCTGTCCACAACTTCGCAAAATCGGCATCATCAATCAGGCCACTTCGTTTTAATTCTGCTATTACCTTATCAACCTCCTTGTCATTAAAACAACGACGTTGAAGATACAATCTCATCTCCTGCTCACTGCGAGCGCGATAGCCTAAATATCTATAAGCAACATCAAGACAGGCCTGATGATTATTATCCAAGACTATTCTCTCCCACTACCAAAGAGTCTTCCTCAGGCTCAGCACCACTCCTTACTACAGGGACAAGGTTCCTCACTAGGGATGAATTGCTTTTCACTTGCTGTTCAATTTCACTATACACCTCAGAATGCTGCCTGAGGAATTCTTTAGCATTCTCTCTCCCTTGGCCCATACGGTTATCTCCCAGAGAAAAAAATGCACCAGCCTTCTTTACAATACCCATGGAAACTGCCAGGTCAAGAATATCGCCTTCTTTGTCAATGCCACGATCAAACATGATATCAAATTCGGTAGCACGGAAGGGCGGTGCAATCTTGTTCTTGACCACCTTAGCACGAGTACGGTTACCTATTATTTCACTTCCAACCTTGATGGATTCCGCCCGCCTCAATTCAATTCTCACAGAACTATAGTATTTGAGTGCCCTTCCACCCGGTGTGATCTCAGGATTGCCAAAAAAAACCCCTATCTTCTCTCTCAACTGGTTTATGAATATGGTGACAGAACGCGATTTACCAATAGTAGCGGTGAGCTTTCGCAAGGCCTGAGACATCAATCTTGCCTGAAGCCCCACCTGCATATCCCCCATATCCCCCTCGATCTCCGCACGAGGGACCAAAGCCGCCACCGTATCTACTATAACAACATCTACAGCGCCACTCCTTACTAATGCCTCGGTAATCTCCAAAGCCTGCTCCGCGGTGTCTGGTTGGGATACAAGAAGATCGTCAACACTCACCCCACACTTGGCCGCATAAGAAGGATCCAGTGCATGCTCCACATCTATATAGGCAGCCACACCTTCATTCTTTTGAGCTTCAGCCATGATGTGGAAAGATAAGGTGGATTTTCCCGAGGATTCGGCACCAAAGATCTCAACCACCCTCCCACGAGGAAGACCTCCCCCCAAGGCCATATCAAGAGACAAACTACCTGTAGAAATACACTCCACAGTCAACTTTGACGAAGCCTCCCCTAGCTTCATTATCGACCCTTTGCCAAACTGCTTCTCAATCTGGGCTAGGGTCAATTCTAGAGCTCTATCCTTTTCTGTAGTCATCTTGTAATCCCCCATATGACTTTTCTCCACACACAGCACCCACACCACCATATAAGGATAGCAGCTTAGTCGAAACTGTGTACAGAAGCCTATTTAATGGGTGAATGTCGAGGCATCTTTCCCAACATGAGTTTCATTTCAGTTGGATTATCACACCGAGCCATCGCATCTTCATGGGTAATCACTCCCCTACGGCAAAGATCAATTAGAGCATGATCCAATGTTGCCATGCCATATTGGCTTCCCGTCTGAATCACATTGGGTATCTGGAAGGTCTTTCCTTCCCTTATAAGATTTCTGACCGCAGTTGTACACAACAGTATCTCTACAGCGACACAACTCCCACCAACCTCACAATTCGGTATCAGTGTCTGATACAAAACACCCTCCAGAACAATGGCAAGCTGAGTACGAACCTGTTGTTGCTGATGGATAGGGAATATATCTATTATACGATCAACAGCCTGGGCAGCGCTAGGTGTATGCAATGTGGCCAAAACCAAATGTCCCGTCTCAGCAGCAGTCAATGCCGCAGCAGTAGTATCAAGGTCACGCATCTCACCCACCAGAATAACATCAGCATCCTGTCTAAGCGCATGCTTCAATCCCTCAGAGAACGACCTTGTATCCATGCCAAGCTCACGCTGACAAAAAACACATTTGTTGTCACGGTGAACAAACTCCACAGGATCCTCGATAGTGACAATCTTGCGAGATTTGTTGTCATTTAGATAATTAATCATCGCGGCCAAAGTGGTCGATTTGCCACTCCCTGTCGGACCTGTCACTATCACCATACCGCGAGGCTTCATTACCAACGTTTTGCATATTTCAGGCAAACCAAGCTGGTCCAGCATAGGAGCTTCAGTTTGAACCAAACGTATCACCATCCCCAACGTACCACACTGGGAAAAAGCATTTACTCGAACACGCCCACCACTTCTCATAGAATAGGCAAAATCCAATTCAAGTTCCTCACTAAAATCAGCCCGTTGTACCTCCGACGTCATTTGTTCAAACGACTCCCTCATATCCTCCAATGTCACGCTTGGAATCGCCTCATAGGGTGTAAGTGCCCCATTTATGCGAAGCACCGGAGGCCCTCCAACCTTAAGATGGAGGTCAGAAGCACCACAACTCACCATACGCTCAAGCATTTCATCAATATCCATCTTCATTTGGTAAAGCCACCTTATTAGTAGATAATATGCTATTATCTTATTTAATTACTACTATACTACTATTTATTCTAGCAAATCTCTAGCCACCACACCACTATATCTGTACTAAGACAGCATAACCAAAAGAACAAAAACGCCAGTCTTCTATCTAATGTCCAGCAACAGCGTGCCCCAATTGGTCACCATTCACCCAAGATTAGAGGTTCTTCCATTTTCCCTTCTACGTATCACCATCAAGTGAAGAGAAGTTGATAAATACTATTGCATCATTAGATTAGGTCCTGGGCTCGATTTGATCGAGGTTTAAGTAGAATGAATAATCAACGAGTTTAAACCAATGGACACACTACGAGTTATTGTCGGATTATGTATCCATGAGAATTACCCAGAAATGGCAATATTGTCAAAACGCATGCGGCTCCGAGTCCTGTTGTTACTCAGGAATTACATTTGCTATACTACCAGCTAGGTATAGGCCAGTGCTTATATCCGGATGCTAATAGAAGAAAGGTTCAATTATTATCACTTTTTTGAGGCAAGATGTATGACGTAATCGTTGTGGGGGCAGGTCATGCCGGATGCGAAGCAGCCCTAGCAGCTGCCAGGATGAACTGTAAAACCCTGCTCCTGACAATGAACCTAGATAACGCAGCATTGATGCCATGCAATCCGTCCATAGGTGGTCCTGCCAAAGGACATGTGGTTCGAGAAATCGATGCCCTGGGCGGAGAGATGGCCAGAATCACAGATAAGACTTTCATCCAAATTCGTGTACTCAATACTGGAAAAGGTCCCGCGGTCCGTGCATTGAGAGCCCAAGTAGACAAGAAACTCTATGGACTCTCTATAAAGCATACACTGGAACAGCAATCAAATCTAGACCTAGTACAGACCACCATAGAGCAACTGGGAATTGAGAATGATGAAAGACAAGTATCTTCCGGACAGATATTGTGGCTCAAGGACAGTTTAGGTTGTACGTATAGAAGCAAGACTGTTGTACTTACCACCGGCACATCCCTAGCTGGACGAATAATCATTGGTGATACCAGTTATGCAGGTGGAAGATCCGGGGAAAGTGCAGCCTATGGACTATCCCAAAGTCTCAGGTCTCTGGGTTTCGTATTGGGACGACTCAAGACCGGCACACCACCACGTATAGATGCCCGTAGTATAGACTTCTATAAGACAATACTTCAACCAGGTAGCGACGTCCCACTCCATTTCAGCTTTTCCCCACAACACACTCATCTATCAACCCAACCCAATCCAACCTATCCACTCAGCAAACCTACTGAGTGGCGAGCACAACTACCCTGCTACCTGGTTTATACTAACGAATCAACCCATGAGATTATCCGTTCCAACCTACACCGAGCACCACTGTTCAGTGGCGCAATACGAGGAATTGGACCACGTTACTGCCCTTCCATCGAAGATAAGATCGTCAAGTTTGCTCACAAGGATTCTCATGCCTTGTTTCTAGAACCTGAAGGGTGGGAAACCTCGGAGGTCTACGTTCAAGGGGCAAATACAAGTCTGCCAGCAGACGTGCAGCTTGCAATGCTGCAAACTATACCGGCATTGCGGAATGTCAAAATGATCAGAGTGGGCTATGCTATAGAATACGATTACGTACCACCTAACCAGCTATCCTCTACGTTGGAATCCAAGCTTATCCCAGGTCTATTCTTCGCTGGACAGATCAATGGAACCACAGGATACGAAGAAGCTGCGGCACAGGGTTTGATTGCAGGTATCAATTCAGCACTTAAGGTGAAGCAAAAGCCCCCTTTGATCCTGCGAAGGGACCAGGCATACATCGGAGTTATGATCGACGATCTTACCACCCGTGAACTCACTGAGCCATACCGTATACTCACATCACGAGCTGAATATAGGCTACTGCTCAGACATGATAATGCCGATCTTCGATTGACTTCCATAGGATATAAAGTAGGATTGGTAGACAGATCTCGTTACACTTCAGTGAGAAGAAAACAAGCTTTTATCGATTCGGAGATGGAACGGCTTCAGAATAGCTATCTTACTTATGGTAATGAGCTCCGTAGCGTAAGCGCCTTGGAATTCCTTCGACGCCCCGAATCAAGCTACTATCACCCAATCGATCTCAGCGCAGGACAAGACTATTTAGACGATGAGATCGTCCAACAGATAGAGACTGAGGTCAAATATCAAGGTTATGTAGAACGACAAAAAAGGGAAGCAGAACGCATGCTTCGCTTTGAATATCTTCACATACCACATGATATTGACTATGATCGCATGGTTGGACTGCGTTTCGAAGCTCTGCAGAAGTTGAAGATGTTTCGGCCAGAAACCGTCGGTCAAGCCTCTCGGATTGATGGAGTTACTCCTGCCGACGCATCTATACTTCTAATGTATGTTCGCAACGGAAAGACAAAGATGATCAACCAATAACTCTCTATATACATTCTCGGAACAAGCAGCAAATCATTTTCGTTTAATAACGGCAGTTAGTAATCATAACCATTTATCCTGGAGCACCTAGTCATACAGTTCTGGTATACCAATACACGCACTATCTGGTACGAGGTGGACTAATGATAAAGACCACAACAGAAGCCAAGACCATTTTCCTGGGGAATGAAAAGGTGCATTACACGTTACGGCGTAGTACTAGAGCAAAACGGTTCCGACTGGAATTTTGGCCAGATTCAGGATTAATGATTGTGGTGCCGCACACGTTGAAAGAAAGAATTATCGAGGAGGTCCTACAACAGCACCAGATCTGGATAAAAGACAAGATTGCTCAGATAAAATGTCAACCACCGCAAGATACCTCCACTCCCCTAACAGCAGGAACACAGATACCTTTCCTGGGTAAGAGACTCACGTTGACCATCAAGGAATCCACTTCCGAATACACGCGCATCTACAAGACTAACAATTCAATCGTAGTGACTATGCAAAAAGATCGAGGATCAGGCCTGAGGGACATCCTATTGACCTGGTTTAAGGAAGAAGCCCGTCGTATGCTGACCGATCGAGCACAGAAGCTAAGCAGCGCACATCACATTTCTTACCATCGCATCTCAATTAGGGATCAAAAGACCAGGTGGGCAAGTTGTTCGCGAAAACACAATCTAAACTTCAATTGGCGACTTGTCATGGCACCTTTAGAAATTATAGATTATGTCGTTTTGCATGAATTAGCCCATCTAATCGAGATGAATCATTCCGATCGCTTCTGGCATACAGTAGAAGATTGGTGTCCCGACTATAGAAGGCATCGGCAATGGCTCAAGAAAAACGGTCCTACACTTAAAACATATATAGCATAGCCCATCAAAACACCAGCATATTCACAACAGAATCTCTCAGTGTTGTTGTATCTGCCCACCGTAGAAGGGATTTGCCGTCCCACAGTATTCGCAATGACGATGAAATACAGTCACATCATGACTACACTTTTCATTGGCGCATCTTCCTGTGATTTGTGATGTACAACCTGCACAGTATCGGGGTGCCGGTCCATAAAAGGCCTCTGAAGAGAAAAGGTGCCCTACATCTGCACTACATTTCGGACAACAGATCCGCAGCGGAGTCAAGAATGTTAGGAGATTAAGTCCGCAATTAAAGCAAAACCTCGGCCCAGGTTGACCAATAGCATGGTATATCGTCTGGCTAACATCAGCACTACACTTGGGGCAAAAGATCGATTGAAAAAGCTGGCATGGACTCATTAACATTCCCCCAGACATTATATGCATACATCTCGAATTCAAACGTGGTTGAACAATGACTTCAAGCAATGGTAGCTAGAATATAACTACTGAGAATAATACCACTTCATACTATATGGTATTTCGGTTGATATTCCTGTTCTATGAATATAACCAGGCATTGTACTCTCTGTTATTTATTATATTCTACACCTAAACTTGATTATGGACACATCGATACTGCTTCTCGGCAACACCATGATTATGATTCTTCAGTTGGCCTATCAACTCCTCACTGCTGCTTATACTTCTTACGGTCGTATTTAGCAACTTGGCATACAGCTTAATATGGAACTTAACTATACTAAGGACAAAATGAGTTGACAGTAAAACCAGTCAATCTTACTATTGACACTAGGTTAAGATATGTAGTGTGGACATATAGTATAGACCTCTGAGCAATGCTCAAAGTTAGTAATTTCATCCTTATACGGTAAAAAACCTCAACGAAAGGATCGCACATGAGCATGATAAATCCTCTTGATCCAGTTGAAGAGACACAGCAGATAGACGCATTAGGCAAGGTAAATGGGCCAGCCATAGGTTTGATAATCACAGCTGCAATAGGTATAGGATTGCAGAGCCTCAGCCTAATGACAGTCCTCTTAGATATTGACGTAGATGCTAGTTATACATACTCGAACACACTAGGAGTAATATCAAGCGGCCTCGGTATTCTCTTTGGTATTATAGTCATCATGGGTGCATTACAGATGAAAGACCTGAAAAACCATGGTTTCGCCGTAGCAGCAGCCATTACTGCAATGATTCCATGTATATCTCCTTGCTGCGTCTTAGGACTACCTATAGGTATATGGGCACTAGTAGTACTATTTGACTCTGAGGTCAAAGCAGCGTTCCAAAGCTAGTCACATATTCCTCAGACAACATCATAGTAGCGCCATTGGTCCAAATTAGTCGATATCCTTTTATCCGAACCATGCAACATACTAGGGTGTCCGCAAGAGGATTGCACGTACGATTCCCATTCCCTGTATCCAGAACACCATCGTATCTGGCTATAGGTTTTTTAGTGAATCGATTAACTGCAAGATTTCATTATTAGGAGTTATATCAGACATAGAACTCCCGTAGTGCACATATCGGATTATACCCGATTTATCGATAAGCGCCTGGGCAGGCATTCGCCCTAATCTCAATAGCTTAACCTGCTGTCCATATAGGTCTAAAACCGTGTGCCCCGGATTAGCCAGCCCGATGAATGGAATACTCTCCTTTGCCCAATAGTCCTTGAACGATTCTGGCTTATCTGGGCCAATGGCAATTACCTCCGTATCCCTATTTACAAACTCCTGATAATCCTGACGCAACTGCGCCATATGCTTACGACAGAAGGGTCACATGAAGCCTCTATTAAAAACCAGGTAACGTTCTTCTTACCCGAGAAATCCGAGAGGGAGATCTTGTTTCCTTGAACGTCTTCCAAGGTGAAATCGGGAGCTTGAGTATCGCCATGTAGTTTTTCCATCACTTATTACTCCTTATAAAGCCTTCTCCCGCACAACCAACAAGCCATTTCTCGTATCCTAGAAACATTAACCGCTCAAACACATTGAATCCTATCATATTTTACAGTAATATTTGATACTTACGAGCCCATGCTATTGGACCTCAGCGTTGTCTTGATAGAGGAGATGACGAATTAAAGTTAGGTACCATATCAAAGTGCTGGGCACATCTTCTTCAAATTCATTCTACGATTCCTTTTTAGTTTCGCTAGGAGTATGCTTCATCTTCATGTAGAGCATGTCAGAGCCAATTCCTCCAGCATTTGCTCCAGACACTTTTGCTGTGTTTCCTCACGCTTGGCCTGTAGAATCCAGCCGACATAGTCGTTTTGTTGATACGGTGGACGTGCTTCGTATGCTTCCAGCAGATTGTTCTCAACCAATGCTTTCTTAATAAAATCAGGCATCAAGTATCTTGGTCTAGAGAGTCGAGAGAAGTCTTTGTCTCCCATAAGACACTCTTGGGTTTCCTCCCATTTCAATAGCAACTCACTTTTTTTATTCTAGTAGCACTTAAATCATATAGAAATCAATTTACTATCAGAATTAATGGACACCCATTCAGTATTCGTATGAAGATAGAGATAAATACATGTGATAAATATGCAACAGTTTTTAAATCAATGTCACAATATGAACACTTTTTCACATTATAATTATAGAAACCTCTGATCAAGCTCAAATCTTCGAGACCAATAGCTTTGGTAAAACATTGCATTATTGACTTAGTTAGAGGTTCCTTTAATATATTATGTATAATTAATTACACCCTAATGACACTGATTAGTCTTACTATTACTTTGTCTATATTAAATACTCAGCACTACTATTTCACTATATGTCAGCACTGGAGTTTGCTTGTCTCTTTGCATAGGAAGTATGAGAGGAGGTGATGCCTTTGATTGAATTATATATAAATAAATGGTTGTAGATAATTCTAGGCACAAAATCATATGTTGAGGAGAGCGCAGTGAAAAAAAGGCTAACTGTATTATTCCTAATGATCTTAGTAGTAGCCCTTCTTTTACCAGGATCGATCCTAGGAAGTAGCCATGATACGGGTGAACAAGCAAACCTATATGTGATTCATGGGATTAACGGATCAGACCTTTCCCTTGATCCTGCTTTGCCTGTAGACGTTTTGGTTAATGATAGTATCTGTTTGCTCGAGGGCTTAACCTTCCAGGAAGTTGTTGGACCTGTTGCCCTAGATCCAGGTACCTACAACATAAAGATTGGTTTGGCGAATTCAGATAATCCCTGCTCAAACGATCCTGTCATTGAGGCTGA
>JAXHVC010000082.1:0-4244 GCA_034189315.1 Chloroflexota bacterium | reverse complement strand
CGTACAACCAATCGAGGCACAAGCAAACCTATATGTGATTCATGGGATTAACGGATCAGACCTTTCCCTTGATCCTGCTTTGCCTGTAGACGTTTTGGTTAATGATAGTATCTGTTTACTCGAGGGCTTAACCTTCCAGGAAGTTGTTGGACCTGTTGCCCTAGATCCAGGTACCTACAACATAAAGATTGGTTTAGCGAATTCAGATAATCCCTGCTCAAACGATCCTGTCATTGAGGCTGACATAGAACTCTATCCGTGGGAGAATGCTACCGTTATTGCACACCTTAATCAAGACGGTACCCCCACAGCTAGCAAATATACCAACGACCTATCAGCTGTTTGTACTGGCATGACTCGAGTTACAGCTAGGCATACTGCTGCAGCACCAACAGTGGACGCAAAACTTCAGCGTGGATGGTGGTGGTGGAAAAGAGTTATCACTCTTGAAAATCTTTCCAATAGTCACGAAGCATCTGCCATTGTTAAGAGCACCTTCTGGAATATAAGTATAATGCCTGATTGTTCAAGGCAACCTATTCTTGGACCATCCGGTCTGCACTTGAAAAACTGCGGCAACTATTTTATCTATGTTGTTGGTTCATCAGGAAACTGTTCTCTAGGTACAATCATTCACCAAATCTAGTGACTTAGAACTAAAGCAACCAGATAGTCCAGCATATATGCTGGACTATCTGGTTCTCTGACAAGACCTTCTCCTACGAATATGAATCACAAATTGATCACTCTATTAATCTAAACCAATACACTTAGATAACGCAGTATTATTAGCAATTCCTTTAGCTCCTATGTTATCCATTTATCGCATCCTGCCGAAATTCGTTTCGATACCCATTCATTAACTAATCAGATGATAGCCCTCACTCCCATTCTGACTGAAATAAGGATCTCAGTTTACATATAAAGGGATCAATAGTTGATAAGGAAAACATCAACACCTTTATTGACCATTACGCTGGACAAATAATCATATTTGACAAATCAATAGATACTCCATCTCGCTAAAGGTAACACAGCAATAGGATGAGATCCTCAACAATTTCCACTACTTTAGTATAGTCGACGATCTAGGGATTGTATTTTGGAGTAGGGATAATGGCTTGGCTTTCTATGTTGTTTATAAACCATTATGAGGATACAGTAATGGCAGGACACTCATTGCCATATTCATAACATCAGCCATCAAATGAAGAGATTAAGTCCGGAAGACGTACCTCGACTAGCTATTAACTCGTCTCATCATATCTCGTCTGTACCTCTCCAGCTGTTAATGCACGATCATAAATCCTAACCTCATCTACAATGCCAGTAAAAGCAGCTGTAGCACCAATAAGCAAATCATTGCTGGTAATTACTATCTCAGTAGAATAATCGGCGGTTGCCTCCTCAATACCATTTACATACAGCTTCATTTCATCATTACCACCAGCATCCTTGTCATAGGTTAGAACTATATGATTCCATCCTGCTGAGAGTGAAGCGGTCAGTATTTGATCATTGATTGATACCTGAGCGGTAGTCGTATTCGCACCGATTCCGTAGGCACCGGTCTTTGATATTCCCTCGACAGCATTAGCTTCGGCTCCAACCGTACTAACCGGTTCAGATGAGTTGTATTTGCGAATCCTAATATCCTTATAGTATATATCTGTAGCCTGGGCTGCATCAGCGTCATTGGCAAACACAAATCGATTGAAATCTCCAGAGAAATCGTCCAACAACAAGTTGTAATTCTGCCAGTTACCTCCTCCAGTGTATCCGTCATGATCAATTAAACCCCACGATTGAGTGCCATAAATGTGGTAGAACGAGCCTGATGTTATACCGGAGTCGTTGTCTAGACCTACCCCATCAACCTCTCCCTGGATCCCTACACTTTTGAAGGAGAAACTTATTACTTGACTACCATCACCAGTACTACTGAAATCTCTCTCACAAGCTTTCCAATTGTTGTTCCACATCCGAATAGTGGTATCATCAATTATTTCCCAATCATTAGTATCGATGTCTTGACTACCACCACCATGACTCACAACGCCATCACGCGTAAAATTCAAAAACACATTGAATGTATCGTCTCCATTGCTCGCCGAACTGGCAATAGGATTACCATAGTACATATCCACCGTGGAAGTCCCAGAGGTTGGGACCTTTATCCAAACTGTTGACGTTCCAGATGTATCCCAATTCTCAATCCAATAGCTCAAGGGGTTTCCGGCAGAGTCATAGAATCTCAGATCGTCCCCATCATCCTGAGCATTAGAATAGTCGAAATTCAAGGTGGTCAATTCAATTTTCACCTGATAATTATCTTCTGGGGTAGTTGGAGCCAACGTGATCGATCTCTTGTATTTCCACCCATTATGTCGTTCATTACCTACTGTGGCACTTGGTTCAGAGGAAGCGCATTTGCGGACAGCAATATACTCAAAGTATGCTGATCTGGACTCAGCATCACCATCAGCCCAAAGGCCAACAGGATTTACGGTTTGGTTGGCAACCGTTGTGCTTATGGTCTCTCCAAATGCAGAGGCATACACGGTATTGCCAATTCTCCATATCTCGATGTCCTGCCATTCATCAACCCCAATAGCTCCAGTAAATAGAATGGGTAAATTCGCCCAGTTGGCATAACAAATGCCGCAGTGATGACCACTCCCCGCATCATCCAAAATACAGCCAATACCCGAATTGCCGCCATTGTAGCTAAGCCAAACACCTGAATCAAAGTCACCTCCACTAATCCTCTTTATTCTCGACATGACAGCCTTATCGGTATTGGTAATATCCGTTTTGGAGTAGACGGTGTAATCAGACATCCATATTTCAATAACCCCATCCGTGATTGAGTAACCATCTTCAGCACCACCATTTGTATCCCATTTGTCGGTATCAAGGGTTGCAGCCTCAAAATCATCGAAGAATTCGAATGTTTGGGTTCCATCACTTGCAGAACTGGCAGACGTATTCCCATAGTACATATATATCGAAGAGGTTCCAGCAGTGCGTGTTTTTACCCAGACCGTTGATGTTCCTGAAGCATCCCAGTTCTCTATCCAATAGCTCAAAGGGCTTCCGGCACAGTCATAGAATCTCAGATCATCCCCATCATCTTGAGCACGGGAATAGTCGAAATTCAATGTGGTCAATTCCACTTTCACCTGATAATCATCATCCGGGGCAGCAGGAGCCAGAGTTATTGGTCGAGCGTAATTCCAACCATCCACATATGTATTCATCCATGCCTCAACTGTAATAGCATCAGTGACATCCAAGCTAGAATCGTTGCCACAATTGGCATAACTATTAATGTCAAAATTAAGAGCTGATCCAACCTTTCCTGTTATCCATGAGGGATAATTGCTGAGCGTACCATCATTCTCACGAAAATCATCCTGGTCGAAAGATAGATCATGGGCTACATCTCCTGCTCCCTCGTCCAACGATAGATTCAACAACAATTCAAAACTAGCTTGTTCATCATACGTAGTTATTATGCTACCATCCGAATCTATCTCCCAGATATAGTCCCCTCCATCAAAGACAGATGAACTTGGTATCTCAGGTAAATACCCAGCTGTAATTAGTGAATCAAAATCTATTGGGCCAGCACCTCCTGTCCTTGTGGGATACCCAACACCCTCTTCAATCATATATACATGTATCAGCTCTTGTAAGATATCCTTGTCTCGTTCAAAGGCCTCAACACCTCCAGAGCCTACGAATCTAGAGAGATTGGGGATGGCTACTGCAGCAACCACGGCCAATATGGCCACCACGATTAAAAGCTCAATAAGGGTAAAACCATGCTGTACCTTCTTAAACCTTTTCACTAGACTTTTCCTCCATGTGTATACGCAAGGTGCTTTACGTATATTAACAGGGAGAAGTAAATAAATGGGTTAACCAAGTAAAATATCTGGTAAATAACACGATTAGTTTTTGTTAATCTAACAGGAGTTTACGAATACATTGTGAGTATCTGATGTGGAACATTGCATAAAAACGGTTTACTATCCTAATATATACCAAAGTCACAAATAGCTAACAATCATATCAATAGCTCTTCCATGAGATAAATCGCATTATAGGGAAATAATCTATAACCAGTATAGTCTTCCTTTGGTCTACAATTAAGTTGGACACCTAGGAGATGAAGTAGAATCATATAGAAGGTGTCTAATGCAAGAAGATCAGATTGGGACAGAGGGATTGAGAATGGG
>JAXHVC010000081.1:0-18092 GCA_034189315.1 Chloroflexota bacterium | reverse complement strand
ACGGGAGTACGCTAGACATTTTCTATATAGAGCTTCCCTTACCGATATTCTGAGCCATGCCATATATAGAATCTGCTCGTAATGATACCATTCAATATAATACCCATAATGATGGCCATCTTTAATAAACGTAACTATAAGAATAGTGGGAGAAGTATACTGTCCCCCGTGGATATGTCAAGTGCTTAGATAGCTTCTAAGTATACGATAGGAATAGGGGTATGCTGGATTGAGTGTGAGTACTTATGTTAATCCTACTAGGAGCTATAGCCTGATGAATGTTCCTCTGACTCTTGATTCAGTAGCAATATCTGGCTATGTTTTAGTTGGGTGATAGTGGTAGGAAATTACGGCAAACTAAAGCTCTTGATGTATGTGGAGAGTGCTCGTGTAGGTTGGTATTATATATAGCATATGAAGTTATATTAGGAGTTATCGTTTATTTCTTGTATTGTAGTAGATAATACGGGTGTACTAGAGACTACCTTAGTGAGTTTGCGTGCGATAGGAAAGCATAGTGATTTCTTTGTGTATAACTAGGATTGGCGTGTGAATGAGTGAGGAGGTGTAGCAGTGTGAAGGATAATGTTTGTTCGCCGTAATAATTGAAGATGCAAGGAAGGAAAAAATGAAAAAGGCTTTGTTTTACCTGCTATTTATCGCGCTATTAATACCCGCCTGCTATCCCTATCACTATGATTGTCCCGAAGCTCCTGGGGTTGAGGTCCCTCTCATCCCTCGGGAGGTGTTGTTTGGTAATCCGGATAAGGTTTCGGTTCAGCTAAGTGATGATGGATCTAAGATCTCCTATCTTGCTCCAGTGAACGGAGTGCTTAATGTGTGGGTGGGACCTGCTGATGATCCTGCAAAAGCTGAGCCGGTCACAAATGATAGCGACCGTGGTATCCGGGCATACTTTTGGTCCTATAGTAATGAACACATATTGTATATCCAGGATCAAGCCGGTGATGAGAATTGGAGGGTTTATAGTGTAAATCTGTCCACCGGCGATACAATAGACCTTACCCCTTTAGAGGGGGTACAGTCCCAGATCCAAGCAGTTAGTCCCAAATTCCCAGACGAGATAATTATCGGGCTCAATGATCGTGTTCCTCAACTTCATGATCTTTACCGGATTAACGTCAATACTGGAGAGAGAACCCTTGTCTTAGAGAACGAGGGCTACCTTGGGTTTGTAATAGATGATGATTATAGGGTGCGCTTTGCCATGCGTTATACACCTGATGGTGGCACCGAGGTTCTCAAGGCCACAGAGAAAGGAGACTGGGAACTATTCACCTCTATTCCTATGGAGGATAGCCTTACGACATCGCCTGTTGGTTTCGACAAAACGGGTATGAATCTATTTATGATAGACAGCCGTGGGAGGAATACATCTGCACTTATCTCTATCAACCTTGAGACTGGAGAGGAGACCTTGATAGCCGAAGATCCACTGGCAGACATCAGTGATGCCATGGTTCATCCCACGGAAAGGACAGTCCAGGCTGTTGCCTTTACGTATGAACGCAAGCAATGGCGGATACTGGACGATACGATTATTAGTGACCTTGATTACTTGAGTACGGTTGATGATGGCGATATAGAAGTGACTGACCGAACCATGGATGATAGATTCTGGATAGTGGCTTATATTATAGATGATGGACCAATACGGTACTATCAATACGATCGCGAGACACATAGCGCCCAATTCCTATTCACACACCGAAGTGACCTAGATGATTTGCCCTTGGCAGACATGCATCCAGTGGTTATAGAATCTCGTGATGGTCTGAATCTAGTCAGCTACTATACGCTTCCGGTAATGTCTGATTGTGATAGTGATGGTCATCCCTTTGCTCCACTACCACTGGTCTTGTATGTCCATGGTGGACCATGGGGGCGCGATGTGTGGGGCTACAACTCGGTTCATCAGTGGCTGGCCAATCGTGGATATGCTGTGCTCAGCGTAAACTTCAGAGCATCCACCGGCTTTGGGAAGGCGTTTATCAATGCTGGTAATCTTGAGTGGGGAGGGAAGATGCACGATGATCTTATCGATGCGGTTGATTGGGCCGTTCAGGAAGGAATTGCAGATCCCGACCGAGTGGCGATTATGGGTGGTAGCTATGGAGGCTATGCGACTCTTTGGGGCATGACCAATACACCCGAGATATTTGCTTGTGGTGTGGATATTGTAGGACCCTCAAACCTTATAACGCTACTTGAATCCATACCGCCATATTGGGAACCGCAGGTAGAGCTGTTCGCGACGCGTGTAGGTGATCACAGAACTGAGGAAGGCAGAGCCTTTTTAACCGAGCGTTCTCCCCTAACATATGTTGATCAGATCCAGCGTCCGTTATTAATTGGGCAGGGGGCCAATGATCCCCGTGTTAATCAATCTGAGTCCGATCAAATTGTTCAAGCCATGCAAGGGAACAACCTTGCTGTTACGTATGTGCTATATTCTGATGAGGGACATGGCTTTGCCAGGCCAGAAAATAGCCTATCGTTCTTTGCTGTAGCGGAGGCATTTATCTCTCAATACTTAGGAGGTCCATATGAACCTATTGGCGATGACTTCGAAGGTTCGAGCATTACTGTTCCTGTAGGAGCTGAGGAAGTACCTGGATTAATAGGGGCTCTTTATGATGAGTCCATTCAACAGAACTAGTCATTCTGATTATCGATATGTGGGGTACTTCTAAGAACTTGGTGGTTTAATACAACTGCTTGTTTTGAGCGTGTCGAACGAAGGCTAGTAGTTCGACACGCTCAGAGGAATGGGGGGCATTCCCTTAACAACTAAGTACAAGTGAATAGATGCGAATACTAATAACTTTGGCTTAGACCTTTTCGTATGCCCTACTTGGACGTGTTTCTATAGAGCTGCAATTCCAGCTTCTGCAACATCCTGATCTTGTTCTACGCTTCCACCACTAACTCCGATGGCGCCTATGACAGTGTCTTCCGATTTTAATGGTATGCCTCCGGCGAATACAATGAGCCTGCCTTCATTACTAGCGTGAATACCGAACAACGGTTGTCCTGGTTGGCATAGTGGGGCAAGCGCACGTGTTTCCATATCGAAACTACGAGCTGTGTATGCTTTATTCATGGCGATATTTATACTGCCCAGCCATGCACCATCCATCCTCTGGAAGGCAAGAAGATTAGCACCTTCGTCTACAATTGCGATGTTCATAGGTGTATTGATTTCAAGTGCCTTCTTTGTGGCTGCCTCGATTACTTGGTTTGCCTGCTTTAATGTAAGTTTCATTGGCGTCAGATTCCTCCTTGTCTATCATAGTCGATACTAAAACTGCACATATGAGTAGGGTTCCTCAATCGGTTTCCGCATCTGATTGTGTTTGCTTGCCGAAAGAGTTTTAATTCCTGGATGAAGCAATATCTGATTGATATAGGTGATCCTGGTGTTCCTGCGAAACATATGCAAGCTTCAGTATCAATGGCCATATTGTAATGCATCCTAAAGAAAATACCATTGTTACTTTACGATTGTGGACGATCAGTGGTGGTGTATTACACATAAGTTGGTAACCGACCTACCATGGGTTGGAGATGTGTTACAATGAAGCGGAAATGCAGAGTGAATTTAGACAGCTCCCTAGCGTAGATAGCCTGTTGCTGGACAAGCGCATTCGTGATCTTGAGGAGAAGTATTCACGAGAAGTTGTGGTGAGCCTTATTCGCCAGCGCCTTGACTTGGTTAGGGAATCTATACGAAAGGGGCAACAATGCCCATCTATGGATGACCTAGTGCAGTCGATATACGAGAGGGGAATGCAGCTTGGAGCTTGTACACTGCAGCCAGTGGTTAATGCTACTGGGGTGATTCTTCATACCAATCTAGGCAGGGCACCTCTGAGTGAGGAATGTGTTGAGGCCATGCGGCGAGCAGCTGTTGGGTATAGCAACCTAGAGATAGATATGGACAGTGGTGAAAGGGGCTCTCGTCAAGTCCACGTGGAACCACTTTTATGTCAGTTGACTGGGGCGGAGGCTGCTTTGGTAGTGAATAATAATGCTGCTGCTGTATTGTTGGGGCTTGCTGCTCTGGCTGAGGGCAAGGATGTCATCGTATCACGAGGACAAGCGGTTGAGATTGGTGGCGGTTTTCGCATCCCCGATGTAATGCGTCGTAGCGGGGCCAGTTTGGTAGAAGTAGGTACCACGAACTGTACCTACTTAGCAGACTATGAGTATAGCATTACCTCTAATACAGCTGCTTTGCTTCGTGTTCATTCCAGTAACTTCAGAATAGTGGGTTTCACTCAATCAGTAGTCTTACAGGAATTGGTAGCATTAGCCCGGCGATACAATCTAATGGTCTTTGATGACTTGGGTAGTGGTTGTCTAATTGATATCTCTCGGTATGGGCTGGATCATGAACCAACTGTTCAGGAGAGCCTAGCTGCAGGTGCAGATGTGGCCTTTTTCTCCGGAGACAAATTGCTAGGAGGTCCTCAAGCTGGAATCATTGTAGGAAAAGCCAAACTTATAGGCAAGATCAAAGGGCATCCCTTGGCTAGATCGTCACGGATCGACAAGGTCAGGCTATCTGGTTTGATAGCAACATTGCTGCACTATCTAAGGGAAGAGGCGGAGACTAAGATCCCTATATGGCGAATGATGTCCATGCCATTGAAGGAGATTACGGCACGGGCGGATTATTGGGGTGATGCTGTTAAAGGTGGGGCTAGGATAATCGATGGGGAATCTGTAGTGGGGGGAGGAAGCCTGCCCGGTGGCATGCTTCCCACTAAGCTGTTATGCATTGAAGGTAGCGATGATATCCCAGCACAAGATTTAGCACTTAGACTTCGTTGCCATGAACCTCCTGTGCTGGGTCGGGTGGATAAGGAGAATCTGTTACTCGATCCCCGCACTGTGCTACCCGAGGAAGATACAATAGTATATAAGGCACTTGGTAGTATTACTATTGGACGTGATAACGGCTAAGAATCGTGGATAGAACTGTACACAAGCACATATCAGGAGAAGGTTATCATTCTATCCAAAACGCTCCCTTCAGCGGAGCGGGATCTGAATAAAGTAGTGTCTCAGAAAAGGCTTTACAATTACATTCCCCCATCAGGAAAGGGGAATCACCCTCACCTAGCCTCTCCCTTCGAGGGAGAGGAATTTGAGAGAACTTGTGTATCGCGAAACGCTGCTTTACACAGCTATTACTGAGACATAGTACTAGTGCAATACTCTTCACCCATGATAATCTCACCAGGAAATCACATCACAAATATGTTGTGAAGAAAGTGCTCTACTCTTTGGCCTTGTCTTCCCTGGCATGCTTTTCCCATACCAGGCGATCACCCTTCGCTTCCTCTTGTGTTTCGAATACCGTGGATGAACGATAGCTTGAAATATCTTCTCCACTTCCCCATGCTTGCTGAGTTACGTCCATTTGTTTTACTACGCCAATACCGTCGAATTTGGGACACTGGTTGGCATCCATGTCATGCGTGACTTTTTTACCGCGCGAGTTTGGTTTGTCTCCGGGTATTACTCTGCATATACCTCGTAGATCACTTACCATTGGTACGTAATTCTGGCAATAGCCGCAGGTTATCTTAGAGTCCTTTGTAGTCATTAGACTTACCCCCTTTAGTTCTTTATTACATAGCGTGTCGAGGAACAGATGCGTTTGTATGGATGGAACTCTACCATATTATTTTGTCAATGATATTCTCTTGTGCCAGGGTATTCAACTGGGGTAACAATAGGATTTTGCTTTTATAACTCTTAATGATTATTAACGTAGCTCCGAAACACATTGTTTGTTGGGTAAAATACACCTGTCAATGCGAGCATGGGACCCGCGTGAGGGAAACGGATTATTAGTGCAAGAAACAACCAGTTTCTTAGGAGGAGCAGTAGCGACGTGGCAACCTGGGACGTTGGGTGGAGGGAAGGTTGATTCAGGGCAGACAGGGTTGGTAATAGGTTCAGATTGTCTCCCTTACATTCACAGATTGTCGCGCTTCGCCCGCAATGACGGAAATCGGGTGAATGGTTACGCCTACGTTATGTGTATCGCAGCTAATGGCATAATTGTTAACTCTTTAATAGAGGGTGAATATAGGGTAGATGAGCTTTATTTTAGGTAGCAGTAATATACCAATGACACTGCTTTAGGTTAGTAAAGTGCATCCTAGTTTTTTATCAATGTGTCAGCTGTGTCTTTGTCCAAGTCCGAGTTCTCGGTGGCGCTCTGAAATGAATTCATCTAGAGCAGGGATATTCCATCTCAGATTGAAGGCGCTTAGCTTGGCAATGATTTCTCTTGCCTCTTCCAGCATGAAATCTGGGGAGTTTGCTGGGATTGCCGCTAGTCTCTTGCTAAGCTCCTTCATTTGTTCTTCCTCATCGTCCAATGCCTCTGCCTTGTGTAGTATGGCATGGGTTCCGCATTTTGGGCATTCCCTTAGTTCACTAGCGCCACAGGCTGGACATCCAGTGAAGCAGAGATATTTGAATTCACCCACCTCACTTGTGTAACCACATTTGTAGCAAGTGATGTTCATATTCCCTTCCTTTCTTCGTGTCCACCTATTATGAGTGTTGCTTGGATGGTGCCTATTCACGTGTTGAAAACAGACCTAAAGCTATCGCAGTATTCGAGATGTGAGAGAGGGATTGTCTGCCCAAGATAGTTATCGATAGTTTGCTACAAGTGCAATTTCACAAAATGGGCAAACGATTATTTTGAATGAACCGGTTTGTTATACCTTTGGGGAGATGGTGTCTGTGGGGATATCCCCACAGACACCAATGACCATAATAATACTATGGAGCATCTTCGAATCCAGATCCTCCGATGTTCGCTTTTAGTCCAGTCTTTTGATAGAGCCTGAGTACTGGATCTACACTCGTTGATTCTAGGGCTTGAAAATCAGCGAAGGCCCAGTCAGATATCCCTAGTTGTTTGTACTTGGCTTCACACCAGTTGTGGAAGGGTAGTAGGTCTATCCTCTGAGGTTTGGTGGGTAGTGTTTGTAAGAAAGCGACCATCCTCTCATGGTATTCCATGGAATCGCTCAGACCTGGGATGACTACAATTCGTAGCCAGACCTCCTTTTCCAGTTCCATAAGTCCTCGGAGATTACTAAGGACCAGCTTGTTTCCAACACCGGTTACCTTTTTATGTTCTTCGCAATCGAGATGCTTGAGATCATACAATACGATATCGATATTCTGTAGCATTGACCGTATCGTTTCGGGGGCGCAATGTCCATTGGTATCAAGACAACTATTGATTCCCCTTGCCCTGGCTTGCTCCAATAGTTTTGTGGTGAACTCGGGGAACACCGTAGGCTCACCACCGCTGAGGTTCATTCCACCCCCCGAGTTTTCGTAGAAGGGCCTATCCTGTTCCACCTCATCCAGGATGTCGCTAATACTGAGCTCGCTACCGACGACCTGCAGGGCTCCATACACACAAACATCTACACACTTAATACACATATCACAGTTTGATCGAATGATTTTGTTATAGGAGGAATCATCTGCTCTTGCCAGCTCTGGGTCGATTGGGGGATTGATGGCATTCCTCGGACAGGCTTCAAGACAGCGGCCGCATTGCTCGCATAGGTTACTACGCCATAACAACTCCCTTTGTGGGCGGATTGTTTCTGGATTATGACACCACATACAACGCATATTGCACCCTTTAACAAAGACATTGGTTCTGAAGCCAGGACCATCATTAACGGAGAATCTCTGTATCTGAGTGATCAATGGAACATCGCTCATCTTTACACCTTTCAAATGGACCTATAGTTCCCAGCCTCGTTGCCTTGCAGGTTGAGTACTATCCTAATCCCTGAATTGTTCTCTGTATGATGTTGTCTTGGGTTTTTCGGCTGATATCTACAAAATGGGCACTATATCCGGCCACACGGACAATGACTTCCTGATACCTCTCCGGCTCCTTCTGAGCAGCCCGTAGTGTCTGATCGTCGATCATGTTGAACTGGATATGATCGATACCAAGATCTGCCCAGGTTCGTATATAGGCTTTCCAAAGTTGATACCCCTTCTCCCCTGCAAGCTGTGTTGGTGATAATCTTTGGTTGAGGAGGAAGGCTCTGCCATCGCTGATGTGGTTTATCTTGCCACAGGATTTCAGAACTGCAGTTGGTCCCTTTTTATCCAATCCTGGACCGGGCGATATACCGCCGTCATAGAGCGCATCTCCCCATCGTCTGCCATTTGGCAGGGCATGTACCAAGTTAGAGAAGTGTATGTTCCCGCTGACATTCTCGGGTAGTGCTGGCCAGGGATTACCACAGGGGTCTTTTAGTTCCCAAGAATGTCTAGCTACTTCTCTGAGGCATCGCACCATAATCTGGTCTACCTGATCATCATCATTACCCCATTTGGGAGCGTTTTTCACAAAGTCGAGGCGCATCTCTTCCTTGCCTTCCCAGTTCTTGGCACACGCATCGACTACCTCGTCTATGGTGTATTTCTTATCGTCAAATACAAGCTTCTTTATGGCTGCCAAGCTATCCGCGTTTTCAACCCAGGTGAATAGCGTAACCCAGCTATTACCACGTTCACCAGACCTTGGATCGACAGGATCATACCCGCTCTCAATAGACCGCTCCGAGATGCCTCCCAGGAAGGGGCGTCCATAATTCTTGTGGGCTTCCACCCTCCCTTTGTTGACAATGCGAACACCAAAGTTCATCAGCCATTCCATTTGTTTCACCCATGCTTCGAAAAGCTGTTCGAAATCGGCGAATTTCCTAGCATCACCTGTTTTGGGTCCCATTTGCATTTGGAGACAGTGGTCAAAGCCGTTGTGCAGGGTGTATTCAATCATCTTTGCGGAATTCATTGTAGCGGAGGCCATGCGACAAGGCTGATAACCCAATTTGGTAGTAGGGCAGGGTGACATGCATGCTTGGTGTACCCATGTGCGCATCTCTTTAAGGGGGTGGTGATGCCAGTACATTCCATTAGCTATTAGTATTGGATCATTTCGTATGCTAGGATAACCTAGCCCTTGGCGAATGCATTCAAAGACTTCTCTCATCACGTCATCTTTGACCTGCGGATGCCAGCGGAAACCAAAGGTGGGATTGGCCACACGTACTAGGCGTGCGGCTTGAAGGAAGGCCACGGTTAGGTCATTGCATGCATCTGATCCGTCTTTATTCACTCCTCCGAGAGTCCATACCCAGGTGCCTGCTATACCTTGCAGGGCCTCGGCACCACCACGTGGCATGAAGTGACCAATTTCGTAGGCTCGGATCATCAATTCCCCAACCAAATCGAGTGCTTCTTCTTGGGTCAAGCTTTTGTCTATATTTACATCCTTGCTGTAATAGGGCCAGCCGTAGTAATCGGGCCGGGTAGGCCAAGCACCTTCTGCATCCTCAAGTCTGGTCCATACCTGTATGAAGTGCTGGAGCTGCAGATGCTCTTGGAGGTTTCTGGCTGGCTGACCTGGGACCCTCTCGCAAGTCTCTGCAATCCTGAGCAGCTCCTGCTGTCTTTTTGCTTGTGGCTCGAAGTTCTCTGCTATGATGTGAGCCAACCTGGCATAGCGTTTGGAATGATTGATGCATCCCTCTAAGACAATCTGCATTGCTTCCCAGTTGGGGAGTTTCTCGTACAGTTCGAGCTCGCCAGAGTCTGGAGTTCCATCTAGCTTGTCTTCGCCATCATCGATCTTCTGTTGGATTCTATCGATGGTTTCCTCGAAACCCACACCGCCTCCCACTTCTTGGTCTGGACCATGGATGTACTCATAGTCCTTACCTGAATAGCCAAAACTACCACCGAATGGAGCTCCCCACATGAGAGCCATCGTGAAGAGCTTGCCTATATCCTCTGCTCTGAATTGTCTCATGAGATTCATCATGCTATGACGAGTACTCCAGTAATTCATCAGGTCGGACAGCGACTTGAGCGATTCTTCCCTTGGCTCTGGGATGATGATCGGATCATTGTATATCTCCTCTGCGAACAGAGGTCCGGCCTCTGCGTAATAATACAGAGTGTGAGGAAGATTGCCCTCGGTGCCCACAATCTGAGAATGATCTGTAATGAAAACGGCCCTGTTTTCCATCATGTAGGTTAGTGCCTTAGCTCTTCGTACCTGCGGAAGGTCATTCTCATTTTGCTTGCAGGATTTGGTGAACAATATCTGGCTTTCTATATCGACCTTGATGCCGGGCTCATATTCACCACCTCTTCTCCCCTTCTTCCAGACTGCCTTTCTAAGGTAATCCAGGCGTGGTGACCTCTTCTTTTCTGCCGCCCACCACCATGATCTTTCCTTTTCGAGATCGTCAAGACTCCTCTTCTCTGCTGCCTCAGAAATTCTTGCCACTTCAATAGTCATTACCCTACTAACCTCCCCTTTATTGTTTTGTATTTTATAGGTGGCATTGCCCATGATACGAGCTCTTCGATGAGAGTATTTGCCAGTGAAAAGCTCCTCTTGTGTATTCATGAACCCAAGGCTAGTCGTTGACGTTAATACTCTTGCATATGGTCATACTGATCATTATTTTTGCATCTGTCGGATATGGCGGCTATAACGAGGATCGTATGCTTGTGCTATATCGGTATCGATTAGGTCCATCTTATCGAAGTAGGTACACTTGCTGGCATCCATTTTGACATCTGAGGTCATATTGACCTCGCCTTCGAGGATAAACACAGGAGGATCACTCGATATATCAGAACCTGTCTTGAGCACAATACATCGACCGATTCCGGAACCGAAACTAGCTGCTGAGAAGTTCTTGCATTTACCACAGGGCGTATCTGGCAAGAATTCTCTCTCTTCAACCGTCTTAGAGGCCTCTTGCATGCATAATAGGTTCTCCTTTTGTTCATCCCATTCGCTCTTTCTCCGTGGCATAAATCACCTCCTTTCTTGAAAGATTAATGACAGTCAATGTAGGGATTTCCCTATATCCGAGACACTAATAGTTGGCACCTGTCTTTAAATAACATTTCGATAGTATGAGAAACTGCAAATAGGGATGATGTCCTATTGCGAATCAGAGTTCCGATATCTTGAGTAATTTGTAAAACGCTATAAAGTGTATTGTGGAATTTAGTGATCGGTCGGCTGACGATAGTCTTACGATTGAGAGCATATGAAGATAAGAGGGCTTTGCTGTCAAGGAAGTACCGAGGTAGTTTAGACCCGTGTTCTTGCTTGATTTGGGTGAGACCCTTCTGCTTCTCTCCCATATATTGTGAATGCAGTTTTTGGATGACAGCAAGAGACATATACTTCCTTCGCAGGAAGTAACAGGTCGTATTGCGTATATATATGAAATCATGGATGTGATTTTGTAGAGTCCTTAATCTGAGTCTATAACATACATAACAGAGGGTGTCTTATGTAAATTATCATACAATTACTTGTATTTAGTCAATCTACCCCATATCGATACTGTCACCTGTGTTTGGTGTGGTGTTTCTATACTAGGAACAGAGATCACCGGTAATGGAGCACTTGGGAGATATGGTTGATAGACATTACCGGTCGCTATTGTCTCATGAGGAATAGGGTGTTACCCCCAGTACCATACTCACCGGGGGTAATGCTGATTGGAATATATGCTAGATTTCCTGAACGGTCCTCTCGATTATGCCTTCTTGAGTCAAGGCGTTGAGTTCGGTGAAGTGAGCACTGTATCCTGCGACCCTAACGATTAATTCTTGGTATTTCTCCGGCTCACGTTGAGCCGCACGAAGAGTCTCATTATCCACCATATTGAATTGAACATGAGGTACACCTAGGTCATACCAAGTCTTCATGTAATTGAGCCAATGTTGAAATCCCTTTTCTCCCGCAAGTTGAGAGGGAGATAGTCTTTGATTGAGCAGGCATTGCTTTAAGCGTCGATGGTCTATCTTAGAGACCGACCTTAGTACAGCTGTAGGTCCTTTCTTATCGAATCCTGCACCAGGTGATATGCCTCCGTCGTATAGACAATCTCCTTGCCTTCTTCCATTGGGCAACGCTGGGAATATAGCACCTGCGGACCATCCAGATGCATTCTCTGGCAGGGTCATGAATCTGCCACCGCCGGCTTCGATATTGCGACCGCATTCTTCGGATAGCATCTTATAATAGCGAGCTGCCATATCATCTACTTCGTTGATATCGTTACCGAACTTTGGTACGTTGAGGAAGTCTTGTCTCATTTCTGCGAAACCTATCCAGTTGGCCTGAAGGGCTTCCTGTAGCTGGGCCATGGTGTACTTCTTATCATCGTAGACAAGGTTCTTTACAGCGTATAGACAGTCAATTGTGTCGGCAACCAGTGCGATGGTAATCCATGCGTTTGATACTGGTTCACTTCGTGCGTCCACCATATCCATACCGCTCTCAATGCACCTTCGCATCAGGCAAGAGCCAAAAACATTCTGCAGATACCTGGCTTCCATATATCTGCCCTTGTTACGATTCCTGCAAGCTAGCTCATACATGTAGCGTGCTTGCTGTCTAAATGCCTCGAAAAACGCATCGAAGGTTTCGAATCTTGTGGCATCACCGGTGTGAGGACCTATTTGCAGGCGAATAAGCCCTGCTTCAAATCCATCATTCATAGCCAAGTAGAAGGGCATAACACCAGATACAAAACTACATGCGTATCTTACGCCCTGGCCTCCTCTACCCCTGGTTATGCCTGGTGACATGCATACCACATTAGCATAACTCCGAGCTTCCTCCAGGGTGGCTCCATAGTTGTACATCAATGTATCGAGAGCAACCCCATCATGTTGGAAGGATGGATAGCCCAGCCCTTGGCGAACAGTATCATAGGCTGATCTCAATGTAGATAGCCTGGCTTGTGGATGATACCTGAATATGTAGGATGGTTCACCCACTCGAACCAGTCGGCATGCTTCTAGGATGGCATCCGTTAGGTCGTTACAGGCATCCTTTCCGTTTTCATCCACACCACCGATAGTTAAGGTGGGGAGGGTTATGGGGGCTCCTTGGAATCCAAAACCATATTGGAATGGAACTAATGCGGTAATCTCGTAGATACGAAGGTTATTCTCCCCTAGTAGTTCGATGGCGTCCTCTCTTGTCAAGGTTTCTTCTTCCAGAACATCCCTTCTGTAATATGGCCAGTGAATTTGGTCTACTCTCTCTGACCATCCTGCATGTACACGATCCATCCATCTAGCGGCCACGGCGACGAAGTGCTCACATTGTAATGATTCGTGTAGGTGTTCTACCGGGTTTGCCGGGACTTTGGCACAGATTTCAGACATCTTGAGTAGCTCTGCTTTGCGTTTCGCATCGGACTCGAAGTTCTCGGCTATTATCCTTGTCAGACGGCTATACCGATTAGCCCATTGTATAACAGACTCAGCAGCCAGCTTCATTCCCCTCCATTGATCGATCTTATCATGGAGATACAAATATTGAGGGGTAGCTGGGCCCGTACTGATAAGGTCTTCTGCTTCTTCTAGCTTCTCGTCGATCATAGAGATTATCCTACTAAGCCCGTTCTCTAGTACGAATTCATATTCGAAGTTCGCACTATTACTGGCATCCACAGATACACCACCGAAACATGGGCCTTGCTGGATCCCTGCTTGTTCTTCGTCAGATAAATACCTTTCACACCGAACCTGAAAGCACCTGGTCTTCCAGTACTCGCAGATAGCTCCAAACCATTCCTTATCTTCTTCTGGGACGGTACCTCGTGGATCGTGCAGGATGCCTTCGTTAAGTGAGTATGAGAATTCTGTATACATAGAAAGCTCGTTTGGTCTTGCGGCGTGATAGCCCAGTATACGAGAATGATCTATAATGAATATTGGTATGTGCTGGAGTACGTTACGGAGAGCCAAGGCTCTTCTTTCTGGATAGGGCCATTCTTCGGTTTCTTGCCATGATTTGGTGTACCAGTAGCATCTATCTAATCCTGCCTTGATACCAGGTTGATATGCACCACCCGTTGTGCCTTTTGACCACACTGCTTTCCTCAGGTAGTCTAATTCGGTACTCCTCTTCTTTTCTGCTTCCCACCACCATGCCTCACGTACTTCTTCTTGGGTTTCTTGTGTCATATTTATCCTCCATTAATCGATTTCTTCCCGCGTGATTTACCCCCATCCAGATTGCTTGTGTAGCAGCTATTTGTTACTGGCAGGATTAGGAAATCGGTTCTCAGGGAGAGCAAGTCATACCTTCTAACACTTGCGAACACTGATGTTGTGGAGACGGAATTGTGCATTGTGAAACGGGTTAACAGGTTCATCCTGTTCTGTACCACCTAGAGGATCTAGTAGGTGAAATTAAAATCACACAATGCCGGGTTGAACAACAATGCCACCATCTCTATTCCATTCTTTAACAGAAGTTCGATATAGAAACGGACTCTTCTTATAACCAATAAGAAGGTGAGGATTGTATCAACGACCGTGTTCATCAGGGGAGCTTGGGGAGAAGTCGACATATGCACCCTAGGGGTAGCAATTGCCTTACAACCGGTGTATAGAACAAGAAGAACATGCCCCCCGAGAGGATAACGAATCGGGGGGCATGTGAGGTTACGGGATTGGTCTATATCTCTTGAACAGTTCTTTCGATAATGCCCTCTTGAGTTAGGGCGTTGAGTTCGGTGAAGTGGGCACTATATCCTGCCACTCTAACAATGAGTTCCTGGTATTTCTCAGGTTCTCTTTGAGCAGCTCTCAATGTCTCGTTATCTACCATATTGAACTGAACGTGTGGCACACCCAGGTCATACCATGTCTTCATGTAGTTAAGCCACAGCTGGAATCCCTTTTCACCGGCAAGCTGCGTGGGGGATAATCTTTGATTGAGAAGCGCTTGCTTCAGTCTTCGATGATCTACCTTTGCCACGGACCTCAACACAGCCGTAGGGCCCTTTTTATCGTATCCCGCGCCAGGAGAGATACCGCCATCATAGAGGTTATCACCTTGCCGGCGGCCATTAGGAAGGGCTGGCATCAATGCACCTGCTGCCCATGCCGCAGCGTTTTCCGGAAGGGGCATATATCTTCCACCATCCCAGTCTACGTTCCTGTTACATTCCTCTGCTATGGTCTTATAGCACAATGCTGCTACTTCGTCGACTTCGTCGATGTCGTTTCCAAACTTTGGTGCATTGACAAAGTCTTGTCTCATTTCTGCGAACCCTAACCAGTTGGCTTTGAGGGCTTCTTGTAGCTCCGCCATGGTGTATTTCTTGTCCTCATAGATAAGCTTCTTTATGGCGTAGCATGAATCCACTACATCCGTGAATAGGGCAGTAGTAATCCAAGCATTGGATAGGGTTTGACATCTGCCATCGACCAAGTCCATGCCGCTATCAATACATCGTTTGAACAAGCAGGAACCGAAGACGTTTTGTAGATATTTAGCTTCAATATACCTACCCTTCACTCTGTTCCTGCATGCTATCTCGTACATATTTCTTAGCTGGAGACGGAATGCCTCGAAGAATTCGTCAAAGGTCTTAAACTCAGTCGCGTCTCCAGTGTGTGGGCCTAACTGTAGACGAATGAGGTTTGCTTCGAATCCATCGAAAAGCGATAGCTGGAACGGGAGTACTCCAGATACAAAGCTACAGGCATAGCGTACTCCCTGACCGCCTCTTCCTTTTGTGGCACCTGGGGACATGCATACTACATTGGCATAACTTCGGGCTTCTTCCAGAGTTGCTCCGAAGTTGTGCATCAAGGTATCGTGACATACTTGTTCATGCTGGAACGAGGGATAGCCCAAACCTTGCCGGACGGCCTCGTATGCCGATTTGAGCGTTGAGAGTCTTGCTTGTGGATGATACCTGAATATATAGGATGGTTCACCTACACGAATCAGCTTGCATGCATCCAATATGGCTTCAGTGAGGTCATTGCAGGCATCTCTGCCATCGGCATCAACTCCACCGATAGTCAGAGTTGGCAATGTGATTGGGGCTCCCTGGAACGCAAATCCATATTGGAAGGGAGCTAATGCAGTGACCTCGTATATACGAAGATTATTCTCGGCCAAGAGTTCGATTGCCTCGTCTCTGGTTAAGGTCTTCTCGTCGATGACATCTCTCTTGTAGTATGGCCAGTGGATCTGAT
The DNA here is from genome assembly GCA_034189315.1 of Chloroflexota bacterium. Taxonomy (GTDB): domain Bacteria; phylum Chloroflexota; class Dehalococcoidia; order UBA2247; family JAXHVC01; genus JAXHVC01. The sequence continues at coordinate 1,952 of JAXHVC010000081.1, read as the reverse complement.
CCACCCTCTCGGACCAACCGGCATGAACGCGGTCAAACCACCTGGCGGCCAATGCTACAAAGTGTTCGCATTGTATAGATTCCTGTAAGTGTTCTACTGGGTGGGCTGGTACCTTAGCGCAAATCTCCGACATCTTGAGCAGCTCGGCCTTGCGCTTTGCATCGGTTTCAAAATTCTCTGCAACGATCTTTGCTAGGCGACTATATCTGTTAGCCCATTCGATCACTGCCTCAGCGGAGAGTTTCATACCTCGCCACTGGTCGATCTTCTCATGATAGTCTAAATATTGTGGAGTAGATGGCCCTGTACTGAGAAGATCCTCTGCCTCTTCCAGCTTCTCATCTATCATCTCGATAATCTTAAGAAGCCCATTCTGCAATGGAAAATCGTAGTCGATGTTTGCTGAGCTACTTCCATCCATAGAGACACCGCCGAAACAAGGCCCTTGTTGAATAGAAGCCTGTTCCTCGTCGGTGAGGTATCTTTCACATTGGACTTGGAAGCAGCGATCCTTCCAGTAGTCTATAATCCCTGAAACCCACCATCTCTCGTCTTCTGGGACTACACCCCGTGGATCATGGAGTAGACTTTCGTTGAATGCGTAGGAAAACTCGGTGTAAAAAGTCAGCTCATTGGGCCTAGCCGAGTTATAACCAAGTATACGAGAATGGTCAATAATGAAGATGGGGATGTTTCTTAGAACACTCCGGATGGCCATGGCCCTTCTTTCCGGATAGGGATGAGCATCGGTTTCCTTCCAAGACTTAGTAAACCAATACATCCTATCTAAACCTGCTGTAATACCCGGTTGATAGGCGCCTCCGGTTGTGCCCTTGGACCATACAGCTTTTCTCAAGTAATCAAGGCCTGGTGTTCGCCGCTTTTCCGCTTCCCACCACCATGCTTCCCTAGTATCTGTTGTCGCGGTAGTTTCCTCAGGCATAACTAGATCTCCTTTTTCCAAATAATATGTATACAATGTATTCTACAGAACAATGCAACAAATGTAAAACAGAAATGGTTTTTCATTTCATCCGGAAAAACGTTCCCTCGTGTTTGAAGATCCAAGAAGAGACTGCTATAATCAAGTTCTTTTGATGGGCCTGTAGCTCAGCGGCAGAGCGGTCGGCTCATAACCGATTGGTCGTAGGTTCGAATCCTGCCGGGCCCACCACATAAGACATCTATTATACTATTCCCCCTTGTTCTTCGTGGGTATCATATTCTATATATCCTTTGCCCACCTAACTAACGAGATATAGATGATACTTATAGGTGCTCTTACTATTTGGTAGCTTGAGTTTCAATCTGTCTTTGAAGTTCTAAGGGAACCTATGATTAAGTCAAGAATACCATAGTCAACTGAAGCCGATTATCTTGGAAACTTGGACTTGATCAGAGGCTCCTAAGATTCTCCCTTTTGATCAAGCGAGCTATCTTGGTAGTATCAGAGGCTTGTTCGATGTAGGAATCCAGAGACCCATCCCCTACGATGTCCTAATGTTATGAGGATTGTATTTGTCCTGGGACCATTTAAGCGGATTGTTCTCAATGTATTCTCTCATTTGTGTTAAATCCTTTTCACTGCGAATGATACGTTCATAATAGTTGCGCTGCCAAATCACTTCACTTTGCGCGTGAAGGATATTGTTGATCCGTTTTGTCGAGACAGTCTTGAACGCACCAATCAAACACGCCAGAGGTTTACGTGTGGAAGGGGTGGTCCGCGAACTGTCCCTTCTACATTCATTAATAACGATTATTCCATGAAGATGATTGGGCATCATCACCCATTCATCCAGATCAACATAGGTATACTGCTCAGATAGCCACTCCCATGCCTCTCTGGCAGCTTGGCCAAGGTTATTCAGTTGTACTCCACCCTCTACTATCTACCCAAACAGACAATCTCGCTTCTTGGTGCATACTGTGATGAAGTATGCTCCTGCCTG
>JAXHVC010000080.1:0-4187 GCA_034189315.1 Chloroflexota bacterium | reverse complement strand
CCTTTAGCTCCGAAAGGGTCTCTTCCGTAGCGAACTTATTCTGGAACTTGAAGAGGTTTATCGACTCTTACTTCATCTCCTTCACTTCATTTGTAGTACATTCCCTACGTGTAACCGTTCACCCCAGTGCGTCATTGCGAGCACGGGACCCGTGAGGGACACGGGTTATTAGTAAAAGAAACCTCCAGTTTCTTAGGAGGAGTGGTAGTGACGTGGCAATCTGGGGTGTGGTGTGGAAGGAAGGTTGATTCATAGCAGACAAGACTGGTAATAAGTTCAGATTGCCCCCTCACCTACCCAGATTGCCGCGCTTCGCTCGCAATGACAGAAATTGGGGATTCCCCCTACCTTATGTGTCTCGGGGTTAAGGACCTAATCGTTAAAAACATTTACTCTTTGAGAATAGTAACAAGGCCAAAGTCATCACGTTAGCCATTCGAATTGTGGAAGTCCCTTCAGAGGTGATAAAGACGTAGATCTAATGATTAAGCGGATCGAGGGCAACGGATTGAGGCGATACAAGCAAGCGAATTGTCATTCAGCCACTCCGCTTTGCTAAATCCAGAAACTTAGGGAATCATGTTTTGACAGCAACGATAGCACGATATAGTCTACGAGCAACCTAATAGGGAATCCCCATTGGATATATATGAGTTTGTACTATTTAGCCTAAGGGAAATCACAACGGTAGATAGAAAGAGAACGTCGATCCCTTTCCCTCGATGCTCTCAACCCAAATCTCCCCCCCATGGGCTTGTACTAGGTGCTTGGAAATAGCCAGACCTAATCCTGTACCACCACCACTGCGAGACTTATCTGCTTTATAAAAGCGTTCAAAGATGCGGGAAAGATCGGTGGCAGGGACACCACAACCGGTATCCGACACAGAGATCATCAGGTCACGTTCTCTTTGCTTGGCCATAACGGTTACCTTGCCACCAGGTGACGTGAACTTTATAGCGTTATGAAGCAGGTTGACCATAACCTGTTCGAGTCTATCAGTATCAGCTACTATTTGAGGCAAATCCTTTTGGAGATCCATCGCAAGACTGATACCAGCACGTTCTGCTTGCGCCTCCAATCTAGCCACAACCCGAACTATGACTTCAGTAATATCGATAGAGGACTTTCTAAGTGGAGCGATGCCACTTTCGATGCGGGAAAGTTCTCCCAATTCCTCAACCATCTGATTCAATTTATCCATCTCGATAACCATTTTCTCAAGGAAACTCCTGGCCACAGAGTGATCCTCCATAGCACCATCCTGCAGGGTCTCAGCAAGGGCTACCATGGATGTTATCGGTGTACGAAGTTCATGTGAAATATTCGAGATAAAATCCCTGCGTACAATCTCTGTTCTCCTCTGTTCCGTGACATCTCTCAGAACCACTAGACAGTCTGTCTTGCCCCGCAATGGTGTCACTGTCACAGCGAAGTACTTACCCAGAGACCTCAATTCCACTAAAGAATACTGCTGTTCCCTTGTGTTTAGACATTGCTGAAGAAGTACGTCTATTTCATGATCCCGCACGATCTCAATCAAAGTCCGTCCCACCATCTCTTCACGTGAAAGACCAAAGAAGTCTTCTGCCGCTTGGTTTGTCATGGTTACTTTCCCATTTTTACCCGCGACAAAAAGGGCATCACCAATATGAGCCAGGAGAATAGTCATTCTATCTCGCTCAGAAGTAATCTCCTCAAGCATATTCTTGATCCTAGCTGCCATCTGATTGAATGCAAGCCCCAGTTCACCAACCTCGTCATCGGTTGTTGTTTTAATCTGCTGATCGAGATCACCTTCAGCCATTCTCTTAGATGACTGTGTCAATTTCCTAATGGGCTCAACCGTGATACGTGATATCTGGATGGCAAGAAGGAGCGCAACTCCCACTACTATTATTCCCCCGAGTGCAAGTGTTTGATAGATACGGCGGAGGGAATCATCTATATCGGAGAGGGAAACGGATACGCGTGATACCCCCGCAACCTCTTCCTCAATGGCTATCGGGACCGCGACATACATCATGTCATAGCCCAACGTATCACTATATCGCGTACTACATCCCACACCCTGAGTAATGGCATCTACAACTTCAGGTCTATCAGCATGATCTTCCATTAATTCCGGATCTTCCTCGGAGTCCCCCAACACTACTCCCTGTACATCAATGATGGTAACCCGAGATTCGATTTGCTCGCCTGCTTGTTTCGCCAATTCGTCTAATTCTTGGAATTGACCGTTGCTAAATGAGGATACGCTGCTTTCGCTGATTAGACGTGCTTGATGTGTAAGTTGCACCTTGAGGTCTTCGGTGTATTCGTTCTTGAAAAACTGGGAAAAATAGATGCTGAGTCCGGCGACGCACACCAATATGAGGATAATGAATGGTATAGCTATTCGCCACCGTATGCTATGAAACACCTCTATTCCTCGAACTTGTATCCGAATCCACGAACGGTAATCAGGTGTCGAGGATTCGCCGGATCAACCTCTATCTTCTGTCTCAACCATCTAATATGAACATCGACAGTACGGGTATCCCCCTCAAAATCATAACCCCATATTTCCTGCAAGAGGTGATCACGACTACATACCCTTCCCGTATACTTCATGAGGCATGCAAGCAACTCAAACTCTTTCGGGGTTACATCTACAGATGATCCCGCTTTGGACACTCTATATCGTACTAGGTCAATCTCAATATCACCAGCCTTGATTATTGTAGAAGGGTCTTGATCCGGCAAAGCCGTTTCCTTCCTCAACATCTCAGCTCTACGAAGCATAGCACGAATTCGGGCTAGCAGCTCACGCATACTGAACGGCTTAGTTATATAATCATCAGCCCCAATTTCCAGCCCAACCACCTTATCAATTTCCTCCGACTTTGCGGTAAGCATAAGTATTGGTACAGTGGTCTCTCTACGCAAGACGCGACATACCTCCAAACCATCCATCTTGGGAAGCATGAGGTCTAAGACAATCAAGTCTGGTTTTTCCGCTAGAGCAATCTCAAGTCCTTGGACGCCATCAATCGCCACAGAAATTGTGTAGCCCTCCTTGTTGAGGTTGTACTTGAGTACATCCAGCAAGGTCTGATCATCCTCAACTACAAGAATTCTGCTGCTTGCCATTCTCACCACATCTTCTAATACTAACGTTATTATACCGCGGTGTAAAAGGGAGATCGGGCAATTTACTACACTGCTTATCTCTTCTTAACACCGTATTAACACGTTCTTAACTATTTATTAACAAGCCAATGTTAAGTTATGAACATAGACTGTCCATAGCTGAAGGTAATATTGGCAATAGTAGAAAAATTCGTGAACCAATTAAAACGCCAGCTTAGACACTGGCCCATATTCCTCTCATGTACATCTGCATTGATACCCTTAGGCATGCTGATTTTCATTATAGTCACGCTGTTTCAAGAAAGCTCATATGCAATAGAAAGAGTAGGATTTGAATCTCTCTTCAGTACTGAATACCATAGTACATTCACTCAAAGTGGTAGAGAAAAGGGTTTGCTGGCCGCATTGGGTGGCACCATCCTAATGGTTGGAATAGCCATTGCTATTGCCTTACCGGTTTCCCTGGCCATGGCTATACTCTCCTCAGAATTCCCATCTGGTTTCTTGGGTAAGAGCATAAGGTCAGTTCTTGGAGTCTTCTCAGGTATACCACCTATTATATATGCCATTTTAGGAGCTGCGACCATTGTAGGTTTATTGAGTATTGTACCCGGTGGTAGTAGTTTCAAGGGAGGGATAGTACTATCCTTATTAATAATACCATTTATGGCTCCATTAATTGACGACGCTCTAAGGGATGTTCCCTCCAACCTAAAGGAGGCATCTCTGGCTCTAGGAGCCACCCGGAGATATACATTGATCAGGGTCACTATACCGGTAGCTTCGGCTGGTTTGGTATCCGCAATAGCCATGGGAATACTCAAAGGGATGGGTGATCTCATGATAGCATGGTTTGTTGTAGGTGTTATTCCAGATGTACCCACTCCATTTTGGGATATCATGGATCCAGGAGGGTCTCTAACATCAGCTGGTGCAGGATTGGCAGGAGGACTTGGAGGCTCAGGATATGTCAATAATCCTATCGATAGGTCGGCCGCATATTTTACGGGATTCGTTCTTCTAATATTGGCTTTCACCGTTATGATTGCAGGAAG